>CAZCOE010000073.1:0-35218 GCA_964500525.1 uncultured Clostridia bacterium | reverse complement strand
ACCGATCCTCTGCCTATGTGTCCGTAGGCCTTGGTCATGAAGCTGGAGCAAACCGCAGCATCCACCAGTTCGTCCCTGGGAACGCCTGGCTGCCACAGTCCACCACGAAGGGCTTTGGACGGGCAGCTGTCCACACAGATGGAACAATTGCCGCAGTATTTCTGTGCCAACAGTGCCATGCTTTCGCTGCGGTCTATGGCATCCTCAAAGGGAGCATTGGTCAATACACTGCCCAGACGAACTGCAGGCCCATATTGTTCTGTAATCAGCAGGCCATTCCTGCCTATCCATCCCAGGCCGCCGTGGACTGCTCCGGTCTTGTGGGGAAATACGCCTCTATACTCTCCATCCCTATCCTTCACCGATTGGGAAGCCGGTATGGCAAAGGCATCATAGCCCTCTCTCTGAAGTTCAATAACCAGCCTGGCAGTAATCTGATCTATCAATGTGTTCACTGTCCTGTAGTGCTGGTAGTATGTATAGGTAGGTCCCTGGGTTATTCCTGAAATCAGATAATCGGACAAATGCACTCCCACTGTAATGCAATTGGGCAGGTTCTGCAGATCCGGGTCCTCTCCCCGGCTGACATCGGATATGGCAAACATGTCCGCTCCCATATCGTAGGCAATGGAGTGTAATCTGTCTCTGATGTCCATTTTACTTCTCGATACACATATATCCTGGCTTTATCCAGCCGATTTTCCGCAGCAGGCTGTCAAACAGCAATGTAATAGCTGCAGGAGCCACTATGTGCATGAGCACAATCTCCAGAACCACAATCCAGCTGTTCATGCTGCCGCTCATAGCAGCAAATGCCCCAAACTGACCCACCAGGCCGGATGTACCCATGCCGGCGCCGGTTGCTGTGTTTGTCATCCTGAGGAGACAAGTGGAAATGGGTCCCAGGATTGCGCCTGTAAGTGTGGGAGCAATCAGGATCTGGGGATGCTTCATAATGTTGCCAATCTGCAGCATAGATGTTCCCAGGGCCTGGGACAGGAAGCCGCCTACGCTGTTATCATTGCGGCTGGCAATTGCAAAACCAACCATCTGTGCGCTGCAGCCTACTGCTGCTGCACCTGCTGCAAGCATCATGCCTGTAGTCATATTCACACTGCCCCATAGGGAAATGCAGATAGCAGCGCTGCTGATGGGAGCTGTCAACGCCAAACCCACCAAAACAGCCACTGTAATACCCATGATAAATGGGTTAAGCTCTGTGGCATTGCCTATAACTGTGCCAAGCCAGGTCATAAATCTCTGGAAGTAGGGACCAACCAGGATACCTGCCAAACCGCCTGACACAATAGTAACAAAGGGAGTTACAACAATATCCAGCTTGGTTCTGCCGGCCACCAGGTTGCCCAGCTCGGCTCCCACAACGCCTGCTATGTATGCTCCCAAGGGACCACCTGCTGCGTATCCGATTGCACCGGCAGCAATAGATGAAAAAACCACCAGTGCCTTACATTGAAATCCATATGCAATTGCGGCGCCGATTGCTCCGCCTATAACGGGAGAAGATGCTCCCAGTTGATTTCCAATTGAGGACAAGAAGCCCAGGTAGGGAATTTTCGCAAGCTGACTGATAATCAATCCGATAATCAGCGATGCAAACAAACCCTGGGCCATAAAGCTCATCGCTTTAACGAAATATCTATCGAAAATGCGTCCTACAACTCCGGCATTTTCATTGCTTCCCTTTGCTCTTGCCATTGGGGAATACCTCCGCCTTTAATTTTCGACAGTATATCATCACCAATTTATCAGTTCAAGGAACTTGACAGGGGCAAGCATTAAGTTCTACGATTGTCACAATACGATCCACAATAACAGGAGCTTTTATGTACACTGTTCAGTACCTATTCAGAAGGCATCCCCTCTCCCCCAACAGAGTCACCAGCTCTGCATACTTGCTGTTTTCTCTTCTGAACTGTACGATTGGTGGAATAGTCTTCGGTGGTATTAACACATTGGCAGGCGGAATTCTTACCGGTCTGGCCCTGCTATGCATATCCATCCCCTATTGGCTCAGCATTAACATCTGGGGCATAGAGAATCGGATTAACCTGTCCATGAAGTCATATGGTCTGCAGCTATTCTCCATGTATTCCCTGGAGGCCGCCGCAGATTGTGACAATATATTTATTGACTCTCCTACCTCCTCTGCAACATTTAACAGCAGTGCCACATTGCTTTCACCTCTTTCCATGGATAGCCTGGAACCTATATGTATACAGTCCGGCATGGGAGAGTTTTTCTGCAATGTGGACAGCCAGCTCTCCCAGAACATGGTCAAACGCAGGGTTGCCAAGGGGAAAACCGTAGCTGCTGCATTTGACAGATATCCCACAGCAGGCCCCCTGGAGGACGCGGACTGCGTCCTGATACCCTTTGGATCAGACACAATGGGCTCTCCTGCAGCAGTCATCTATGACCGGGGGCTCTACGTTTCAGCCCCTGAGGCCTGCAGGACATACATACGCCTCTCCAGAGCACTTATGGGAAAAATCAGCGTCTTCTATACCAATTTGGCCCTTAGCACCTGCCTTATTCAATTCCTGGCATCTCTGCTGTGCATTCTGTTCGGGGGTATAGTATCCAGCCTCATAGTCTGCGGGCTGGGCCTTGGAATAACCATTTCATTTAGCCTTATGTGTGCTAAAGCCATGGAGAAACCAATCGACTGCAAATGAATATCGTATATCCTATATGGATGTATAGTCCCATAGGCACAGAAGTCTTAAGGTTGATTGCTTTGCGTGTAGCTGCCATCCTGACGCCGTATACAATGCAAACTGCCAGGCAGGACAGGAGCAATATCCACAGGCTGCCTCCAATACCCACATATATTCCCAAGGCGCCCATCAGCTTAATGTCCCCTCCTCCAATTGGCACGTGCATATAGTAGGCAGCCAAGAACATTGGCAGAGCAACTATGAGCATGCCGCCTATTCCCTGCCACAGGGGCTCCAATGTCTGGATCAGCCCATCGTCGTCCCTGTAGATAAATCTCTCAATCTGAGCCACTATTCTGTATACCAGGCCCGCCAGAGCTATGAGTGCCACCTTCTTGTTGCGGATCTTCCTGGTGGCGGAATCCTCCACCGAGATCTTTGCCATTACAACCGCCACGAAACCGGCTGCAAGTCCATCAATAACCAATGTGATCGTCGTCATACATGCTTCCCTCTATATTCAGTTTATATTCCGGGTTATTTATGCCGGATACCCATACAGTCAGCATTCCTCCGGGGGTATACACCTCTCCGCACATAGCCTGAATTACATAAGGCTCGTCATCGTCCCACCATACAGGCACATATTGCTTGTGCATGCCGTCGGGAGATCTGGTATTCATGGCAAAATGCCATGTGTCTTCATCCTTTCTCTCCAGATACACAGGCTTGTGATATGTGTACTGGGGCAGGGCACAGCAGGCCATCTGACTGTCGGTTATGAACTCGTCTCTGTTGTAATTTGTATTGATTGTATATGTCAGTTCCAAGGTATATCCATATCCGCTGCGAATGTATCCCTGTCCCTTGGTGGTGTAGGTTATTTGTGGATCCATCAGGAGCTCCGCGTAGTAGCTGTTAGTCACTATCCTGCCATTGGAATAGGTCTGCTCCGTCCACTCAACTCTGCTCCTGGTTACCCGGAAGGGTACGTTAGGATACGCCTCTCCTTGCTCAATTGGTGCAGCAAAGCTCATGTTTCTAACCTCTACTGTAAACTCCAGGCTGTTGTTGCCATACTCAGACTCCAACAATGCCTTGTCACTATTTACAGTGGCAATCACAGTGAGTTCTTTCGTGCTGTCCACCTCCGGGGTGTGCCACGCAAAGGGGATGCGTATTGTAGTATTCTCCATGCATACCACTGTGGTTTCGTAGGAATAGTCCAACTCGGGAATGCGTATAACCGCCTCAACTCCATCCCCCGGCACCAGGTCCTGTCCTAACACACTCAAATATACCCATGAAACCACATCCTCGTTCTCCGGATAGGACATATCCTCCTCAGGCGACAGTCCGATGTCTGTGGATTTAGCTCTTTCAAAGTTAAATATGGACATGACTTCCCGGTGTCCTGTGTTGCAAACATAGGTGACCTTGACTCTCCTTGCAAATTGCTCCTCAACCCTGCTGCCATTTGCCTTGATTGTGACTAATCCCGAGGATATATGGTTATATTTGTCGCCTAAGTAGTTGTCGTTGAGATAAAACGACGCCTGAACCCATTGGTATGGATGGAGTACCACCTTTTCCTGGATTTTCCCCAGAACTTGGTTGCCATTTGTGATATCCCGCCACTCAGATCCTATCTTCACTTCCTTGGGAGCTTGGTAGATAACCGTTGCATTTCGCATGGTGCGAAAGGCCTCTATGGTCTCAGGCACCCATTCGTAGTCGCTTACCAGCCTGCTCCAATCCCTGGCAACCACATACCTGCCTACAACCCCGTAGCCTGTATATACCTCCAGAACCATACTGCCTACCAGTTCGTAGGATGCGCCATCGGTGGCAGACACCAATCTCTCCACCGTAGTAAGAGCTGTAGCATCTAAAGTAGTGCCATTTATCAGGCCAACCTCTGTATTCACATTCTGCCTGATCACCGTGTTGCCTTTTTTTATGGAATTAATCATAATGCCTACAGTTCTGTATCTGTACGTAGATGTGGCCTGGGCCTTTACCTCATACTTAACCTGTACGACTATTTCCCGCTGAGCCCCATTGGCCGCTGTTGCTGTGACCTTATATGCCCCAGCCTCCGACGCGGTATGGACTGTAAATTGCCTGGCAGTCAAGGTCGACCCGGAGGGTGTACTTATGGTTACAGTTATTTTCTCGCTGGTGCCGGGGGTCGAAGTGCTGACATATATTGTCTGGGGAAAAGTCTCATAGGACATTGTGCCTCCGGTATAGGTTTTCCCTGTGGAATCATATACGCTGATATTTATGCCGTAGACCTTTATCTCCTCGGCAAAGGCAAGGAGCCCCGAAAACGCTGCACATCCAACTACCAATAGTGTAAAAACAAATATTCTTAAAGCAAACTTCTTCATAAATCATTCACCTCCCTGAACCAAATGGCAGAATCGTCCTGGGCTCTGCCATTTCCATTGTAAGACAAGGCATCTATCTCCTCTTGTGTCAGTTTCAGCGGAACCTCAGGGTTAATGTAACCCGGGTCCTTGATAAATATATACAGTCCTGTGTCCCCAAAGGCATATGCGATATGGACCTCCCGGTTGTCGATATACCTTGTTCCAAAAGTGCCGCTGATGTTACAACTCACTGAACGATCCATTGTGGTTTCCCACAATTCCTGTCGGATGGCCAGAACCACCAGCTCCATAACCTGCTTGACGCCTGTGGGATAAACCCTTTCCAGCAACTTCTCGATTTCACCACGGGTCTCCGCATCGTAGGAATTGGCATATATAGTACAGTCGTAGGGAGGCGTTTCCCTGTAATCGTCCACTATTACACCCCAGTCAAACTCGGAATCCAGAATGGAATCCGTGGTTCCTGAAACCGTATACTTAGGTACATACATAAGCCTGTAGGGCGAATGGGGCCTGTCTATATACACAAAGTCACCGCTGTTTCGCACATAGTCTATCAGCCTTCCGGTCTCCTGCCCTGCGGCCGGCTTTTCGGTAGGTGCTGCAGTTGGCAGCGTCGTAGGTTCAGCTGTAGGCCTTGCCTCAGGCCTTGGCGTGGCCGTTGGTCCAGCGGTTGGCCTCTCAGTAATCTGGGGCACCCGGGTAGGCTCCACCTCAATTGGGGCTGTGGGCTCAGGCGTGACGGGAGCTTCCGTAGGCGGCGCCACAGGCGTTTCCGTAGGTGGCGCCACAGGCGTCCCTGTAGAGGCTGCCATAGATATTGCTGAGGCCACCGCTGTGGCTGTGGGATAATCCTCATCGCCGCTGCCCGGCCTTGTTACAATCCACACCACAAGCCCTGCCAACAGGACAAAACATGCCAATGCTGCAATTGCGTTTCTTGTCTTGCTTCTCATACTATCACCTGTTGTAATTTATATAGGCACTGGCTTCTATTTCCATTGACGTGCCATCTCCCTGCAATATGGACCTTCCCAGCAGTAATGGCCAAACTCCGATTCTGCCGGAAACCCATATGCCGTTGTCTGTACATTGGAACTCCAGCTCGTCGTAGCTCCATACATACTCTCCTCCCGGTCCCTGCCTGTATCCATCTCTGTTCAGATGCAGAGCCTCTGCCAGCATGCTCCTATAGCTGTCCATGGCGGCCTCCTCGGATATGTATAGCTGCTCATCGCTCCTGTACTCGTCTATTGTCCATAGCTCTACTACCGTCTCCAGAGTGCTTTCCATTGTGCCCTGCATATAGGCCCTCACCGTCATCAGGTAGCAAAACTCGATGATCAGGGCCAACAGAGCTGTTAATACGAAGGCAACTGCCAGAGTAATGTATGTAACCGAGCCCTCTTGATTATCCTTCATTTGAGATACCTCCTGCCCATGGATTGGGTAGTGGAAGACATGTCAATATCCACAGACCATTCTCTGCCCAGGCTGATGCTGTATGTGGCGTGCAGCGTTGTAGTAAATCTGCTCCTCAGCTGAACCTGTTCTTCCGATATATCTCCGGAAAACTCCACGGTCCCCTCTATGCCGTAGCTGTCCATAAGCTCCTGAGCAAACTGGGATATGTCCTCTCCCACGGATCCGGCCTCTGCCGCCGCTGTTGCCACCTGACGGCAGACGCTGTCCATGTTCTGTTTGTAAATAAAAATCGGCGGAACTGTGAGCAGCATCGCAAACACTGAAAACAGCACTATCATGCATACTGCAAACTCTATATACATTCCTCCGTTTTCGTTCATAGATGCCGCTCTCATTCCAACCTCCGGATTAAAATGCAATCTTGGTCTTAATTGCAGCTATCAGGGAGTCAAAAATCTCCTTGGCACCATCGTTGAAGCATGTCAGCAATACGCCGCCCACAACAGTGGTAATCAATGCAACGATAACAAAACCCAAAATCTCATTTCCCTCTTCATTTCTAATCAAATTGTTCATAAATTCCTCCTATAATATGATGTTTAAACTGTTAATAAAGCTGTATCCTATGACGAACAGGTACATGGCCAGGATGCCAATAACTATTGGTATGGACATGGCCTGTATCTTGTCAGGAATATCTGCCATTTTTGAGCGCAGTCTCTCCCGCTCCCCTGCGGTAATCTCTTGTGTAATATCCAGCAGCACCGAGGTCTGATCTTCTCCCTTGTTGATGCTGATCAGAGCACTGACAAATCTGCTGAGTTGGGGAATGGAAACCGACCGGTCAAACTGCCTCAGGGCCTCCTCATAATTGCCCCTGTGCATGTTATTTACCAGGGAAACCAAATCGCTTTTGAGGCCTTCTCCGGCCACATCGCAATAGGTTTCCAGCATTCCCAGAATGTCCTTTTCATACTGCATTCCATAGGCAAAGGTCCGAATAAATCGGGGCAACTCTGCCAGGAGTTTTTCGTTCTTGCGGCGTATGGCTGCAGGCAGGCGGTCCATGTCGTTGTACCAGACTAATATGGCAACTACCAGGCCCAAGCATCCGAATATGGGCGACAACAGAGCAATAGCAAGGGCAGCCGCCCCTATCAAAAGGACCTTGGCAATAACTGCGGAGCAGTACTCCTCCGGAGTCATCTCCATATTCAGTCGCTGCAGCTGCAGCTGCATTCTCTCCCTGCCGGCCTCGTCCGGCATAAAAACGCTGAACAGCCTGCGTCCCACAGCTCTGATCCTGCCGCCCTTCAGCCTGACTCGATTGGTATACCGGTCCCGGAAGAACATGGCCAGGAGATATAGCCCCAGGGCTGCAAAAAGTGAAAACAAAATAATCTGATAGAGTTTCATTTCACATTCCCTCCTTAACGGAACCTGCCTTCCTGATCACAACCAGTCCGCAGACAGCGCACAGTGCAAATAGTATTGCCGTAACTATCTGTCCTATGGTTGTGTCTGTCAGCAATCTGTACCACTCCGGATTTACCTGGCCCATAATGGGCAATTGCATGCAGGCTATCACCACAATTACAAAGAAGTCCCTCTGAGCCTTCCTGATCAAGGTATTTGCCTCAAGAACCGCTCCACGCCTGTCCACCATCTCAGCTACGATGGGAGGCAGAGTAAATCTCAATTCTCTGTCCTCCAGACACTGGATGAGTACGGTGCACCACTGCTTGAAATAGGTATTGGCCGTCTTGTCCCTCATGTTCGCAAGTGCCGCAGCAATTCCTGCATCTGTAAGGGAAACCTCTGTCAAAAAACCTCTGAAAAGCATCTCTGTATAACCATCGAATTCTCCAATATTGTCCTGAACAGCCTCGATGATGTCCTGTCCTCTCAGGTAGCTGTTTGTTACAAGGCCCATGGCATGTTCCAGCTGGTCCCGGAGATTTCTCCTGGTTCTCCTGCCTATAAGGTTCAGAATCACCCAGGGAATAGCTGCCATAACCGGAGCGGCCACTAATGCGGATGGGATATTCCCAAGCAGCCCTCCAAAGACTGCTCCTCCCACCACAAACAGCACACCCGATACGCAAATCAGATGAACCACCTTGACCTTTGCCCAGACTCCATTCATCTCCAGGGCCTTCAGAGCCAACAGCTCCTCTGCCCTGACAAGGAATGGGGTTGTCAGCTTAATCTGCCTGCGGCCCTTCGCAGGCTTACCCAAAACGGTGCCTTTGCCCCCACGGTGCAGGCACAGCAGGGCCAAGCCCCCGGAGGAGAAAAGCACAAATACAGCTGCAATCAAAATGGTTTTACTCATAAGCCTCCTCCGGTGACCAATCCGGTCCTGCATATTGCCTTATCTGCTCAGGCCGTGCTCCGTTCTCCAACAGTCTCAATGCAAGGCGATTTGAGATGTGTCCCATGGACTTGTGGTGGCCGTCTATAACCGCCCCGCCATCTTCTCTGTAATCCACACTGCGAATTACAAATCTGTAAAGCTGTCGGTATTCCAACCTGCCATTCGCATAGTCCGTGGCCTCCACCACCTGCATGTACCTGCGGGATCCGTCTGCCAACTGTGCCTTGAAGCACATAATCGGATATGCCCGTACAATGTTCTTCATCAAGGTTTCCTCTGTAAGGTCCGTCCCCGACATTTTGCACATTGTCATAATTCGGGTATATGCATCCACTGCATTGTCTGCATGGAATCCCGTAACTATGGTGTGCCCGGTCCTGCCTGCCTCCTGGGCTGTCATTGCCTCGGCGCCCCGCATTTCTGCAGGCACCAATATGTCCGGGTTAAACCTGAGGGCTGTCTTCAGCAGCTTGTCCGCAGTAACATCGAATCTGTCGCTGCTGGTCTCACGAGTCTTGGTGTATATCACCTGTCGCTGACCATCCAGCGTATCCAAATCCAGCTCTCTGGTGTCCTCGATGGCAAATATTCTCTTGGCAGGATCTACCCGGTTAAGCAGGTAGTTCATGTCGGAGGTCTTGCCGGAACCTGTACTGCCGGCTATGCCCACAGATACTCCGTGGTTAATGCACAGCACCAGCAGGTCCAGCTCCTCACCCAATGCCGATCCGCTGTCTATCAGTTCCTCTCTGGTCAGTTTTCGCAGGCGCTGGCGTCGGATGGAAAATGCCGCTCCTCTGCTCTCTTCGATAACAGGCGGTGCAATGGCCGATATACGCACCCCCTTCTCTATGTAGCTGTCGCAGATAGGCACCGTACCATCTATAACCTGGCCTCCCCTCCTGACCATGCGTCGAGTAATGTCTCCGCATTGAATGGGACTGACAAAGTGTTCTCTGGGACGCTCTACTGAGCCATTTCTGACTACATAGATGTTGTCCCAGCTGTTGCAGTTGATCTCCTCCACAGAATCGTCGGAAATGTACTGTGTAATGCATCCATACCCCGCCATGTCGTTGTATATCTGCTCAGTCAGTGCCTCCACGAACCTTCTGTCGTAGGAGTCCAATTCCTGCCTCAGCAAAAACTTGCGAATCATGGCCTTGAGGGCAGATGACACATCATCGGCATTTGCCTTGTCGGACAACTGTCCCGCTCCGGTACTGTTGATACTCTCTCTGACAGATGACAAAATGGCTCCGTAGTCCGTCATTGTCCCGGCTCCTCCAACAGGATCTCTGCCATAGCTCCACGACCCACAAACAGGACATACGGGTTCATTTGCTGAAGCTCAGCCAACAAAACCGCCTGTTCCTCACTGCATATCAGAGTCAAAACCTGTGCCCTGCCGCTGTCCTCTGTCTCACCCTGCTCACTCAGGGCAGACATGGAATCAACTGTAATGCCTTCCCCATCGGACAGACTGTACACCTGCAGGAACCTAAGGCTCTCGTCCACATAGTAGCGTCCCGTTTCCCGATCTATTGCCGCCACCGACACCACATCACCTGCCCGGATTATTCCGCTCAATGATGCGGCTGTGGTTCCCGGATTAATTGAAACCAGTCTCATTTCCTTATGGATAAACTCATCCATAGGTTCCTGAGCCTTTCTCAACTGGGCTGTAGATACCACCTGGCCCGCTGTCAATTGAACAGCTGCCCTGTAGTCTCCATCCAGGCACTTGGCCACGCTGTCAAAGGAACCAACCAACCCCTCCACAAAACTCCGGGGCAAGTTGACTACTGCCAGATCCTCCTCCCTCAAAAACTCCCCTGGATTTACATCTCTGGCTAACACCACCACCGGCGACATAGCAGTCTGTTCCCGGCCGCCGACAGTTACAAGTACAACTGCCAACACTACCGACACACAGACGCATATGACTCCGATAACAATCCTGATTCTCTGCTTAGTCTTCAAACCGCACCTCCAAATGATCTCTTGATAATTCCGGCTAATGTTTCCCGGCTGTAGGCCTCAGGGCTGAATTTGGTTCCCAATCCCCTCAAGGACACGGCCCCTTTACTTCCCTGGCGCACCAGCACTCTGGCATTCTTGAACGTATCCGCAACAGTACCCATCCTCAGCAAGGTTCTCAGATTCTCGATTTCCCAGGGTTCTCCCCCGGACACAAGCAGACACAGGTCGGACCTCAAGTACTCACCCAATAGTTCTCTGGCCTCGGTTCCGGCATCCCTCTTGGGCACTCCCTTGAAGAATTCCGCATATCCACCGTAGTCCACCACTACGAACTCGTACTCTCTGGATGAAATGGCTGATGTTAACTCTCCTGCTGAAAAAAGCGCTACATCCTTGGGCAAATCCGCCTGTGACAGATCTCCCGTCCTGTCGGTGCATACAACTGCCATTTTCTCGAAACCCATCTCCTTGATGGCAATTACCAGATCCCGTACTGCCGTGGTTGCCCCCGCTCCGGCTCTGACTCCCATAACCCCTATAGTTTTGGTTAACTTAGTCAATTGCTCGGTCTCGGCGACTCTCAACACCGGGTTATGAACCGGCTCAGTAGAATACTTCACATTGGTAGACATCTTGCACAGTTCGTCTGCCAGGCCACTTATGGTGACCTTGCCGTTTTCGAATACTCTCTCGATGCCAAACTGACTGCAAAACTGAACGAACTCCTCCCCGGTCTCGTCGTGGATCAAAATAATCTCACCTGTGGTATTAGAAACAAGACTCCGAACAAAGGCCTCTGTAGACAAATTACCATTTATTCCTGAATACACCATGACCACATCCACTGCAGGAACGGTATAGGCCGCTGTAATAATCTCTCCTTGCCATCCGAAATCCTGCTCCGGAAATGTCACGTCTCTCTTGGACAGTTCTGCCTTGAGGGTGTCCTGTATCTGTTGGTTTCCAAAAGCTGTCAATACACTTAACACTGTAGTTCTCCTTTCAAAAGCTGATCGATCGATGCTGGTGAAATTGTAATTCCGGGCAAACTGGGAAAATTATCACGAACTGCCAAAAGCCTTGATTCGTCTATCTCATAAGAAAATTCCGACAAATTCAAACATTTCAAAACCTCGTCGGTATTTGCCGACTCCCTTCGGAATTTTGTGGGTAACTCGGTCTATGTTTTATCCATGGTACGTGGTATATTAAGTGAAATTGGAGGAAGGTATTTATGGAAGGAAAATCACCCAAGGCCCCGGTTAAGCTGTGGAAGCGAATATTGCACTTTTTCCTCAGGGTTATACAGGTTCTGGCTATTTGTGTGCTGACTTTTGTCCTTAGTCTTTGTGCTATTAACATATATGTGTGCGCCCGGGAATCTTTTCATATCCTCACTCCCCAGGAGGCCATGGAGAAAGATGCAGACTGCATTATCGTACTGGGAGCAGCAGTCTCCAATGGTGATACTCCCAGTCCCATGCTGCAGGATCGTCTTGATTGCGGTATTTCTCTGTATAAGGGCGGAGCAGCCCCTAAAATGCTGATGAGCGGCGACCACGGGACCCAGTACTACAATGAGGTTGGAGTTATGCTGCAATATGCAGTGGACAATGGGGTTCCTGCAGAGAATGTTTTCCTGGATCATGCAGGTTTTTCCACCTATGAGTCCCTGTACAGGGCCAAGTACATCTATGGTGCCGATAAGGTTATTATCTGCACTCAGACCTATCACCTATATAGAGCCATGTATATAGGCGACATGCTGGGCATGGAGGTATATGGCGTTCCCTCAGAGACCAGAGAGTACGCAGGTCAGATGTACTACAACTGTCGGGAGTTTGCTGCCCGGATCAAGGACTTTGGATATTGCATTATCTGGCCTGAGCCCACACTTTTGGGAGATCCCATCGACCTGAGCGGCAGCGGCGTTATCACCCACTAATGCAGCGCAGGGTTTACTAAGCACTCGTTGAGATATATAATTAACGGATAAATTTGTTTAGGAGGCACCTATGGCAGGCGAAGTTTTAAAGCGTTGTGAAATTGAAGACAAATACAAATGGCATCTGGAGGATCTCTACGCCACAGACCAATTGGCTGAGGCAGATATTGCCAAGATACCTGAAATGGCTACTGAGATTGCCGGCTACAAGGGCCACCTGTCAGACAGTGCAGAGACTCTGTACAAGTGTGTAACTCTCGTTGAGGATATGGACCAGATTATTAGCAAGGTGTTTTGCTATGCCCGCATGCACAGAGACGAGGACGGGTCTGTTACCAACTACCAGGCCATGAGTGCCAAGTGCATGGCTGCCATGAGCGACGCCATGTCAAAGCTGGCATTCTTCACACCTGAGCTTATTGCAATCCCCGATGACAAACTGGCTGAATACATGGAGTTCCAGCCTCTCAAGATGTTCCACAAGTACATGGAGTACATTCTGCGCACCAAGGCTCACGTTCTCTCAAAGGAGCAGGAGACTGTCCTCGCTGCTATGGCTGAGGCTACAGACGCCCCCTCAGAGATATTCACTGTATTCACCAACACAAACATGCCCTTCCCCACCATTACCAACGAGGATGGACAGCAGGTTCAGCTTTCTCAGGGCAGATACACTTCCTTCCTGGAGAGTGACTGTCGCAGAGTCCGTGAAGAGGCATTCAACAAGATGTACGACACCTACGGACAGTACATAGACACATTTGCTACCATATATGGCTACGAGTGCAAGAACCATGTGAATGACGCACGGATTCGCAGCTATAGCAGCGCCCTGGAGGCAGCTCTGTACGGAGATAACATTTCTACAGACGTTTACAACAACCTGATTGAAACCATTCACAAGAATCTGCCCACCTTCCACCGCTACATTGCACTGCGCAAGAAATTGCTGGGGGTGGACGAGCTGCACATGTACGACCTGTACACTCCTCTGGTTACCAGTGATATCAAGAATATCCCGTATGAGAAGGCTCAGCAGATGGTTCTGGACGGACTGGCTGTTCTGGGTGAGGACTACGGCAACCTGCTCAAGGAGGCCTATAGCAACGGATGGATTGACGTATACGAGAATGTGGGCAAGCGTTCCGGAGCATATTCCTGGGGAGCCTACGGCACACATCCATATGTATGTCTCAACTACCAGGGTTCCATTAACGACGTATGCACCATAGCCCACGAGCTGGGTCATTCTATGCATACCTACAAGACAAATAATACCCAGCCCTACATCTACTCCAGCTACACCCTGTTTGTGGCCGAGGTCGCCTCCACAGTTAACGAGGTACTGCTGCTCACAGATATGATTAACAAGACCACCGACAAGAGGGACAAGGCCTTCCTGATTAACCACTTCCTGGAGGAGTGCAGAGGTACTCTCTTCCGTCAGACCATGTTTGCTGAGTTTGAGCGCAACGCACATCAGATGGTCGAAAATGGTCAGCCCCTGACTGCCGAGGCCCTTAACCAGATGTACTACGACCTGAACAAACTGTACTTCGGTGATGATATAGTGGTGGATGAGAAGATCAAGTACGAGTGGTCCAGGATTCCCCACTTCTACCGCAACTTCTATGTATACAAGTATGCCACAGGATTCTCAGCAGCCAACGCATTGGCCAGTGGAATTCTGGCAGAGGGACAGCCTGCTCTGGACAAGTACTTTGGTTTCCTCAGCGCCGGATGCTCCGACTACTCCCTCAACATACTCAAGGCTGCCGGTGTAGATATGACTTCTCCCGCTCCTGTCCAGGCAACCTGTGACAAGTTCGCTGAGATGCTGGATATGTTGGAGGAGCTGACTGCTGAAATTTCCAAGTGAATAGTTTAGAGTGAAGAGTGAATAGTGATGAGTGAAGAGTTCTGGTCCCCTTGCTCCCATGCTCGATTATTCACTCTTCGATTTGTCTAAACGATTTGACAAGTTTCGTCGACGGTACTTTTGACCGCCCAAAAGTACCGGGAAAAGGCGCCGCTCACGGCGAAGCTTTGCTTCGCAGTGAATAGTGAAAAGTGATGAGTGAAGGGTTGAGGACGCCATGCTCCCATGCTCGATTTGGAAGCGGAGCACGGGCGAGGCAAAGCCTCCCAGTGAAAAGTTAAAATTGATGAGTGAAAAGTTGTGGCCCCTATGTTCCAGAGGTCGAATGGCGAAGCGTTGCCCTAAGAACCCGAAGCGGTAGCTATGCTCCCATGGGCGGTTATATCGTTTTCACTCTTCGGTCGGGCCAAAAAACTTGACAAGTTTCGTGAAGGACACCATGATTCTACGCTGGATTAAGCAGAAAGAGGATTCCCCAGGGAATCCTCTTTCTATATTACGCTTTTTTAAAGGGCATAGGAACACTCTACTGCTTCATCATTCGATCTCTGGAACATGGCCACCGGAGTTCTTCACTCTACACTCTACACTCTACACTCTTCACTGGGAGGCTTTGCCTCGCCCGTGCCCCGCTTCATCATTCGATCTCTGGAACATGGCCACCGGAGTTCTTCACTCATCACTCTACACTCTTCACTGGGAGGCTTTGCCTCGCATATAGACCATGGGATCATAGGGACCAGAACTATTCACTATTCACTCTTCACTCTTCACTGAATTAACAGATTCCCCCGTTCACTCCAACAACCTGGCCTGTCACATAGGACGCATCCTCAGATGCCAGGAACAGACATACCTTGGCCACCTCAGCAGGTGTCCCAATGCGACCCAGAGGCGTCTCCTCTGCTATGGCTGCTACATCTTCCTCGGTGAGTTCGGCGTTCATCTCCGTGTCAATCATGCCGGGAGCAATGCAATTCACTCTGATTCCCGATGGTCCCAGTTCCTTAGACAGGGCCTTGGTGAGTCCTATGATTCCAGCCTTTGTTGCAGAATAGGCAGCCTCACAGGAGGCACCCTCCTGCCCCCACATGGATGAAACTGTTATTATGGATCCACTATGCCTGTGCACCATATGAGGAATTACGTCTCTGCAGGCGTAGAATGTTCCGCTGAGATTCGTACCCAACAATGTGTTCCACTGGCTGTCAGTCATGTGGGACAACAGTCCGATATGCGCCACACCTGCGTTGCATACCAACACGTCTATATGGCCGCAGCTTTCCACAAACCGTTCTACCATATGTGACACCTGCTTAGGATCAGACACGTCTCCCTTAAGCAAAACCACCTGATTGGGGTACTGTTCGGCGATCTTCATGGCCCGCTCCCCGGAACAATTGTAGTTGAGTCCTACCACATACCCTGCCTGGGCGAATTCCTGTGCCATAGCGGCGCCAATGCCTCTGGATGCTCCTGTAATCAATACTGTCTTAACTGCCATCTTATTATCCTCGCAGCATTTCGTCTATGGCCAGCATTATGCCCAGCTTGCCGTATTCGTAGGTCAGCCCGCCCTGCATATATGCTGTATATGGAGGACAAATAGGCCCGTCGCAGGATAGTTCGGAGGTTGCTCCTGTAACGAAGGTGCCACTGGCCATAACCTCGTCGTGGGGGTACCCGGGCATGGGGCCTGCCTCCGGTGTAACATATGAGTCCACGGGAGATGCATGCTGTATGCCGCAGCAGAACTTCACCAGGTTATCCGCTGTTTCCAGGTCCATAGTCTGTACTATATCTGTTCTCTTCTCGTCGTATTTGGGGCTGACGCCGCTGAATCCTGCCAGTTCCAGCATTCTGGCGGCGAATATCTGGGTCTTGAGGGATGCACATACTGTAGATGGTGCCAAGAATATGCCCTTGTAGAAGCTGGCCAGCTGGTTCAGGTTGGCGCCTAGGTCCTTGCCTACGCAGGGGGCTGTCAACCTCTCCGCAATGTCATTGATCACATCACGGTTGCCTACACAGTATGCTCCGGTAACCGCAACCCCTGCACCCAGGTTCTTCATCATGGAGCCCACAATTACATCTGCGCCAACATGGGTAGGCTCTCTGTCCTCTGTAAAATCTCCGTAACAGTTATCCACCAGCACAATTGTCTTGGGGTCTGCCTCCTTGACAACCTTTATCGCCTGGGCAATTTGGTCGATGGTCAGGCTCTTGCGATGGGAGTATCCCCTGCTGCGCTGTATTGCAACCACCTTCACGTCACCCTTGGAAACCCGCTCCCCAATTGCAGGCAGGTCGAATTGGCTGTCAATCAGGTCTATCTCCTCGTATTTGACTCCACAGGCCATCAGGGAGTTGCGGCTGTCGCCGGAGAGCCCGATTATACTGCACATTGTGTCGTAGGGCCGGCCGGAAATGCTGAGCATTATGTCGCCATATTTTAAAAGTCCACCGTAGGCGACGGCTAACGCATGGGTGCCGGACATTAGCTGCACTCTGACCAGGGCATCCTGGCCTCCAAACACCTGGGCGTACAGTCTCTCCAGTTTTTCTCTGCCCGGGTCGGAAAACCCGTAGCCGGTTATTTCCAAAAAGTCTGTAGTGGAAACTCTCTGGTCCTGAAATGCCTTGAGTACCCGGGCGCTGATGACCATAGCATTTTGCTCTGCCTCCTTGAAAAACGGGGCGCAATTCTGCTCAGCCTCTATTGCCAGATGCTGTACTCTCTCACTAATGTCAAATCCGTAATACATGTTTGCTCCAAATGTGGTTTCTTGTCTATGGCTTCGCCAAATTATATCATATCCGTGGTTCGTCAGAGACGACCAGGGCATGTTCAATGCCGTAATGGCGGTAAATGTCCAACACTTCCCTTGTCAAAACCTCACCTGAAACGGAAATAGGTATTGCAGGGGGGCAGGACACCAAGGGAGATGCGCATATTCTGCCCAAACAACGGTCAATAGGCATTTCCTCCTGGGGAGCCAAGACCGCCTGACGTATGGACATGACCTGTTGGCCTATAACTACAGGGGGTGCTTTGTCATCTCTTGGGGGTGCAGCGTTGTATCCCAGTGCATCCGCAATCCTGTCCAAGTCCCTGTTTGTATTGTTAACCGAAGGCATGAGCACCAGATATTCACCATCTGCATACTCGCACTCTACTCTGTTCTTCCTCAATAATTCTGCCAACTCTGTGCCTGAGACTCCCTGAGGCCCGGGAATTGTGAGGCGAAGCGGGTCCGTATGCTCCACTTCCCAGCCTCTGTTTCTGAGAGAAGATCGTAATAGTTCCAGGTGCTCCACAAAATTCTCCAGTTTCTCCGGGTACTCCTCCCACAGGTACTTGTTGCACAGGTCCAATGAGGCAAGAGTGAGATAGGACGGGCTTGTTGAGCCAAACAGGGCCATGGCGCTGAGGGCTCCCCGAGCCAGCCTTTCCGGGGCTGTACGGGATATATGCAGATAGGCTCCCCCTGTAAGCACAGGCAGTGTCTTATGGGCCGAATCACAGCAGATGTCAGCTCCCAGGTCCAAGGGATGCAGGGAACGGGGCAGGAATTTGAGATAAGCTCCGTGGGCATTGTCCACTGCCAGAATGGTGCCATGTGTGTGGCATACCTTGGCTATGGAAGAAATGTCAGCCATACCTCCCAGATAGTCCGGGCTGGTAAGATATACCGCTGCGGGAGGTTCATTCAGCCCCTCCAGCGTTTTCTCCACCTGTTCGGCGGCTACAGGGCAGGAACATATAGAATGTACTCCCTGCCGGGGGTACAGCCACACCACGTCAAAGTCCAGCAATGCTGCTGCGTAGATAAATGCCTTGTGTACATTGCGTGCGGCTACCACAACAGGTCTGCCCCGGTGTGCCATGTTGGTTATGGCCAGATACATCATGGCCCGAATGCACTGGCTGGAGCCTTCTGTGGAATATAGGGTTGTGGCAGATTCAAACAGGGCGGAGGCGTTTTCACAGCTCTGCCTGATAATCCCATTTGCCTCATACAGGGCATCTGCACCCTGTATTTCAGTGATATCCCATTTCTCGCAGCCCAAGGCGCCCTTGCCCTTGTGACCGGGCATATGCAGGCGACTAATATCTGAGTCTATGTATTTGCTGATAAAGTCCGCAATGGGTGTGTGCATATCTACTCCGGCTTGTTATCATCAGCCTCTGATGCCTTGATCATAATGGCGCACTCTATTCTCTTGCGGAACAGCTCACAGCCGGGTTCATATATGCCGCGGATTGTTCCTGTTGCGTGATATGCATTGGCTGCACAGCCACCGGAGCAATAGAGCTTGGCCCAACAATCCTTGCAGTCCGGACGGGCATAGGCGTTGCAGGAGCGGAATTCCTCTCTCAGAGCCTGGTTGGTAACTCCATCCCAGATGTTGCCCAGCTTGTACTCCTCCTCGCCTACGAATTGGTGACAGGGGTACAGGTCTCCCCAGGGTGTAACTGCCATATATTCTGTGCCGGAGCCACAGCCTGAAATTCTCTTGTATACGCAGGGGCCACCCTCCAGATCGATCATATAGTGGTAGAAGGTAATGGGCTTGCCCTCTCTCCTGCGTCGGATCATGTCCTTGGCCAGGATTTCGTACTGCTCCTTGACTATCTCTATGTCCTCAGGAGTAAGTGCTGCCGGATCTCCCGGGGCGCAGACCACAGGCTCCATGCTGAGTTCGGTAAATCCCAGGTCCGCCATATGGAATACATCCTCTGTAAAGTCGGGATTGGCGTGGGTGAATGTGCCTCTCATGTAGTAATTCTTGTTTCCCCTGGCCTCTACCAACTTGCGAAACTTGGGCACAATGCGGTCATAACTTCCGTTGCCTGCATAGTCTACCCGGGTTGCATCGTGTATCTCCTTGCGGCCGTCCAGGCTGAGAACCACATTGCTCATTTCTCTATTGGCAAAATCGATAACGTCCTGATCTATGAGGACGCCGTTTGTGGTCAATGTAAAGCGGAAGTTCTTGCCCTTTTCCTTCTCAATGCTGCGGGCATATGCCACCAACTGCTTCACCACATCCCAGTTCATCAAGGGCTCGCCGCCGAAGAAGTCCACTTCCAGATTGGTTCTGGAACCGGAGTTTTCCACCAGAAAGTCCAGTGCCCTCTTGCCTACCTCGTAGCTCATAACAGCCCGTTCGCCGTGGTATTTGCCCTGGCTGGCAAAGCAATAGGAACAGTTGAGATTGCAGGTGTGAGCCACGTGGAGACACAGTGCCTTGATCACATTGCCGGACCGCTCCTTGAACTTGCCTGCCATGTTTTCAAAATTGTCCTCGGTATACAGCTGACCTGCCTGAACCAGGTTCTCCACATCCTCTATACACAGTGTGAGTTCCTCTGCTGTCACATCCGGGCGATCCGCATACTTGGTAAGCAGATCTGCAATAATCTGGTCGGAAGTTCTGTCCTTGAACATGGCAATAACGTCATATGCCACCTCATCCACCACGTGAACAGCTCCGGAACATGTGTCCAGGACAATGTTGTAGCCATTGAGCTTGTATTGATGTACCATTTGGTTTTCCTTCTGATAAATAAAGTGAAGTCGAAAAAAAGCCGCCATACGCGGCGGCCCTTTTCAGTGTGAAATTCTTACTTGTTGGTGTTCTCGCACTTCTGATTTGCAACGCCGCAGCTGGTCTTGCAAGCAGACTGGCAAGATGTCTGGCACTCGCCGCATCCGCCGTTCTTGGCGCTGTCGCAAAGGTTACGAGTCTTAAGAGTCCTGATTCTCTCCATGGTAATGTCTCCTGTCGATAAATTTCCGAATCCGGGTAATCCCGGGGATACTGTACAAAGTCTATGAAATAGTATCACGGAGTCGTAGCAAAGTCAATGCTATCGCGAAGCTATGCGCGAAGCATAGCTTCGCGCATAGCTTCGCAGTGAATAGTGAATAGTGATGAGTGAATAACTCTGGTCCCCTTGCTCCCATGCTCGACTATGACAGTGAATAGTGAAGAGTGATGAGTGAAGAGTTGTGGTCTCTACGATCCTATGGTCGAATGATGAAGCGTTGCCCTAAGAACCCGAAGATATGCTCCTATGAGCGGTTATATAGTATTCACTGTTGACTGCGAAGCAGAGCAAAGCTCCGCTTCACAGTCACTCTACCCTTCACTATAAAAACTCAATTGGTATAGTTGTCGAAGTAGCCCTGGACCAGCACAACAGGCGTGCCCTTGTCGCCGGATCCGCTGGTCAGATCGCAAAGTGAACCGATAAGATCAGTCAGCTGACGGGGGGTAGTTCCCTGGGATGCCATGTTGCCCACCAAGCTGCCTTCCTTAGCCTTGATGCTCTCGGAAATGGCTGCCTTGAGTGCCTCGCCGGACAGGTCCTTAAAGTCATTGTCAGCCAAGTACTTGAGCTTGAGCTCGTTGGGCGTGCCGATAAGGCCATCTGTAAATGCAGGAGATACCACCGGATCTGCCAGTTCCCAAATCTTGCCCTGAGGATCCTTGAAGGCTCCGTCTCCATAGACCATAACCTCCACGTGCTTGCCTGTGGCAGCCAGGATCCGGGACTGGATATCCAATACTAAGGGTTTGCAGTCTCTGGGGAACAGCTTGACCTTGTCCTCGGTAGCCTTGTTGGAGCCCAACAGGCCGTACTTCTCGTTGTAGCCGCTGCCGTTGACAGGTGCATCCAGAATCTGGTCCAGATTGAGCACTGTCTTGGCTCCCTTCTCCATCAGGATGCGCTTAGTGCGAACTCTGGTATGGATAGAGCAGTTGATAACCTTGTCTGTATATTGGAGAATGGCCTGGGGCTGATTGGCGAATATGATCTCTACATCAGCTCCTGCCTCGCGGATCAGATTTCCGTAGTATTCTACATAGTCAACTCCGGTGAACTCATGCTTGTTAACGCCAAACAGCTGGCGATAGCGCTGCTCTGTCAAAACATCGGAATAGGGATTGACACCTGCATCGTCCAGCTTGTCCAGGCTGACCAACTCGTTGCCCACCTCGTCAGAGGGGTAGTTCAGCATGAGGACTACTTTGTCAGCTCCCATAGCAATGCCACGAAGGCAAATTGCAAAACGGTTACGGGATAGGATAGGATTAATAACACCGATGGTGCCGCCTCCCAGCTTGGTTTTAACATCCTGGGCAATATCGCTTACTGTAGCATAGTTGCCCTGAGCACGAGCCACAATAGACTCTGTAACGGAGATAACGTCCCGGTCCCTGAGCTGGAATCCCTCAGATGCAGCAGCCTGCAAGACACTGTCTGTAACAATGGTTGCCAGATTGTCTCCTTCGCGGATAATAGGGCAGCGGATACCTCTGGATACCGTGCCGACTCTTCTTTCATTGTTTCCCATAATGAGCGTTTCCTTCTTATAAATTATGTCGCAAAAGTTGCAGCAACATTTCTAAATACATTTTTCTACTTTTTCATAAAGAATTCAATAGTCTGCCTTGAAAAAAGGGGCAGATTTCAAAATTTAGGGCATAAATTTGCCCCAAAAACTCCGACCCAAGCCTACATTTCCCACTTGAAGACTGTCTTAAATGCGGTATAGAGGTCGGTCTCCATAACCCGATGCATGTCGCTGATGGAGCGCACCGGCGCATCCTCGTGAATGATTACCTTGAGTCTGTTCTGGAACACAGGGTCAGCCATAAGCTGTACAGCGGTCTCGAAATCCCTGCGTCCGGAGCGGGAACATCCTACCAGGGTCATGCCCTTCTCCAAAACCATACGGGTGTTGATAGCCACGTTATTCTCCGAGACACCCATCAGCATAAGCGTGCCCTGGGGGTTTATATAGCGAATAATATCCTGGATGGCATAGTAGCTGCCCTCTCCTCCGCAGCACTCAAAGGCATGGTCCACAGCAAAGTTCTGGGGCTCCTGGCCGGAAATATATGTCTCGTGGGCAAAGGAGAACTGAGCCAACTTCCGCTCCTGCTTGCCCAGCACGATTATACGGCTGTTTGGGTATTTGATCCGCATAACGTTGGCCACCACATAGGCCAGGCTGCCGTCACCCCAGATGCCTATGCGGCTGCGAATCTCGTGGGCAGCTCTGTCAAATCTGTCTGCCGCATGGGCCGCAACACTGACAAATTCCGTAATAGCAGCAATCTGAGGAGGCACCTCCTGACATGCAACCACTCTGTCGCTGTCCAGAGCTACCAGCTCCCGCATGAATCCGTCGTGTCCGCTGGACAGGAAGTAGGAGCCCTTGGCGTAATTCTCGTAGATAGGGCCGCATTCCTCAGGGGGAGTGTTAGGAATCATGACCACCCTCTGCCCCGGCAGGAATTTGCGGGATGGGTCGTATATTACTCTGCCACAGCTCTCATGAATCAAGGCCATGGGCAGCTTCTTGTGCAGAGTCTGCAAGTCTCTCTGGCCCAGATAATACCTCTGATCCGCATGGCAAATGGCCATGTATTCCGGGCGGATTATGACCTTGTCATCAAAGTTCAGATCCTGGTACTTAACGGAAAACACCTTGGGAGAGACCAGTTGGTAAATCTGGTTAATCACTTATCTTTCCTCCCACCATTGCCTGGGCAATCTTGTAGTCACCGGGTGTGGTGATCTTGAGATTGGTGGCGGCTCCCATTACCAGATGAACGGGATAATCCCTGACTACACAGATCTTGCAGGCATCTGTGAGGATCATCTTCTCCTCTTCGCTGAGGGAACTGTACAGCTCCTTGAGCAGGTTAATCCTGAAGCTCTGGGGCGTCTGACCCTGATACATTTGGTTGCGTTCCGGAATCTCCGAAATAATCTGTCCATCCTTGGAAACCACTATGGTGTCCACTGCGGGAACTACGGTATCCACAGCACCGTGTTCCAGAGCTCCGTCGATGTTCTCCTCGATCATGCGGATAGACAGGAATGGGCGAACGGAGTCGTGGGTCACGATAATGTGATCGTCACTCTGTCCATATTGACTCTCAATGGCACTGACAATGTTGAAAATGGTATCGTTGCGGGTATTGCCCCCCGGTACCACACAGATGCGGTCACTCTGGGAGGAAACATGGCGCTGAATCAGGTCATTGGTATAGCTGACCCAATCCGGATGGACGCCGATATATATCCTGTCCAATCTGGTACAAGTGAGAAACTTCTCCAACGTATGGACAATAATAGGCTTGTCCCCCAGGGGCAAGAACTGCTTAGGCATATCTGTCAAGTGCATACGAGATCCTACGCCACCGGCTAAAATCGCACCAAAAATCATGTATTCATCCTACCTTTCTCTGATTGCAGCATAGAAACTGTACTATAATTTGCCAATAAATTCAACCCAAAGGAGCGGGGCTTTTTTCCATTAACCCTTAGCTTTTGGCGGTTTTCCTGTTACAATGGATGTGAAACATAATCCAATCACAGGAGAATGCCATGAAGTACATTATCCAATTACCCACAGGCAACTGGTCCATTATGGACTATTCCACCCGGGACATTCTGAACAGACTGCAGATGGTAACAGAGTTGGTAACCGTGGACAAGGTTATTCTGGGCTGGTATCCGGACCCTCAAATGTACCGGAGTATTGGGGATTTCCTGGATTCCCGGGGAATAGATATGGTTCTGTGGCTGCCTGTGTTTTCGGAAATTGGAGACCTGGTTCCTGTGGATCCGGCCAAGGACCTGTGGGGCAATGCTATTGAACCTAGGCTGGCCAAGCAGGGTGAGACGTTTAACTTCTGCTGTCCCTCATCTGAAAACAACATCCGTGCAGTTTTGGATATATACAACAATCACTTCTCCCAATGCGGATTTAAGGGAGTATTTCTGGACAGAATCAGGACCCATTCCTTTGGAGGGGGCGTTTCCGGTGTGCTCAGCTGCGGGTGTGAGAACTGCCGCAGGAGGTTCGTGGAACAGGGTCTGTCCCTGGACCTGGTTGCAGAGGAATACCACCGCCTGGGGGATGATTTTTTCAGCATATCCGGATACTCTCCTGCCCAGGGCTATAGTTTTGTAAACGAGCTTGCCTCGGATTTCTTCAGAATCAAGGGGCACATTGTCAGTGACAGCATTTCCCGTTTGTGCGGCTGCTTCAGGGACATGGGGCTCACAGTAGGTCTGGACCTGTTTGCGCCCCTGGTGAGCAATTTCGTGGGTCAGAACTATGGCCTGCTGGCTTCCCATGCGGACTATATCAAGCCTATGCTGTATAGGCGCACATTGGCGCCTGCAGGGGTAGGTTACGAGTATGACCTGCTGCATAAACATGCACCCAAGGCCGCCGGCTATCCTCCAATTCAGATGGACGAGAACTTCTTGCGGTCACAGGTGGAGAGCCTCAAGGGGCTGCCCTGCGCCAAGTTCCCCGGAGTTGAGATAAATTACAACCAGCAATTGGTGCCCACTGATCCGGAGTACATCCGGGACTCTGTCCGGACTATTATCCAAGGGGGCGCAGATGGAGTAACTCTTTCCTGGAACATTATGGAGGCACCCAGGGAGCACATTCTGGCCCTGGAGTGACTAGTGAAAAGTTTTCGGTACTTTTGACCGCACCCCCATGTGTCCAGTTTTACTATACAACTGTCCCATGTTCCTTTGCTCGATTAAGGGAACGTGGCCACAAAACTACTCTTTTATTTTTTCTTTAATCTCTCCTACCAGCAGATATACTGTCGTACAAGGCGACATTTTCGATGGCTTGTATTTGCCATTTCTCAAATGCTCTTCGTGTTTTTGCTTGGCAATCTCGATTGCGCGTATTTCATCACCGAACCGATTCAGCTTTTTATAAATGTCCGGATCGGATTTAACATACTTTTGACCTGATATGTGTTCAAAAGCTGCCGCAAATCCATCGCAGCAAGTGACAGAGTCCCCATATGTAGGCATTGCGCCAAAGTAGGCGCTAAACCATTCTTCAATACATGGATTTGACCAACCGACATTGATGTTGCAATTGTCAGCGTGAGCTATGATATTATCCAAGTTCCGGGATCCTCTGCTTTGAAAGTTGGTTTCTGGTTTTTCGTTTTCCGTTTCTTTCAACTCTTGCCATACTTATTACTCCATAAACATATCAAAATATTTCAAGGAGGGAATTGCTCCGTACTTTCCAAACAAATAATTCTTTTCGTAGTTTTCATCCTTGCGAATTTTTACGCCATCTTCATCAAAAAAGTCTGCAAGCGAATACAAAGTTGAAACGCCATCCAAAGCCTTTTCTGTAAACCAGATTTCATCTCTGCGCAGCATATTTCCGTTTAGTTGCCATGAATCATGAGAAGTAAAAATCAACTGGGCATTCCTGGTATTAATTTCCGAATTCAAGAATGTGATGACAAATGTTCTCACAAGCAGCGGATGAAGTCGTGCATTCAACTCATCGATAAACAGTACGCCACCGGTTGACAATACATCCTGAAGCATTGGATAAAGTGCAAACATTTTCAATGTTCCTGCAGACTCATTTTGCAGAGGAATAGAAGCAGTCTGGTCCGAGCCAATCATCTTGTGAATAGCATCTATTTTCAGATGATCACCATCTTCATCGCTGTCCACTTTCAATTTTTCCACATTGAATCCAATTATGGAAGGATCAAACGAAGCAAAATAATCGACTACCTTTTCCTGGACCCTTTTGTCATCGGCAAACCCCTCCGGAACCAGTTGCGATAAGAAATAGTTTTCTATCGGTTTGCCGAAATCAGCAAAGACATTATTGATGAACCAGTCACGGATATACTTTAGCTTGGCGATCTTAAGTTTGGCTCCTAAAGATACAATAAGCGTTTCATTTTCCAAAGCAATCATTAGGTTTTCCTGACTTTTTGATGGAATACCAGATAAATCAAGTTCATTCCCATTGCGATAGAATATCTTTTTATAATCACCGCGTGAAGTCTTCGATTTGTAATTAAGCCATTCTTCGCAAACGCCATTGCTATTTACGGTAAAGCCATAATTATAAGTCTTTGCCCCGTTTTCTTCAGAATCAATAAAATATACTTCAAAAGACGATTCGGCAGCGCGACTATCAGAATCAAATAGGAACGGCGTAGGTTTGAAAAACTTTGACCTCTTTTCTTTTTGATCTGATTCATTGCCATAGCCCCATGAATTAATTACATACATCGACATATATCTGAAAGCTTCCTGTACATTTGACTTGCCGCTTGCATTGGCACCAAATATAGCTGCGACAGGGAGTATTCTTTCGTTTGCAATGCTAACAACATGATTATTGAATTCGGAAATTTTAGTTGCAGTCAGGTCTATTGTTGTATCATCTTTGAAGGATTTGAAATTCTTGAAATTAAATTGCAGAAGCATTAAGGGAGTCTCCTTTCATCTTTTCACTTTATATTGTACTCGAAAAACTGAGAAAATCAACGTATGGTTGAGATTATTTCTCAATTAGGTGTAAATATTCAACGTGCTGCCTATTTTACAATAAAAACCAGATGCAGGGAAACTCCATGCATCTGGTTCTTTTTCGTTATATTTCATCTTTCAGATAGTCAGCAAAGGGTACTTTCTTTCATATGATCTTGGCCACATCTTCGGGTCCTTAGGGCACCGCTTCATCCTTCGATCTCTGGATCATAGGGACCAGAACTCCTCACGAAACTTGTCAAGTTTTTGGTCCCACTTGCCAAGTGAAACGAAACTCTTCACTCTTCACTATTAACTATTCACTGCGAAGCTTGCTTCGCCTGGGAGCATAGCTACCGCTTCGGGTCCTTAGGGCACCGCTTCGCCATTCGACCTCTGGAACATAGGGACCAGAACTCTTCACTCATCACTCTTCACTCTTCACTGAAAAAAAGCTATTGCCTTTTCATCTGCCGCAGGAACAGCAGCACTGCCGCTGCCATAATCACAACCGCATATCCCAATACCCACCATATGTGAGGGAAAATGCCTGCAAAATCCCCTGCCAGTACTGCCCGTCCCATATCCACTGCATGGACAAAGGGAAGCAGGTATGCAATAGTCTTGAATGCGCCTCCCACCAGATTCAGATCGAACCAGCTGCCTGACAGCCAGGCGGAAAGGTTGGTGAGCAAAGCGCCGCAGATGCCTCCCACCTGCTTATCGTTCAACACACTGCCGCACAGCAGCCCCAGTGCAATGTAGAGCACGGAAACCGGGATGGTGAACAAGACAGCCCACAGAATGTTAATGGTAATATCCAGTCCCAATATAACCGCAATGACGTAGCATATAATGGTCTGTGCAATTGCAATGGGCAGCATTGGCAAAGTATAGCCCAGGATAAAGTCCATGGATGTCATTGGCGTGGTGTACAGACGCTGGAGCAATGAACTGCCTCTGTCCTTTGCAATAATGGTTGCGGAAAACAGGGTCATAAACGACAGTCCAAATACAGCTATACCCGGTGTCAGGTGCTGAATCTCAAACAGAGGTACCGGTATGCTGGCCTGAATGGCGCTGAGCAGCAAAATCAGCACCACAGGAAATCCCAGTCCAAAGGCCAGGTTCAGTGGATCCCTCAATATTTCCTTAGCATTTCTCTTGGCAAATGTAAGCGTTCTCATTTTGCTTCCCCCTTAACGATACGCACAAAGGCCTGTTCAAAGTCCTCAGTCCCCGCCGCTGCCTTGATCTCTGCAGCGGTTCCGCAGCACAGCAGCTTGCCGCCTTTCATAATGGCAATCCGGTCTGACAATGCCTCTGCCTCCTCCATGTAATGAGTAGTCAGGATAATTGTTACCTTTCCCTTGAGGGAACGAATCAGATCCCACATGTCGCTGCGGACCAATACATCCAGTCCCAGAGTTGGTTCGTCCAGAAACAGGATTTCCGGCTCGCTGATCAGGGCCATGGCAATGCTCAGTCTGCGCTGCCAACCGCCGGACAGCTTACCTGCCTTCTTGTTAATCACCGAGTCCAGTCCCAACAGCTCTGTCAACTCCTGTATTTTGGTCTTTTGCTTATCCTTGGCCAGGCCATGGACTCCACACATCAGTTCCAGATTCTCCCTGACCGACAGGCCTGGGGCAACAGCCGTTTCCTGAGGCGATACAGCAATTATGGATTTCACATCTGCCGTATCCCTGATTATGCTCTTGCCATTTAACAGTGCATCTCCACCGGTGGGCTGTGTCAGGCAGGACAGCATTTTGATAGTGGTGGTTTTGCCTGCTCCATTGACGCCCAACAGGGAAAACAGCTCTCCGCTGGCCACATTCAGGCTCAGGTTATCCACTGCAACAACATCCTTGTACTTCTTTGTCAATCCTACAATCTCGATAGCGTTCATACTCAATTACTCCATACCATATTGTTTTCTCATGCCCCAATAGGCATCCGTTAGCATTCTGCTGACCAGCTCCCAGTCCAGGTCCAGAAAACCTGTGGCAAACATGGTGGCAATCCCGTGGACATATGCCCACATCTCCAGGTGAAACATCTTGGCCTCTCCACTCTCCAATCCTGTATTGTTGTGGACAATGGCCTCCATTTGGTTAAAGGTAGGAGAATCCTCAGCCTGGGTCTCCCGGGAGCGGCTGCGCATGTACAGCAGCTTGAACAGTTCTCTCTCCTCCTTGGCAAAGCGGATGTATGCCATACCATTGGCCTTGTAGATCGGGTATTCTCCCCTCTCCACCTCCCGGTCCATGTACTCCTGGCAAATTCTCTCGGCCCTCTCAACTACTGCCAAGCGGAATTGGTCCATGGTGCCAAAGTTGGAGAAAATAGGCTGAGTGGAACAATTCAGTTCAGCTGCAATGGCCCTGGCGTTGATGGCCTGTTCTCCGCTCCTGCGCACAATATCTACTGTGGCATTAATAATATCCTCTTTGGTTATCCTGACTTGGCGGGGCATGTTCACCTCCTTAAAATAACACTTGTTATATATCGCTTGTTATTTTATCCCCAGAGGCAGGATTTGTAAATACCTGATTCAACAAAAAAAGGCAAGGATTTTGGTCCCTGCCGTGGATTATCCCATATTTGTCTGACCGGATTATGCCGGGTATGTAAAGAACCTGTTCTCTGCCAAGTTCTCCCTGTATCTCCTGATGTAGTACTTGGCCATGTTCAGATTCTGCTCTGAATAGTTGCCGCATTCTGCCGGCGTGGCACCGGGGATTTCCCCCTCATACCCTAGGATAAAGTCGCACATGTCCAGAACCAGATCCACCACATCCTCAGAGGACAGATCGCCGAACATGACCAGATAGCATCCGGTGCGGCATCCCATAGGGCCAAAATACACCACCTGATCCTTGAGCCGGCTGTTCCTCAGGTAGGTGGCGGCCATATGCTCGATGGTATGCAGGGCCGGCATGTCTATAACAGGCTCACGGTTGGGTGCCGTTATTCTCATATCAAAGGTTGTTACGACACAATCATTCCACTTATCCTTCCTGGAAACATACAGACCGGGCTGCAGAACCAGATGATTAATGGTAAAACTCGCTATTCTCTCCATATTGTTCTCCTTGTGCTGGGGTGTGTCCATTATACCACACCATCGGGGAAGGGTTTGTCAAGAGGTTTTGCGAGATTGTCTAAATTAAATTATGGGATGGCGGAAATACCGCCTAAAACCTCACGCTTACAAAGGTCAAAACCGCCTTTTACCTCCCGAAAAAGCAAGAGGGCAAGAAGTTTTAGTGTCCCATCGAAGGGGACGCTTACCCTCAATGTTTCGTCCTTACACCGTTTCGACCAGCGTATCTCTTTTCGGACGGTGGGTATCGCCACGATTTCGTACTCAGTTGTGGCCATACGCTCAAATGGAGCGTTTGGGGAAGAAAAAAGCGTCCTAGTTTTACGCTTGAACGCTTTGATTTAGTCCCTTATGCAGTTTATAGCTCCCTGATAAACAGGAATTTAGCGATTCAGCCATTCTTTTAGTCGAGCAAACACTTCTTCCTTATCTTTCACAGGTATTACCCCGCTCTTATTCAATGCATAATGATGACCAAACTCACTATCAGTATAAGTGCTCCCGTTAAGCATTACGGGTTTATCATATCTTGGCCTTACGTGAATATGAAGATGGGGATTAGGCGCTGCCTCTTTATAGAAATCATTCATCAAGCAACTCCAATTACATAGAGTCGCTCCTAAAACTGCCTTTAAACACGCTTCCACTTTACAAACCAAATTGCGAAGCTCGTCCCATTCATCATCTGTTAGCTCTGACATTGAATTGCAATGACGCTTTAAAACCAAAATGCATCGTCCAATATAATCCTGTTCATCTGAAAGGAAAACAGTCCATAATTTACTTTCGTACACCTGAAACTGTTTGTCTTCTTCAGATAGGTCGCACCAATCACAATTATCCATTCTTTTCATCTACAAATACTGATTTATTGCTCCACCATTTCGTTCTCATTTATCCCTATAATGAGAACCGCACTGCGCTATCTCTATGTTGCCGTTCCCTTTCCTGCATCGAGGTCTTGAATAGCTTTTTTCAGCCTTGCCATATTTTCTTCGGAATAGAAAGGGTCAACACTCACTTCAAAGGGAATACGCTTCTCTCTGCCTACTTTCCTTGCAAAGATAGAAAACGCCGCACTCATAGAAAGTCCTAATTCATTGCAAGCCTGCTCCATGCTCTTTTTAACATCTTCGTCCAGCTTAAAATTTACATTAACTACCTGTGCCATAACCAACACTCCTTTCACGCTTTATTATATGCTGATATAAAGAAAAGAACAAGAGTTTTTCTTTATCTGTTCACATCTTCACAAAGTATTTTGGGGATATAAATACGCTGAAGGTTGGTAAAACGACCTTTATCTATGGTCGGAAAAGAGAAGCCGCCATCGGTTGACAGCGGCAATTCCCCGTGTGGCTGTTTTCATCATTCTCAAAAATTATAGTTTTCTGGGACATAATGCATCTATTCCGCCTACTTCTCGTTGGTTATATCCCCATTGCCGCTGATAGGAATAACTTCCCCAAGAAATAGGGGTTCGGGCTTGAATATGCACATAACATAGTCCTTGCATCTTGCCAGCACCTCTCTGGCGTCCCTCATGGACTGGCCTGCATAGGTGTTCAGGTCCGCAGACACGCCATAGGCATCCACCCCAAGCTGCTGAGCAATATACAGTGCTCTGTACAGGTGGTATTCCTGGGTTACTATGATTACTTTATCGGCCTCAAATATCTCCTTTGCCCGATAAACGGTCTCATAGGTGGAGAAACCTGCATGGTCCTTGAAAATGTCCTGGGAGGCCACTCCATTGTCTATGGCGTATTGCTTCATAGCGCCCACTTCGTCATAGTCCTTCCTGCCATGATCGCCGCTCATCAGGAGCTTAGGTGCTGCACCTGCCTCATACAGCTCCAGTCCTCGAATGAGACGATCCCGGAGCATATGGCTGAGACTGCCATCCTCCCGGACCTGACAGCCCAGAACAATGATGCAGTCCACATCCTCCAGCTCTGCGGCATCCTCTGCAGTGAGAATCCGGTCCCCGGCGGCGGATTTAACATGGCCGTTGATGATAAACAGGACGGCTGTTACTGCCAGAACAAGGCTCAGGGACACCAAAAGCAAGTTTCTCAATATCCTTTTCTTCATTTAGCTGCTTTCCTCTCTACCAATGGAATAGAATTCAGTGAAGAGTGTAGAGTGATGAGTGAAGAGTTCATGTCCCTATGATCCCATGGTCGTAACGATCACTGGAACGTGGGCTCCGCTTCGCCAAACGACCTCTGGAACATAGGGGCCACAACTTTTCACCCTTCACTGTTCACTAATCACTGCGAATCGCAGAACAAAGCTCTGCGATTCGCCTAAAGATTCTCATTCTTCAAAGCGTCAATTGGGTTGTCCTTCTTAATCTTGCTCATGGAGTACATCATGGTTGCAAACACCACCAGGAATACACTCAATACAGCAATGCCCATTGCACCCCAGGGCAGTGAGAACTCCCTTCGATAGCCGTTGTCAACAGCCAGGTGGATCAGATAGCTCACACCTATAGATGCCGGCAGGCCAAAGAGCAATGACCTGGTTCCGTACAGGATACACTCAAAATTCATCATCCGGTTAAAGCCCTTTGCCCCCATACCCACCGACTTTAGCATAGCAAATTCTCTACGGCGCAATGCGATGTTGGTAGAGATGGTGTTGAAAACGTTGGCTGCCGCAATCAGGGAGATCAGCACAATAAAGCCATATGCGAAGACCTGGATAATTGTGACGATATTGCGATTTTCCTCTTCATTGGCAGCAATGTCTACAATGTTAAACGCATCAATATCCAGGTCACTTACTGTATCCCTGATGGATTCAACCGTCTCCAGATGGGTGTCCGTAGTGATATAGTAGTAATAGGTGCTATTGATAAAAGTATCAGCGGACAGCACCTTGTCCCGGAGGCTCATGGGATAGATCATCGTGAGCCTCATGTTGTCGTCGCAATAATATGGTGCATCATAGATAATCTTCCCGATTTCCACGTCCTTCTCTGCCAGGACTTCCTCCTGGGGCAATGTGATGGTATCCTCGGGATCCTTGGGATTGACGTAGACATACAGGGTACTGCCATATCCGTCCTCGGTATCCCTATCAAGAACATATCCATCAATCTGCTTGGGAATGGAGACGCTAATGTGTGCATCCTGGGATTTCAGCACATGATAGGAGGTGTATTTCCCAAGATCAGAGTCGAAAATAGTCGCACCATCCACTGCAATCCCCTTGGGAGCATCGGAATTGAAGTATTCATCCTCCTTAAGATTGTGGGATGCCAATAATTCTCTGAATGTGTCGTCATCCACAAACTTGAATTTGGTGTAGATCCCCACATTTTCAGTTTTTGCACCGGCAGTATCTCCGGGATCGGCATCGGAGGGATCTGCCGCTTTTTTGTAGTAGTCCAGGTAATCCTTGGATATATCATCAACGGAAACACTGGCCAAGTGACTGGAAGTCTGGACACCGGCAACCTGATCCACATCCTTATCGGTTTTCAGCTGATTCAGCAAGTCTTTTGCATCTTCCTCTTCAAAATCATCTTCATTGTAAGCATATAGCAAAATATCGTATTTCACATTTCCAAAGCTGTTGCTGACAGAATCGGTTAATGCGCCGGTAAATGCAGATGCGGAGACGAACAGCACCACGCTCATAAACAGGCTGAGAATGGTTGCTCTGTATTTCTTCCTGCTGCGCCTGTAGTACTTGTTGGCCAGCATACCCGGCAGGCCAAACACCTTGTAGGCCAACTTGGAGGTCGGCACCCTTTCAACTTTGTTGCTGATATCCTTGGTTTGACGAATGGCCTCAATGGCAGAGATCTTGGTAGCTCTCTTGGAGGGTACAATTGCCGAGATCAACACGGTCAGAATCGCAATAACCACAGCAGCCACAATTGACAGAGCCGACACGCTGAGTCTCAGGGGAATGGGGAATCCCACCAGGGATTTGAACTTGTCGCCCACGAAAATCAATGTGACGCCAATGCCCCCTACACCGGACAGAATACCTAAGGGAATGCCAACTGTGCTGACCATCATAGCCTCTGCAACAACCATTTTCCTAAGCTGTTTTTTTGTTGCGCCCACAGAGGACAGCAGGCCAAATTGCTTTGTGCGCTCTGAAACGGAGATGGAAAAGGCATTGTAAATCAGCGCAACGGATCCGAACATTATCAATGCCATAGCGATGGCAGCCAGGCTCAGAATCATGGCGCTGAATCCGTCATATCTGGAGACGCCTGAGAATCTCAAAACAGAGCTGTTTGTAGTACCTGACAGCTGGTTTTGCTCCATGAAGTCATACACGTCCTTGGCATTGGCCATCTTGAACCACACACTGTAGCTGTAGTTGTCACCGGGCTCCCGGTCCACCAAGGTAATTGCTGTATATCCCGGAGCAGTATAGTTCTCAAATGAGGGCCTCTCGTAAAATCCAACTACGGTATAGGTGCGGGTCTCATCCACCTCCAATGTCTCCCCATTGAGTACCGCATTATTATCCTCATCATAGACGTAACAGGGGTTATTCTGGCCCATGGTATAGCCGTCCAACATTCTCCTGCCGAGAGCCAGCTCAATGGTATCTCCAATATTGAGATCCACTCCGCCATCCAGAGCCAGGTGCTCCGGAATCAGGATTTCATTTGAGGTCTCAGGATAATTGCCGGAGGTAATGTGTACGGGCATCTTATTCTCAAAGCCCTCTGAGACGCCCAGTACAAACAGGTATGGCTTATATTCATTTAAATACCCATCCATCATGGCATAGCCTAGCTGCTGGCCATACACATAGGATGAAACCTTGCTGTCGTTTTTGATCATCTCATAGGTTTTGAGATCCGCGTTTTCTGCAGAACCATGCCAATCCCCATCTACGTAAATTGCATTCTCCAGAGCATAGTTGTAGATGCTGCTGGCAAAGGTGGTTACTGCGCAGATCATGGCAGTGGATAGGATAATGCCGATGATCGTTACAATAGTCCTGGTCCTGTTCTTCTTCAGAGACTGCAGGGTTACTTTATTGAAAATGTTCATCTCCGAATCACCTCGTCTCGGGTGATCTTGCCGTC
>CAZCOE010000072.1:0-21486 GCA_964500525.1 uncultured Clostridia bacterium | reverse complement strand
GCAAGAGCGTAAATCAGGAGCAATTATGGAAATAATTGGTTAACTTTCCGCACACATATGCTATACTGGTACCGGCAAAATGCTCATTTTTCAGGGGGAGTTCCGGTGCTAGATACACTCCAGATTGGGTTTTGGTCTATTACATATGTATTGATTATCCTTGCTGGATTTCAAAGTCGCAAAATCAGGAAGCTGTCTATTCCATACATTGCTGTTATTCTGAATTTCTCATGGGAGTGCTGCGCATTGGTTCACTCTCACGGGTATTGGGCACATATTGTGTGGCTCTCCCTGGATTTGATAATTGTCGTAATAGGATATCTGTTTTTAGACACAAAAAAGAAGAAAATTGGTTTCATCCTGCTGAATGTGGCAGGAATAATCCTGTTGGCTTTTGTATTCCAAATCTCCAATGGAATGCTGATCTCCTGCTTCATAATCGATTTTCTCATGGCACTTTATTTCCTGATTGACCGCAGGAAACTATCTCCAAAGCTGAAAATCACTATTGGGGTTACCAAGCTCATTGGAGATTCCTTTGCAGGACTGTATTATAGCCCTTATTCCTATGTGGTGTGGGTCCTGGCCTGCCTGGTATTTATTTGTAATATTATTTATCTGATCCTTTGCATTAAAGAGAAGGCTTCTCCCAAAGCCGCCTAATTCACAGCGGTGCCGTGACGGATCTGCCGTAATTTCTCGGACTCTTGCAATACATCCTATTCATAATCGAACTTGGGAGACACCCGCTCCCCGTTCCGACGGAGTTCCGCGTGGAGATGGGGCCCTGTGCTGCGGCCGCTGTTCCCGGACAGGGCAATCACCTGACCCTTGGAGACCTGCTGCCCTGTGGACACCAGTATTTTGGACAAATGTCCGTATAGGGACACATAGCCATTGCCGTGCTCTACCATGACGTAGTATCCGTAGCCCGCTTCGTCGTAGCCGGTGGCATATACTTTTCCTGCACCGGATGCATATACGTTGGTGCCGTAGTTTACTGCGATGTCCACGCCGCTGTGGTACTTTACTTTGCCGGTGAAGGGATCGGAGCGGTAGCCGAAATAGGAGGAAACCCAGCCTCCGTCAGTGGGCCACAGGTCAGGATAGCGTGCCAGGGCGCCTACAATGTTGTTGACTCCGTTGATAACCGAATCCAGATCCTCCTGTGCCACAAAGCGATTGGTCAGGGAGTTATCGGAATATGCCGATTTGATAACATTGAGGGCTGACCACACTGTAGAAATGTTCTGGGCGTCTGCTTTATCGTCGGTTCCGGTGAGGCCGTTGGAAAGTGCCACCTGGGAATAGCTGTAAATAGAGGAATCCTCGTTTAAATGTGCCATATCCAGCTCAAACCGGTCAACAGAATCTCTGTAGTTGTTCAGCTCCCGGTTCAACAGGTCCATCTGCTGGGCGGCCTTTTGCTTGTCCTCCTGCAGAGATGCAATGTTGGTCTCCAATTCTCCGCAGTATTTGTTAAAATGCACAATCATACAGATCAGGGTCACCAGAAGCCCTGCAATAACAACGCCTAAAATGGCATATATCCTGAGATGTTTTTTCATTGGCATAAATCCCTCCCAAGACAGCATTATATATATGGTAAATATTGCTGTCAAAAATGTATACTTTTTGCTCAAAAAAACGGCAATACAGGGGGGTTGGTTTATTGACATTGTATAATGGAGGGGTGTATTATCTACTTGTACAAATTCACACAATTCTTTCACATTTAATTATGACTTGCTTGGTCATGATCAATGTATCTGTTCCATTCCATTGTTGACTTTAACCAAAACTCATGTTATAATAAACGGGGTTTTCTTTGTTTATTCACAAAACGGAGAATAACTTTAGATTTAGTGACAAAAGCGAGGAAGAGAAATGTCAAAATGGACCAAATTCATTGCTGTTCTTCTCACCTTGTCCGTTGTGGCTGTTGCTGTTGTGGCTATTGCCTTTGCAGCCGACGGTGAGGACAATTCAGGAGAATCAGCAGGCAATGAGGCTGTCACAGATGACGTAGGCTCTGACGACTTCAGCGGCTCGGGTATGACCATCGATACTATTCTGCAGGATCCTGCATATATCGATACCGATTCATACGCATACTACATCGAGCACGTCAAGTCCAACGTCAGACCCACAGACGTTATCAAGGTAACACCTGCCAATCTGGTTACTGACTTGTCCAGCGGCTATACAATTGTAGACGATTACAACGGCTACAAGGGCGGCCAGGCAGTCAAGACCGATGAGAGCAGCAGTGTTACATACAGCTTCAATGTGCCAACATCCGGACTTTACCAGGTATTTGTAGAGTTCTGTCCTACTCAAGGCAAGGGATCCGATGCAGAACGCCGTTTCCTGATAAACGGTGAGCTGCCCTTCTTTGATGCAGGTACGGCCTTGTTCGTCCGCACATGGAAGAACAAGGAGATTACCTCTCCTAACCGCAACCCGGTTACAGGATTCGCTGTTGACAACAGAAACAACGATATTCGTCCCGGACTCATAGAGGCTCCCATGTGGAACGCCACATACATCAGCGACCCCAACGGTTACTATGTAGAGCCCTACAGCTTCTATCTTGAGGCAGGAGAGAACACATTAACTTTGGAGGCTACCAAGGAGCCTCTGGTTATCGGCACTATTACCATTGCCAACAAGGCTGCCACTCAGTCCTATCAGGATTATCTGAGCAAGTATACCAATGTTAACGTAATAGACAGCTATTTCCAGAAGTACGAGGCTGAGCTTACTACTCACACATCCTCTACTACTCTGATTGCACAGAACAACAGATCCTCTGCATCAGTTACTCCCTACAGCGTAAAGGAGATTAAGTACAACACCGTAGGCGGCGAGACATGGAACACCTCCGGCCAGTGGATTGAGTACGAGATCGACGTTCCTGCAGATGGTTTGTATTGCCTTACTCTCAAGTACAGGCAGAATGTAGCCAGAGGTATTTATTCCACACGTATTCTCAAGATCGATGGTGAGGTTCCCTTTGCAGAGTGCGAGAATCTTCACTTCCCCTACAAGAACGACTGGGTCAATATGACCATTGGCCAGACTAAGGATACGGAGCCCTACTATTTCTATCTCACAGCAGGCAAACATACTGTCAGACTGGAGGCTTCCATTGGAGACATGACAGGTCTGATTACCAAGGCTGACGAGCTGGTTAACCTGCTCAACGTGTGCTACCGCAAGATCCTGATGATCACAGGAACTACTCCTGATGCATATGCAGACTACAAGCTGGATCAGAGATTGCCCGGCGTTATCCTCATTTTCGAGAATACAGCCAACGAGCTGGACAAGATGATTGAGGACCTGCTGGCTCTCACAGGAGAAAAGGGAGACAAGGTAGGTACTCTGGAGACTCTGTCCAAGCAGCTGCGCAAGCTGGTAGAGAAGCCTGAGAATATACCCAAGTCTCTGGATCAGCTCAAGACCAACATCGGATCACTGTCCACATGGATGATCAACATGAGCGCCACTCCTCTGGAGATGGATTGCTTCTATGTAACATCTCAGGATAAGCTTGCCGAGATTCCTCGGGCAGCCGATAACGTGCTGCAGAAATTCTGGCATGAGTTCAAATCTTTTATCAACTCATTCGTCAATGACTATAGCTCCATCGGTAACGTATACGACGAGGAGTCCGGCTCCTCCAACATTACTGTGTGGATTACAACCGGTCGTGACCAGTCCAATATCCTTAAGGCCCTGATCGACGACACATTCGTCCCTGCTACAGAGGCAGCCGGCAAACCTGTCTACGTTAACCTGCAGCTGGTTACCGGAGGCAACCTGCTTCCCGCCGTTGTTGCAGGCATCGGACCTGACGTAGTTGTTCAGATATGGTGCACAGAGCCTGTTAACTATGCTATCCGCAGTGCGGCATATGATTTGACCCAGTTTGCGGACTACGAAGAGGTAGCCAAGAGGTTTAATCCCAGCGCCCTTGAGGCTCTCAAGTTTGAGGGTAACAACGGTGCTGTAGGCGTATACGGATTGCCGGAGACAGAGACATTCCCAATGCTGTTCTACAGAACAGACGTTATGGATGAGCTTGGATTGCAGGTTCCCCAGACTTGGGATGATGTTATTACCATACTGCCTGACCTGGCTGAGCACAACATGGCCTTTGGACTTGCATCCATGGCAGACGTTGCCACCACATTGTCCATCTACTCCATGTTCCTGTATCAGCACGGCGGACAGCTGTACACTGATGACGGCACTGCCACAGCCATGGACAGAGATGAGGCCATAGAGGCCTTTGAGCTGCTGTGTCTGTTCTATACAGACTACGGCTGCGAGGTAACCTACGACTTCCTCAACCGTTTCAGAATCGGCGAGATGCCCATCGGCATTTCCGATTACAGCTTGTACAACACACTGTCTGTTTTCGCACCTGAGATCAGAGGTAAGTGGAGCTGGTCACTTGTTCCCGGCGTCCAGCGGGTTGATTCCAGCGGCAAGACCTACATCGACAGAAGCGTTGCTGCCACAGGCAATACCTGTATGATGCTGTCTGCAACAGAGGACCCCGATGCATCCTGGGAGTTCATGAAGTGGTGGACATCCGCACCTACACAGGTCAGCTTCGGCAGGAATCTGGAGTCCGTTATGGGATCTGCTGCCAGATACGCTACAGCAAACCAGGAGGCCTTCGAGCAGATTTCCTGGTCAACCAAGGACCACGCCATGATTCTTGAGCAGTGGGGCTGGGCCAAGGGTATTCCTCAGCTTCCCGGCAGCTACTTTACCAGCCGCCACCTGTCCAATGCATTCAGAAAGTGCGTTTACAACAAGGTTGATCCTCGTGAGACATTGATCGAGTACCTGCGTACCATCAACGACGAGATTACCAACAAGAGACAAGAGTTCGGTCTGCCTACTGCTGATGATATTGCAGCAGGCAAGAACGGAAACTAAGAGAGACATTTCAGAAAGGAGTAAAAAATGAGTACAGCAGTTGTAGAAAAGAAAAAACGTGAACTCAAGGATTACGAGAAGAAATGGACTCTCTGGGGACGTATTAAGGACAACAAGGCATCATACCTGTTCCTGTTGCCTTATTACCTGCTGTTTGTGACATTCACAATCGTTCCCGTTATTATCTCCGTATATTATAGTTTTACCTACTATAATATCCTGGAGGCCCCGCAGTTTATAGGTTGGGGCAACTACCTTAACCTGTTCCTGCACGATGACGTATTCATCCTCGCAATTCAGAATACATTTATTTTCGCTGTTATTACCGGCCCTTTGGGATACCTGGCAGCCTTCGTTTTTGCATGGTTCATTAACGAGCTTCCTCCCAAGGTCCGTGCCATCATGATCTTGATATTCTACGCACCCACCATTTCCGGTCAGGTATACATGGTCTGGAGCATTATGTTCTCCGGCGACTCCTACGGATGGATCAACGGTGTATTGTTGAACTGGGGTATTACCAATACCGCAATCCAGTGGACAACGGATACCAAATACATGATGTTTGTATGTATCGTGGTTGCCCTGTGGAGCTCCCTTGGCGCCGGCTTCCTGTCTCACGTAGCAGGTTTGCAGGGCATCGACAAGGAACTCTATGAGGCAGGTTATGTGGACGGAATCAGCAACAGATGGCAGGAGCTGTGGTATATCACACTGCCTTCCATGAAGCCTCAGTTGCTGTTCGCAGCCGTTATGTCAATCACATCCTCCTTTGGAGCTGCAAGTATCATGACAGCTATGTGCGGATTCCCCAGCACCGACTACGCGGTTCATACTATCGTTAACCACCTTCAGGACTACGGCGATGTCCGATTCGAAATGGGCTATGCCTCGGCAATCGCAGTTCTCCTATTCGCCGTATGTCTGGGCCTTAACAGACTGATTCAAAATCTTCTGAAGAAAGTAGGTACCTGATAATGGCAAGAAAAGCTAAAGAACCTAAAATTAAAGAAGAGAAAGTAACAAAGATCGGAGGCAAATTTGTACATAGGAGAAAGCCCAACAGATCAGTAGGCGGCGATATAGCCATTATCGTAATGCTGATTGTTGTCGGTATCTTTATGTTACTGCCCTTCGTATATGCTGTCAGCAACTCCGTTAAGCCCATGGATGAGCTGTTCGCATTCCCTCCCAGATTCTTTGCCCGGAACCCTACCATGGACAACTTCTCTGATTTGTTTATCATCATGTCCGAGTCCTGGGTACCCTTCTCGAGATACATTTTCAACACCGTATTCATTACGGCATGCGGCACTCTGGGACACTTGCTGCTGGCATCCATGGCAGCTTTCGCCTTGGCCAAGCACGAGTTCCCCGGCAAGAACCTGTTGTTCACAGCTGTTGTCTGGGCTTTGATGTTCCCCGCAACGGTTACATACATTCCCAACTACCTGATTCTGTCTGGTCTCGGCTGGTTGGACACATATCTTGCTCTGATCGTACCTGCATTCGCCAGCACCATGGGCCTGTTCCTTATGAAACAGTTCATGGAGGGCCTGCCAACTGCCCTTTGCGAATCTGCCCGTATTGATGGAGCAAACGAATTCAGAGTTTACTGGAGCATTGCAATGCCCAACGTTAAGCCTGCATGGCTGACATTGATCATTTTCTCCTTCCAGTCCCTCTGGAATACAACAGGTGGTGTATACGTATTCAGTGAGCAGCTCAAGACTCTGCCCTACGCACTTAACCAGATTCTGTTAGGTGGTGTAGCCAGACAGGGCGCCGGCTCCGCTGTTGCAGTATTCATCATGATCGTTCCTATTGTTATGTTCATGCTGACAGAGAGCAACGTCGTTGAGACAATGGCCTCTTCAGGTATTAAGTAAGGAGGTAGTGCATGAAGAACAAGCTTACTAAAATAGCAGCATTACTCCTGCTTGTGGTAATGTTGGCATGCAATTGCTATACAGCATTTGCAGAGACACCTTCCTTTGCCAACTACACCTACAGTTCCACCAAGACAATCCTGAACGCTCCTCCGTCCTATGAGATTTCATCGGTTATCGAGATTTCCAAGATTGAGGGCGTAGGATCGGCTCCGGTATATCCCGTTGCTATCTTCTGTGACCAGGAGAACAACCTGATTTACTATCTGGATTCCAAGTGGGTTGATCCCACTTTGGCTCCGGAGGAGGTTACAGGAGATGCCACCACTGACGTAACCACTGACGTGACAACAGATGTCACAACAGATGTTGAGCCTGCCACCACCGACGTCACAGGTGAAACCACAGCGGACGTTGAGGCCGGCAAGGCAGTGGACGGCGAAGGCGACGAGGCAGGAAATGCCACAGCCGACGTCACAGCAGATGTGACCACCGACGTTACGACGGATTCAACGACAGATCCAACGACGGATCCTACAACAGATCCCACAACAGATGTTGGTACAGAGGACGTTGTAGACAAGACTCCCAAGGGCCGTCTGCTGGTATTCTCCTACCAGCCCCACAACCCAGACGCATGGACGTTTGAGAAGGCTATTACCGAGTACACATATGAGGGCGTTACATACCAGTTCTGTGAGCCCCAGGGTCTCTACGTTGACGATGACGGAACATTCTATGTCTGCGATACAAACAACAGCAGAATCGTCCAGTTTGACTCCAAGACCTATGAGGTTAAGAGACTGTTGGGCGCTCCCGAATCGGACCTGTTCGATGAGGGCTTTGCGTACTACCCCATTACATTGGTTGTAGACGAGGGCGGCAGACTCTATGTTGCAGCCAAGAACGTAACCTCCGGTTTGCTTAAGTTTGACTCTGAAGGCAACTTTACCGCATTCTTCGGCAGAGCCAAGGTTCGTATATCCATGCTGGAGGTAATCAAGAGATGGTTCATGACCAGAGAGCAGAGGGCCAGACAGGCCGTATTCACTCCATCTGAGTACAGCTCCATCGCAATTGACGACAAATCATTCATCTATGTTACATCCTCATCCGTTTCCGAGTATGAGTTCCAGGCCCACATTCAGCAGGGCACAGACGATGACCGTTATGCCTCTGTCAAGAGACTGAATCCTCTGGGCAACGACGTTCTCTACAGAACCTCCTGGTATGCACCCGGCGGAGATGTAACAATCGATTACTATGCCACAGAACAGAAGGGCGTATCAAAGATCGTTGACGTAGCCCTGCTGGAAAATGGCGCAAACCAAGGTATCTATTCCATTCTGGACTCCACCAGAGGCCGTATATTCACATACGATGCCGATGGCAACCTGCTGTACATCTACGGCGGTCTGGGATCCAGAGCAGGAACATTCAAGAAGCCTGTTTCTATCGAGTACATCGGCACTGACATGATGGTTCTGGACCAGACCACAGGTTATGTGTCCCTGTTCCAGATCACAGATTACGGCGGGTATATCCTTGAGGCTCTTGCACTTCAGGACCAAGGAAAATGGACAGAGGCAGCTGCGCTGTGGCAGGAGATTATTGACTACCACAATGCCAACTTCCAGCTGGCATACATCGGCGTAGGTCGTGTTGAGTACATGAACAAGAACTACGACCAGGCCATGAAGTATTTCAAACTGGGCGACAAGAAGACCAACTACTCCAATGCATGGAAGCAGAGGAGAAGCGAGCTGATCGACGATGCTTTCGGCCCGGCTATGACATGCCTTATTATCCTGGCAATTGCCCTGATTGTGTTCAAGGTGGTTCGCAAGAGAATGATTCTCAAGAAATACGGACCGGAGGGCAAACCGCCCAAGGATCCTCAATGCATCAGCGAGAAGATTAAGTTCGCCTTCCGCAATATGCTCAACCCTGTCAAGGGATTCAACGAGCTCAAGCTGGAGAAAAAGGGAAATCCCTGGATCGCAGTTGCAATTGTGGGCCTTACGATTTTCGCACTGATTCTCAAGAAACAGCTGACTGCATTCACATTCAATCCTCACGATGTAACCAAGGTTAACGTATGGGTTGAGTTCCTGACAGTTTTGGGACCTTTGTTCCTGTGGGTAATATCTAACTGGTGTACAACTACACTGTTGGACGGCGAAGGAAACATGAAGCAGATAATGATGGCATCATGTTACGCTCTGCTGCCCATCCCCGTGCTGTACATCCCCAACGTACTCCTCAGCTACTGTCTGACCCTGGAAGAGGGCGCAATGCACTCCTTCTTCGCAGTGTTCGGCCTGGTATGGGTAGGCTTGCTGATAGTTGTTGGTACGATGATTACTCACCAGTACTCATTTGGTAAGACGTTGCTGGTCATCCTGGTAATTCTGTTAGCCGCAGTACTTATCGTATTCATCGGCGTACTGTTCTTCAGTATTTTGCAGCAGGTATGGGGCTTCGTATACGTTATCTATCGTGAACTTTCATTTAGATAATACAAGCGGTTTTGAGAAAGGAAAGAAAACATGAAATTATTCAAATCTTTAATCAGCTTACTGCTTGTTGTCGGAATGTTGTTGTCCTCCTATGCAGCTGTATTTGCTGAGGAAGCTCCGGAAGGCGGCAGCGAAGCAGAGGTTGAACTGGAAGAATTTGCCCCTGCCAAGCTGTCCACAACTCTGGACGGTTTCGAGGGAGTATGCGAGAACGACAATCTTGCATTGTTCGCCAAGCAGGACGATTCCAATATGGCAGTGCTGGACAAGGCATCAGGCAACTACTACTATCTGTTCCCAGCAACTTTGGATACAGATACGGTAACCGCCAAGTCCTACATCAACAAAGCAACACAGAAGTCCCCAATATTGCTGGTCTACTTTGACAGCGCCACAGCCAAGACCATGTACTCCTGTGAGTACAACGAGGCTACTAAGTTCTACTCCATAGAGAATGGTATCAGAGCAGTCTATACTTTGGGCACATTCCAGAAGGAGTGGCTCATGCCCTCTGTAATGACAGAGACTGATTTCAACAACTATATCAGCCGTCTGGAGGCAATGGGTGAAGACTACAGTGAGGCAGTAAAGACTCTCAAGAGGAGATATCGTGCTGCCACCACAGATAAGGCCACAGAAGAGGACCTGGCACAGTTCCCCACACTGGCCCAGCAGAATCTGTACATTCTGCGCAACAACCTGCAGGACTACATTAAGGACGAGGTTGAGGTAATCTTCTCCTATCTGGAGTATACAGAGGAACAGAAGGCTCTGGACAACCAGCTGGATGTTACTATTACAGGCGAGGACAAGGAGAGCAAGACTCCCTACTTCATCGTTACAGTGGACTACATCGTCGATGGCGATAACTTCATCATCGACTGCAGGGCCCAGGACATTCAGTACAATGCCAACTTCCCCATCTACTCTCTGTCCCTTGCTCCTTTCTTCGGAGCTGCATATGCAGAGACTGAAGAGGAAGGATACATGCTTGTTCCGGACGCATCCGGCGCACTCATTTACCTGAACAATGGCAATATGGTAGCTCCTACATACATGAACAATGTCTATGGCCTTGACAAGTCCATAAACATCAAGGAGACATTCCAGTCCTACGACCAGATTACAATGCCTGTATACGGCATCAAGGAAGGCAACAAGGCATTCTTCTCCATCATCGAGGATGGAGCAGCATTGGCTAAGCTCTCCGCTGAGGTTGCCAGCTACAGATACAGCTACAACTCCGTATACGCCACATTCTATCTGCTGCAGTATAACTCACTGAATCTGTCCAGCTTGGACGGCAGGAGTTCCAGAAATGTATATCAGGAGACAATCGCCCAGTCAGACTGCAAGCTGAACTTCAGCTTCCTGTCCGGTGACGATGCAAACTACGCCGGCATGGCAAAGACCTACAGGAACTACCTGTTGGAAAACAACAAGCTTAACAAGACAGAATTTGATGAGAACATCGAGCTCTACGTTACCTACGTAGGTGCAATTGACAGGGTAAAGACTGTATTCGGACTGCCTGTATCAGTTCGTGAGCCTCTGACTACTTTTGATCAGGCTAAGGTTATTACAGATAAGCTCCTGGGAGACGGTGTCCTCAACCTGGACGTTCGCTACCTGGGTTGGATGAACGGTGGCTACAACCACTATGTAACCAACAACATCAAGGTGGAGAAGAGCCTGGGCGGCAAGAAGGATCTGATGGCATTTGCAGATTATCTGAAAACAGTAGATGCAACATTGTTCCTGGACGCATCCTTTGAGTATGCATACAAGGACAAAATGTTTGATGGCTATACCACATACAGAGACAGCATCAGATTCCTGGACAGAACCACTAAGCCGGCCTATGACCTGGATATCGCCACATTCCAGCACAATAAGCTGTTCAGGAAGTTTATTGTTAAGCCCACATCCGTGGAGAAGTATGTAAACAGATATGTTTCAATTCTCGATGGCTATGGAAACATCGGAGGCATCAGCGCCAGAACCTTGGGCAAGGATGTAAACTCCGACTTCAACATTAAGAAGACCTACGACAGGACAATGTCCGTAGATATCTACACCCAGTTGTTCGCTAAGATGGCTGAGAACTACAAGGTCATGACCCTGACAGGTAATGACTACACCCTTGGCAGTGCAGACGTTATTCTCAACTCCTCGCTGACAAGCAATGAGTTCAACAGCACAGACGTATCCGTACCCTTCTACCAGATTGTGGTTCATGGATATGTGGACTACACCGGCGCAGACATTAACCTGTCCACAGACTACACCAGAAACATTCTCAAGACTATCGAGACCGGTGCTGCAATGAGCACAACCTTGATATATGCTGAGAACTCCATCGTCTCCAAGACAGACTTTAACTTCCTGTACTCCGTAAATTACGAGGGATGGGTAGGCAAGATTGCCAAGGAGTATGCAGAGATCAACAGCGTTCTCAAGGATTTGCAGACAGTACCTATCAGCAACCACGAGATTCTCGCAGATAATGTTTTCTGTACAACTTATGAAAACGGGACCAAGATCGTCGTCAACTACAACAAGGATGAATTCCGGAACGGAACATACACAGTTGGAGCCGAGGACTATCTGGTGGTCAAGTAAACAGTGGGAGAGGTGAATTATGAACTTTAGAAAATTACCGTATTCTTTACTGGTTAAAATCTGCTCTATCGTTGCATTTGTGTGCATGTTCTTCCCACTGGTGGTTGTTTCAAACGGTGGCCAGGTATTCACAAAGTACAATGGTTGGAATTTGATTTCCGGCATTGATTTCTCGGCATCACTGGATGTTCTTACAGAGACAAAGCAGACTTCAACTATGGATATTATGATTCTGGTTGTTGCATGCATGATCTTCTCAGCAGTTGCATTCTCTGTTAAGAACAAATACGGACTCAGATTCGGCGCTATTTCCTCCGGTCTTGGCGCCCTGGCAACCGGACTGTTTATTGTAGAGATGAACAACGGCCTTGCCATGAAAATCGCAGCCATTTCCGCTGACTCTCAATACAGCTTCACATCATGGCCTGAGTTCAGCTATACCGCATTGTTGTTTGTGATGATGGGTGTCCTGATATTGCAGTTTGCAATAGCTGTTCTGGCAAACATCTTCAGCCCCATCAACCAGGTTCAGACCACGCTGATGCAGAAGAGAGCCATTACAGGATATATGTTCCTGATGCCCTTCATCATTGGATTCCTGCTGTTCTTCCTGACACCTGCCATCAAGTCACTGATATTCAGCTTCAGCCTGGTAGATGTTCACGGAACCGGCGGCTACACCGTTACTCCTGCAGGATGGTATCAGAGCACAACAGGCACTATCTTTGTTCCCAGAAACTACTATAGAGCTCTGTTTGTCAACGTGGACTATCCCACATACCTGGTGTCATCTATTGGAAACCTGTGCACAACCCTGCCCTTGGTAGTTATCTTCAGCTTCTTTGCTGCAGTATTGCTCAACAGAGCATTCAAAGGCAGAGGCTTTGTCCGTGCCGTGTTCTTCATGCCGGTTATCCTGACATCCGGAGTTATTCTGGCAATTGAGACATCCGACGTTCTGATGTCCGCAATGCAGACCAGTTTCCAGAGTCAGGTCAGTTCCAGTGGATCTGCAGGAATGCAGGCCTTTGAGCTGCAGACCATGCTCACGGCTCTGAACATTCCGGAGAAGGTCGTAACCGCGGTTATGTCGGTTGTTAACAACCTGTACGCCATCATCACCGCATCAGGTGTTCAGATTCTGGTATTCCTGGCCGCACTGCAGTCAGTTCCCAGATCCCTGTATGAGGCCTCCAGCATTGAGGGCGCCACAGCTTGGGAGGATTTCTGGAAGATTACACTTCCCATGGTCAGCCCCTACTTCGTTGTTAACATCGTATATACTGTTGTAGACTGCTTTACATCAGCGGCCAAGATCACAGATAAATACAGTACATACAAATCCATTCTGGATTACATCTACGACGTCAGCTTCGTTCAGATGGACTACGGATTGGGTTCAGCCATGTCCTGGATATACTTCCTGTGTATAGCACTGATTATGGCTGTAGTTGTTGCTATTGTTAACAAGTTCGTATTCTACTACGACGAGAGATAAGGAAAGGAGAAGAGATTATGTCTACAGAAGTTAAAAGCAAGTACATTGATCCTGTAACTCAAGAAGTCCTTACTCCCACGGAATATAGGATACGCAAGAAGGCCAAGATGAAGAAAAGGATGGGCAAAATCGGATTTAACATCGTATTCTTTGTTATCGTATTCGGTATTTGCTTCATCATCCTGTATCCCTTGTTTGTAAAGCTGTCCATTGCAATCAGATCACAGGCTGACCTTTATGACACAACAGTTATTTACATTCCCAGACACTTCTCCTTGGAGACATTGAAGAGTATATGGGACCTGGTACTTAAGGATCAGGTATTGACCCTGAATAACAACATCGTTATCAACACAGTATGGACATCCCTGCTGGCAGCTGTTACTCAGACCGTTGCATGTACCCTGGTTGGATACGGATTTGCAAGGTTCAAGTTCCCCGGCAGAAACCTGGTGTTTGCAATGGTTATTCTCTGCCTGGTTGTACCGCCTCAGACCATTCAGTTGACCTACTCACTGCACATGCAGAATTTCGACTTCTTCGGAATTGTCAACTATTTGTTCAAGGCCAGGATTAACCTTTTGGACAGTGCACTGCCCTTTGCACTGATTGGACTTACAGCCCAAGGATTCAAGAACGGATTGTACATCTACATGATCAGGCAGAACTTCCGCAACCTGCCCAAGGAGTTGGAAGAGGCCGCATATGTAGATGGTGCCGGAAGCCTCAGAACCTTTGTACAGGTTATGCTGCCCTCTGCAACATCCATTCTGGTATCAATCTTCCTGTTCGCATTTGTATGGCAGTGGACTGATACATACTACTCCGGCGTATTCCTTGAGAATACCAAGGTTATGTCCAAGGTACTGAACTCACTGGCTCAGTCATACTGGGTGGCATTTAAGTCCTCCCTGGAGCAGAGCAACATTCCCAACGCTCTTGCTTCCCAGATTAACAACATCGGCAGTATTTTGGTAATTACACCTCTGTTTGTACTGTATGCATTCACTCAGAAGTTCTTTGTAGAATCTGTGGAGAGATCCGGTATTGTTGGCTAGGGCCAAAGGATTATAGTTCAAATAATTGTAAGAACAAGACACCGCTGCCTGATTTGTGCGCGGTGTCTTTTCTGTGCCCGGGAACCATGGGCAAATTAATCATTTGTCTATGTGCGCTTGTGTGGTAGAATACAGTTATCTGCGTAGAGGATGGATTTAGACCAAGATGAAGAGATCCAATATTATTCTGATAATTACATTGGCAGTGGCAATAGTGTTGGTGGGCATCTACCTTTTGCTGTTCCATGTCCTGGATATATTCAAGGATGATACCATGGACGGGACCCGGGACCAGGCTGACCTGACTATTGTGTCCTACCAGGAGAAGGATCTGTCTCAGATTACAATAATCAACAGTACGAACACCTACATCTTTACCTATTCCCCGGATGCCACCCTGGATTTCAGATGGGAGATGCAGCATCCCACGGACTTTGAGGCATATCCGTTCTACGCACACAAGTATTGCAGCGCCATTCTCAAGATTCAGGCCACATCCATTATGGAGAACCCGGACAGCGATATATCTGTATACGGATTTGACGACCCCACTGCCCGGATCAAATACGGCACAGCAGAGAATGTGACAGAGTTCCTGCTGGGTGACAGCACACCTACCGGCAGCGGATACTATGCCACTGCAGACAATGGCCATCACGTATACATTGTGGATAACAGTATTATGGAGAGCATCGAAACCTTCTGCGTGGAGAAACTGGCCTCGGACTATCTGTTTGTAAGCCAGAAGGCCATGGTCCAGGAGGCAGCTTTTGTCAGAGAGGGGGAGCTGATCTGGCATCTCAGGAGGGAGAACCGGGGAGAGAAGAGCTGGTTTATGATTGCTCCGGTTTCCGCTCAGGCAGAACAGAACACCATAGAGGACAAATTGCTGATCGATATCGTCAATCTGCAGTACCAGGCCGTAGTCGAATCGGACTGCAAAGACCTGGCCAAGTATGGATTGGATAAGCCCAAATATGAGCTCCATGTCCAGGAGTATGGCCGGGAGCCCCAGATATTGCTGCTGTCCCAGGGAGAGGCCTCCGGCACAGGACTTTTATTCGGATGCTACAAGGGTGAGGATGATGTGTACACCATCAGCCAATACGACCTGGGATTTCTGGATATCAGCACATTCGAGCTGGTAGCCTCTGTGGCGTACTTCGCCCCGTTGGTGGAGCTGGACAGCCTGGAATACAGACTGGGAGACAAGAGCTACACCATAACCATAACCGGCCAGGAGGGGGAGTATCAATATGCCCTCAATGGCCGACCTGTGGAGTATGCAGAGATTGTGGACCTGTACACCAGCGGCGTATGGGTGGAGGCGGACGAGGTTTTCCTGCTGTCTGCTGATCCCACGGATTACCTGACTATCACCTATAGACACAGGGACGGCACTGACAAAGTGTTGAACTTCAGAAGTGTGGACGAACAGGGAGCCCAATATCTGCTCTACGAGGACGGAATCAACACAGGACTACTGTTCTACAAAACCACATTGGCACCTATTGTGGAGGCAATTTCAGCCCTTGAGTCCGGCAAATGACGGATGCTGTCGGAAATTTGGGTTGTATCGGCCTGATGGGCAGCCTATAATTTGATATGCGGTAATCTCCATTATTTTTGGAGGTATTTACACATGTCAGAGCAAACTAATTCGGAGCGCAAGGTAACCAGTCACGTTATCGCAGAGTACGGTCAGATTTCTGCCAATGTCAGGCAGGGATGGGCCAGATGCCTCAAGCTTGTCAGCTGGAACGACAACCCGGCCAAGTTTGACATCAGGGAGTGGAATGGAGACAAGGCAGGCAAGGGGCTGACCTTTACCAGAGAGGAGATCAGGAACCTGAGAGACCTGTTGTCAGGCATCAACCTGGAGCAGCTGCCCTGTGAGGTAGCCACCGGACAGAATGGACGGGGCTGGGATCAGTCCCGCAGTGACAGCACACCACATGCGCCGGAGTCAGATACCATCTGATACTGCAGCACCTGTATTCAGCATACGGGTGCTTTTTTCTTGGACTGGGGCAGGTCCAGCATGGAGAGAATGTATTGCTTAGGCCGCAGACCCCGGTACATAAGCAGGAGAAAGTATACAGCCAGCAGCAGTCCGCAGGACAGCAATGTGGTTACCCACAGGGGAGAACCCAGGGCCACCATCAGCCTGTGAAGGCCCCAGCCACAGAGCCCTGCGGCACAGGAGGACAGCAGCGGCGATCCAAACCAGTTGCGCCACATAATGCGCAAGCCGGAGCGGCGGCATATCAGCCCAATGCCCAGTCCTGCCACCAGCAGATCGTTGAAGGTCTCCAGCAGTGCGTATCCCGCCAGACCGCCGGACAGGGCCACCGGCCCCAGCCACAGGTTCAGCATCTGCAGCAGGCCGCTGAGCACTGCCAGGCCGCCGGATTTGGCGTTTTCGCTCATGGCTCCCAACAGGAACATGGCTGCGTTGCTGTACATGGACAGAGTTATGCAGGGAACAAACATGGCGCATAGGGAGCCGGCGGCGCTGTCCCCGTACATCAGCAGGGACAGGTCCTCAGCGCATACCAGCAGCATGGCCATAAATGGCATGCCCACCAGGCCGGTAATGTGTATAACCTTGCCGCATTTTCGCCTGCATGCCTGCATATTGCCCTTGGCGACGGCTCCGGCTATCCTGGGCATTACAGCGGTGAACAGGGGCCCGGTCAGGGCGGTGCACATGAGCATCAGGGGCATGGTCATCCCGGTAAATGTTCCGTACAGCTTGTTTGCATCGGTTTGGGCCAGCCCGGACAGCACGAGACAATAGGGCATGAATACGGAACAGGCAGAGGAAATAATCCGTATGCCCAGGCCTGTAAACGTTACAGGCAGTCCGATGGACAGCATCAATTTGCCTACCGGCACCCGGGATTTACCGGGAGAGGCAGGTGGGGAATTGGATGACAAAAGGGAATGCCGATTTCGCAGGTAGCCGGTTATCATAAAGGCAGATGCGAATATCTCACCGAGAAACATGGATACCAGCAGGCAGGCGGCCTTGGTGTCCGGCAGCATTGCGCCTGTCAGCTTCAGTACCGGAGGCAGCAGCAATATCCGCAGCAGCTGCTCCATCACCTCAGACACTCCCGGAACCAGGGGCTTCCCCATTCCCAGAAACAAGGACTTGTATATGTTTTCCACTCCCGTCAGCAGCATATATGGAAACAGCAATGCAATAAGAGGAGCCCGGGAGGCCTCGGCCAGCCACAATTCTGCAATGGATGGACTCAGGGGCAAAATAATTGTGAACAATATAGTGTAGAGAAGGAAGAATGTAAAAATTGCCCGGTACAGCAGGGATGGAATCTCGCTGCTCCTGCCCATTCCCGCCAAGGTGGCAGAACCTTGGGAGACAGCGGCAGTGGCTCCGGCCAGAGCAATTCCGGATAGAATGGAGTAGAGGGATATGGTCAGTTGGTAGACAGCTAATCCCTCCGGCCCAACCATTCTGGCCAGCACAATGCGGTAGCATATGCCCAGCAGGTTCAGCACCAGTGAAGAGGACAGCAATATGCCTGCGCCGTAGGCCACGGATTCCCTGCGAAATCCGTAGAAATTTCTAATAAAGTTCACTGACAAATCACGAAAGGCTCCCGAGTTACTTCGTTTACTTTATGCCGGACAAAGTATATAATATTCCAGTTGATGTAGGTGCCTCAGGCACATTCAGGTTCTGCATTAACCGGATTTTGCGCAAGGAAACAGGATAGACTATAATTAATTGGATCAAATCGAGAGGTATTTACATTGACAACCGTAGTAGGAGTTAGATTTAGAAATTCAGGCAAGTCCCATTATTTTGACCCCGGCCAGCTGGAGCTCAAGGTAGGAGACACATGTGTAGTGGATACATCCCGGGGCATTGAGTGCGGCAAGATTACATTTGGGCCCACAGAAATGGACGACAGCCGTATTGTTCAGCCTCTGAGGCCGGTTCTTCGCATGGCCACCCAGGAGGACCTGGACAACTACCGGGCCAACAGAGTTAAGGAGCGGGAGGCGTTCCGGATTTGCAAGGAGAAGATTATCTCCCGGGGCATTGAGATGAAGCTGATCGATGTGGAGTATACATTGGACAGCAGCAAGATACTGTTTTACTTCACAGCTGACGGACGCGTGGACTTCAGAGACCTGGTCAAGGACCTGGCCACTGTGTTCAAGACACGCATCGAGCTGCGCCAGGTAGGCGTGAGAGATGAGGCCAAGATGATGGGTGGATTGGGCATTTGCGGCAGACAGGTATGCTGCCATTGCTATATGAACGACTTTCATCCCGTTTCCATCAAGATGGCCAAGGAACAGGATCTGTCCCTGAACCCAACCAAGATATCAGGCACATGCGGCAGACTTATGTGCTGCCTCAAGTACGAGTCCGAGGCATATGAGGACCTGCTGGCCCGGGTGCCCAAGGTAGGCTCTCTGGTGGATACAGATTGCGGTCGAGGCGTAGTCACCGAGAACAACTTGCTCAAGGAGCAGGTCAAGGTGCGCATTGATGGCAGGCCTGAGGGAGACCAGATTGTTTTTAAAGCTGAGGACGTTAAGGTTATCAAGCGGGGATCCACCAGGGAAGAACGCACTGCCGATGCTGCTGCCCTTAAGGAGCTGGAGGATTAGTCTGTTTCTCCACATATGGACAAAACAATACAATTGGAGTATTATCTAGACACAAGATAAATTATCGGAGGTACATAGATATGGCATACAAGATTACTGACGCTTGCATCGCATGTGGCGCATGCGCAAACGAGTGCCCTGTTGGAGCAATTACCGAGGGCGATACTTCTTATGTTATTGACGCAGACGCTTGCATCGAGTGCGGTTCCTGCGCAGATACATGCCCTGTTGGAGCACCTGTAGAGGCTTAATTCCACACAGACTTGATGCCGGGCTCACAGCCCGGCTTTTTTCGTATGACGGGCATACCAGTGCTCTGTCAGCTATTATTGTACTATAACACATGGACTCAGGTTATGGAGTATATTGACGACCTACAACTAAAGGGATTGAGGATTATCCAATCCAGCCGGGGATTTAAGTTCGGCATGGATGCGGTGCTGCTGTCGGATTTTGCTGCCAGAGAGGGCCGCATTGACTGCCCATACTCCGTTATGCGGACAAAGGCCATCTGCGACCTGGGCACAGGCACAGGCATTATTCCCCTGTTGTTGGCAGGCAAGACCGACTGCTCCAATATTACCGGAGTGGAAATACAGCAGGACATGGCGGATATGGCCGCACGCAGCGTGGAGCTCAACGGCCTCGGCCACAGAATACGCATTCTGTGCCGGGACCTGAGAAATCTGGGTGACATGAATCAGACTCAGGACATAGTCACAGCCAACCCGCCCTACATGAAGTCCGGAGCTGGGCTGTCCAACGCCAATCCCTCTGTGGAGATGGCTAGACATGAGGTCTGCGGCGGTCTGGAGGACTTTGTGCACACAGCGGCCATGCTGCTGAAGCAGGGAGGCAGTCTGTACATGGTATACAGGCCTGACAGGTTTACAGACCTGATAGCAGCCCTGCGACGTTTCAGAATAGAGCCCAAGGTACTCAGGATGGTTGCTCCATTTGCAGGCAAGGCCCCCAACATTTTGCTGGTCAAGGGAGTTGCCGGAGGTCGCCCGGGCAATCTGACAATTCTGCCGGAGTTGGTAGTATACAACCCGGATGGAACATACACACAGGAATTACTGAACATATACAACAAGCAATAGCTTAGGGAGGAACAGATGGACAACCGGAAACCCGGCACACTTACTATAGTGGCCACCCCAATAGGCAATCTGGGGGACATTACTCCCAGAGCAGCAGAGGCTCTGGCCCAAGCCGATACCATTGCGGCGGAGGATACCCGTCGGACTCTGCAATTGCTGAACTACCTTGGCATAAAGAACAACCTTATCAGTTACTATAGGCACAACGAGGAGGCCAGAGTGGACCAGATGCTGTCTCTGCTGGAACAGGGTCAGAACATTGCATTGGTCTCTGACGCAGGCACTCCGGGAATAAGCGACCCGGGACAGGTGCTGATTCAGGCCGCAACAGAGGCAGGATATCAGGTGACCATGGCTCCCGGACCTGCAGCATGTATAGAAGCCCTGGTGCTGTCGGGACTGCCTACGGATCGGTTTGTATTTGAGGGGTTCCTGCCCATGAACAAGAAGAACAGGCGCACCAGAATGCAACAGTTGGAGAAGGAGACCCGGACCATGGTGTTCTACGAGGCCCCCCACAAGCTGGTGAATACCCTGGAGGATATGGTGAACACCTGGGGTGGGGACAGGAGAATAGCCCTCTGCCGGGAGATGACCAAGATTCATGAGGAAATAATCCGGACCACCATAGGTGCGGCGCTGGAAATGTATGCTCAGCAGCCACCTAAGGGGGAGTATGTGCTGGTTGTGGCAGGAGGAGAGGAACCCGGCGAACCGGAGGAGATAACTACGGAAACAATAGTGGATGCCATCCGGAGGTATATGGATGGTGGCATGAGGCTCAAGGAGGCCTCCAAGGAGGCAGCCAAGGAGCTGGGAATTCCGGCAAGGGAAGCGTATCAGGTGTTTTTAAGTGAAGAGTGAATAGTGATGAGTGAAGAGTTCTGGTCCCCACGTTCCTTTGCTCGAATGGCGAAGCAGGGCTTCGCAGTGAAAAGTTAAAGGTGAAGAGTGAAAAACTCTGGTCTCTATGCTCCCATGCTCGAATGGATAGCGGGGCACGACTCGCTGTTGCGAGAAGGCGAAGCGAGGCAGGCTTCGCAGTGAATAGTGAATAGTGATTAGTGAAAAACTCTGGTCCCCACGTTCCTTTGCTCGAATGGCGAAGCGAGGCAGGCTACCCAGTGAAGAGAAGATTATGAAAAGAAAAGTTTTGATTCCCGGCATTTTACGATATAAACTTATCATCAT
>CAZCOE010000071.1:0-9878 GCA_964500525.1 uncultured Clostridia bacterium | reverse complement strand
GGTAAGGGGTTTGAACATGGTCTTCGCCCATGTGGGCCAAGAGGGAGAACAGGTATGTAACCATGATTACGTGGTAATAGACACCCAGCCGGCCACCTGCCAGCAGCACGGCAGCGAGACACTGGAATGCAAGAATTGCGGTGAAGTAAAGAATCGGGACACCGGTCTGGGAGAACACAGCTTTGAGAACAAGGTGTGCCAGCTCTGTGGCACAGAAAAGCCCCAGGGCACCCTGGTATTCAAAGTCAATGCGGATAGCACTGCCTGTAAGGTGGTCTCAATCGGCACCTGGGAGGATCCTGAACTGATAATTCCCGCAGAATACAACGGCGTTCCAGTGGAACAAATTGCTGACGGGGTATTCAAGGGCTGCACTTTCCTTGAAAGAGTGGTTCTTCCGGACTCTATGATTATGATTAACGACTATGCATTCGACGGGTGCACTTCTCTGAAATCGGTAGAGCTGAATGAAGGCCTTATGGTCATAGGCACCGGAGCCTTCGGTGAATGCTCCAGCCTGGAAAGTATGGAGCTTCCCAAATCCTTGCTCTATACCGATCCGTCGGTTTTCTTCTATTGCACCTCCTTGAAATCCATGACTCTCCCCGATGGATTCTCAGAAATCCCTGCAGGCATGTTCGATGGCTGTTCATCTCTGACCCATGTGGATATTCCTGACTCGGTTAACATTATACAAGACTCTGCCTTCAATGGATGCTCCTCCCTGAAGAGCATACACATTCCCGACGCTGTGAGATTTATCGGTATCAGTGCCTTTGATTCCTGCACATCCCTGGTAGATATCAACTTCCCTAAAGATCTGGAGGAAGTGTGCCGGACGGGATTCGCGGGTTGCTCATCTCTGTCTGTAACCATTCCCGAGAGATTGAATAAAATTGGCCCCGGCGCCTTCAGCAACTGTAAGGAAATCAAGGTTGAGGCGGGTGTGCAGAAATATTCTGTCAAGGGCAACTGCCTCATAGAAACATCCAAAAAGTTGATAAACTCCGCCGGCAAGGGATTCACTATCCCCACCGATGGCAGTGTCACCGGGGTAGGCGACTTTTGCTTTGCCCAAAACCCTATGACCGACATTGCCTTCCCTGATTGCATCACCAAATTCGGCAAGTCCCTCTTCTTCGGCTGTCAAAATCTGGCCAACATCACCTTGCCCAATGGAATCAAGGAAATCCCAGATTATATGTATGCGTTTATGCCCATCGAATCCTTTGTTATCCCGGACACGGTGACCACCATTGGCAACGGTGCATTCCTGAGCTGTAAGAACCTGAAAAGCGTAGTAATTCCGGACAGCGTTACTACCATCGGCGAAGGGGCCTTTGCAAACTGCGAGTCCCTGACCAGCGTCGTCATTCCCGATAGTGTTACGATACTGCCGGAACGGCTGTTCCAGCAATGCTATGCCCTGAAAAATGTGACCATCCCGGACTCCGTGACCGAGATTGACAGTGCGTTCCATTTATGTAGGGCGTTGGAGAGCATTGTGATTCCGGACAGCGTGAAAAGGCTTAACGGCACATTCATGGACTGCACATCACTGAAGAGCATTGAGATTCCCGACAGCGTCACCTATATAGGCGAACGTACCTTCTCGAGCTGCAACAGCCTGGAATCCATTATCGTTCCCAGCAGCGTAACTGAAATTGGCCCTACAGCGTTCTCAGCAAGCTTGAATCTTAAGAATGTGGTGCTGCCAGAGGGGCTGACTTGCATTCCGCAGACTTTGTTCAGCCAGTGCAAAAAGCTGGAATCAGTGACAATCCCCGGCAGTTTGACGGATATTCAAGGCTATGCTTTTGCAGGCTGCGATAACCTCAAAACCATCTACTTCGGCGGCACACCGGAACAGTGGGCGCAGATAACAATGGGCGAATTTAATGAGGATTTGGATAAGGCCAATATTGTATACCAATAATCAGTGAAGAGTGAAGCTCGTGCGAAGCATAGCTGCTTCGCAGTGAATAGTGTATAGTGATGAGTGAAGAGTTCTGGTCCCCACGTTCCTATGCTCGATGGATGAGGCAAAGCGAGGCTTCGCTTGGCTTCGCCAGTGAATAGTGTATAGTGATGAGTGAAGAGTTGAGGACGCCATGCTCCCATGCTCGATTTGGAAGCGGGGCACGACTTAGGGCGTTGCCCTAAGGACCCGAAGCGGTGGCCATGATCCCATGGTCAATTGGCGAAGCATAGCTGCTTCGCAGTGAATAGTGTATAGTGATGAGTGAAGAGTTGGTTCGTGGAACCTATGTTCCCTTGTTCGGCTCTTCACTCTTTTATTTGCGCAGATTTGTGCAAGCATATAAAATTGACACATTCTCTTGCATTTCCTGCCTATCCTGGGGAAGGACGGAACCTTTATAATGGGGATAACAGCCATTGTGCTTTTGAATTAGCAAAATAGAGGAGAAGGATGATAAAAATGAACGTGAAATATGAAAAGAAATCGGCAATGACCTTTATTGGATATCATACGAAAATCCGTCCCGGGGAAGGATACCGGAAATGCCCTGAATTTTGGGACAGGGAGTATGCTGAAAAATACGCAAGACTATGGCAGACCATGAGACCTGAGACCGAAATCGAGAAGGCAATCTTGGAAAACGGAATCGGATCCTTTGCCATCTGTGAGGAATCCGAGAATGGTTTTGAGTACTGGATCGCTGGATTGTTCCGGGGCGGTGATGTACCGGAGGGGTTAGAACTATACTCATTCCCTGAAAGTGACTGGGCAGTATTTACTACAAAAGGTCCAATGCCCGAAGCACTGCAGACTCTGAATACTGCAGTATGGGAGGAATGGCTTCCCAATGACGGTCAGCAGTATGCTGCGAACGTCAGGGCAAATCTTGAGGTCTACTCTGACGGCAACCCCCAGGCTCCGGATTACGAATGTGGCATCTGGGTGCCGATTTGTGGGGAATGATGAGGATGCTGATGAGTAATCCCAAGGCCAGTGTTTACTTCTACCACAAAGGATTGATCAAGTACATCGGTGTTATGTTAAAGGGTAAATATGATTTGGTGCAAAGGGGACACATTGTACTACAAAGGCGGCGTCACAGCCCGGACTATTGTGTCCTGAGATTTACTGCAGAAAGCGGAAGATATTATTGTGATTTAAAAACAGAGAGTTTTACAATCCAGTAATATGGATTTTAATCCGTGGGGGAGTCTGAACGGGAACAGAACTGTCAAACATTACGATTAGCGGAGTATGTTCTATGATGAGATAAACATAATGATGGCAGCGATTCAATACTTACAACCATAGATTTTACCGAATGCCAAAATGCTTCTTGATTCTGTCAGAACATACAACTTTGCCCTTAACCGTAACGCTTTCCACGTTTTCAACGACGAGATCATCAAGCTCGCTATCAATTCCCAGCAGTCCATACCCTTTGATTTTAATTTGTTTTTGATTTTCTTTCGCTCTTATTAATTCCTCTTTACCAAGAGACATAACACCAATGAACCATACATAATCCAGATCGTTCTGCCGTTTTCCTGCTTCTTCTATAATAGAACTTTTTGCATCGAGCGCTTGCCTTACAGCTTGATTGATGAAATCACTTCGGTTGGAATAATACCCTTTATCGACAAGCAGGTCAATTTGAGATATCGTTGCAATGTTCATATTGACAGACACCTTTTCACTTGTTTCCATATAGAACCTCCGAATATTCTCTATATGCTCCAATTAGAGCATATAGAGAATATTATGCTTTTCTGATTCTGTCAAGAGGAAATGATAAAAAGTGGCAGCAGAGATTTCTCCCTGCCGCAGCTATGCTTTAACTGTAGTTCGGCATTCCAACTGTCAGCAGATTGGAGTATAACAGGCGTTTATTCTGTCGGGTATGCCTCAAGTGCCGCTGTTCCCAAATGCCGATTGATTTTTTGCGGGAAAAGTAAGGCAGGAAATGTAATAGTTCCCACCATTTTCTCTGACCAAGGAGTGCTGTCCCGCCTGCCGTCCTATGTCAATTCCAGTTGCATTTCCCATATGGCTGTGGTATGTTTGACGTATGTATATGGTCGGTCTGTGACCGCAGGTTGCGGGATTTTTTATCGATACTTCGCCGTCTCACCTGAGCATTACCACCCGGATGGAGGCATAACTCATGACAGAATACAGCAAAGAGCGAAAAACCTATATCATCCTGGAACAGGATACCATCCAATATGTCAGCCCTGAGGCAGAACATGTTCTGGGATTGCACGCCGGCCAGCAGGTAGACGCCGCATTGATGTCCAAGCTGGAAGGGCAGACCATCTCCCGGCTGGCTCTTCCGGAGCAGCAGACGCTCCTGATTCTGCTCAGTCCCAGCGAGACAGATCCCACTGCAGAGCTGCTGCGGGTAAACGACAAGCTGCAGCAGGCGCTGCTGGACGCCCAGAATGCAAACTCAGCCAAGAGCGCATTCCTCTCCAATATGAGCCATGATATCCGCACCCCTATGAACGCCATAATCGGCATGACTTCCATAGCCAAGAAACATATGGACGAGAAACTCCGGGTGAAGGACTGTCTGGACAAGATTGACACTGCGTCCAAACACCTGTTGAGTCTGATTAACGATGTGCTGGATATGTCCCGCATTGAGAGCGGTAAGCTGGCCATCAGCGAGGAGCGGTTCTCTCTGGCGGATCTCACCCATGATCTGTCGGTGCTGATGCGTCCGCTGGCCCTGCAGAGGCGTCAGACCCTGACCGTGAATGTGGAGCGGGTCATACACGAGGAACTACTGGGCGATGCCCTGCATCTGCGTCAGATCTATATAAACATCATGAACAACGCGTCAAAGTATACCCCGGAGGGCGGGCAGATTCAGGTACAGTTTGTTGAGTCCCCCGGTTCACAGCCGGGAAGGATTAATCTGCGCTTCACCTGCAGGGACAACGGCATCGGCATGGACGCCGATTTCGTCAAGCGACTGTTTCTTCCCTTTGAGAGGGCAGACAGCAACTATGTCAATCAGGTAGAGGGGACCGGGCTTGGTATGGCCATTACCGGAAATCTGGTTAAGCAGATGGGCGGACAGATACAAGTGGACAGTCGTCTCGGCGAGGGCAGTCTCTTCACCGTGGATATTCCGTTGAACATCGGTGCGGAGCCCAGGGAGGGCCTTCAGCTGAAAGGCAGGCAGATTCTGATTATTGAGCAGAATCCGGAACTCTCCCGGACGCTGGAAACATACACTCGCCAAGGTGGAGCGGATACAGTTGCCTTCCCATCCGGCACCGACGCCATAACATGGATTACTCAGGCACAATTTCGCAATACGCCTATTGACGGCATCCTGATCGGAGCACCGGTGCTCAACAACGATGTTCTGGATCTGGTGGCCTATCTCCGGGGGCAGCTGGGCAGAACTGCTTCCATAATGCTGGTCACTGAGCAGGACTGGGAGCATATGGAGTACGCAGCACAGCGCGCCGGTGTAACAGGATTCATTCCATGTCCCTTGTTCAAAAGCCGTCTCATTCAGGCCATGGAGGGGGAAACACACACCACAGAGCAGCAGGAGGAGGATTTCACCTCTATGCGTATTCTGCTGGCGGAGGACAACGAGCTGAACCGGGAGATCGCCCAGGAGCTGATCTGCTCCACCGGCGCAGAGGTAGACACCGTGGCAGACGGACAACAGGCTGTAGACGCCTTTGCAGCGTCTGCAGAGGGATATTATCAGCTGATACTGATGGACATCCAGATGCCAATTATGGACGGCTACGAGGCAGTTCGCCACATCCGGGCACTGCCACGCAAAGACGCACAGTCAGTCTGGATATCAGCCATGACCGCCAACGCCTTTGTTGAAGACATCAAAAAATCCAGGGACGCAGGCATGAACGCACACCTGTCAAAACCCATTAACCTCAACGACATCAGGGAGTTGATGCAGCGCTGCCGTCAATAACGGTGGCATACAGCTCCGCTTACGCATTCCATCGGAAAGGAGGGGTTCGGCCGTGCAACCCTATCAGGAAGAATACATTGCCAATTGTGAAAGAATACGCAGCCTGACCTTCTCCGCAGTTCGGCTGAGCTGTGCATCCGGCAACCGGCCCTGCAGCTGCGCACCTGATGACGACTCCCAAGGCTGCGTCTCCCGCGCCAGGGCAAAGGCAATTGAGGCACAGACATTGACCAGCCGGAATAACACGCTGCTGGAGGAGTACCTCCTGCCTGCGCTAGACGACATCTACGGCCAGGACAGCGAGACACTGGACCAGTTGGAGACATTTGCCGACGCATTGACCGGCGGAAAACAGGCAATCGACGCTCCACTGGCCAGCCAGATTCACGAGGCGCTGGTCAGCAATTACCGGCACCGGAACAATCGTAAGGCATTGATCCGAGAGCTGTATAAGCTGGGCATGGCCCGGTATCAGCTGGTTCGGATGCTGAACGGTATCGGGGCGATGCAGGCCAACCAAAACTCTCTCTCCATGCGGATGCGCTATTGTTTTGTAGAGGCCTCAAGTTTCCTGGCCTTCTTTGACGAATTCGACGAAGAGACCAAGGGCTATATACTGCGCTCACTGTCCAATATCTATCTGGGACACTACGATGACTGGCACGAGAAACTACAGTGTATCCGTCGAACCCGAGAGGTCATGTTCGATGAGCGCTATCAGAAGAGCGCCCCCGGACTTCCATGGGCACACTATCGGCGGGCAACCACACAACAGATGGCAGTGGCCCTGCCCTATGGGCGGAAGGGCAGCTCAGTATCTCCCGATGTGGTGGCCGATGTTATGGACGCAGCACATTCGATCTATATGGAGCAGTATCAAAAGGCGCAACAGTCCGGGCAGCCTCTGCAATCCAGATGGCTGCTACCCTATTATATGGTGGAATACTCCTGCGGCCTGTGTCCGCCTGCACTGCTGCTGGAGCGGATGGAGACACTCATGGATCAGGCAGACGAACACTGTTTCGACGGGGGTACAGCCCACGCTGTGGTGGCCATGACGGTGTTCTATGTGCAGCAGCTGGATCTGAATCCGGAGATGTATGCCACCCGGGAAGACTACATAACGGAGCTCTACCGGCGAATTCTCCGCTATGCTGAGAACATTCCGGAGGAAGCGGTGACAGACCAGATTGTCCGCTACTTCTGCCAGGTGTGCAGCCTGTTTCACGAGATTGAGGGAGGCGTACAGTACCTCCACATGATTCATGCCCTGATTAGGCGCTTTGTGCCAAATCTGTATATCCATGGCGACTCGGTTGGGCGCATGTCCCGCTGTATAGCCGGCGCAATTCTGACGGAGGATCCTCACTATTTCGACGAAGTGCCGGAACTGTCCCAGACGAATAAACGGGAGGACATTCTGCAGTTCGTGTACCATGCCGGGATGACTCATGACCTGGGCATGATCGACCTTGTATCCCTTTACAGTCAATCGGGGCGAAAGGTGCTGCGGGACGAATACGAAATCCGCAAGCTCCACACCTTGCTGGGCCATCTCAGACTGTCCCAGTGCCCCTCTACCCGGGGCTATGCGGACATTGCCTTGGGCCATCACATGTGGTATGACGGAAGCGATGGCTATCCGGAGGACTACAATCGGTCTGACAGCCCCTACCGGGCAGTGACTGATATCATTTCCCTGGCGGATTATCTCGACTGTGACCAAGACATGGAGATCGGGAATGTGCTTCACACCCGGATCTTTGACGAATGCGTTGAAAGCGCCCTGAAACTGAGCGGACGGCGCTTTTCACCTCTGGTGGCCGTCTGGCTTCGCAATCCTGATCTATGCCAGCAACTGCGCCGGGAATACGATGCAGGCTGCGGGATACCGTCTACATAGACACCCAATGCCCAAACGCCCTGAGCAGATATTATCAAGGACGTTTGAATGAAAGGAGAAACACAATGGAACTAAAAGACGCCTTGCTGCGCCGCAGAAGCGTGCGTAAATTTACACCGGAAACCGTTTCCGATGAAATGATAGAGGAGATATTGCATGCCGCAATGTCCGGCCCAAGTGCATGCAACAAAATGCCCTGGGAGTTTTACGCTGTAACCAATGCAGATAAACTAGCGGAGCTGAAAAACGCAACCAGGTTTACCAAAATGGATGCGCCACTGGCAATAATTGTGTGCGGGAACCTTTCCCGGGCACTTCCCATGCAACTTGCGGAGTTTTGGATTCAGGACTGCAGTGCTGCAACGGAGAACATTCTGCTGCGGGTAACGGATTTGTCCCTTGGCGCCGTTTGGTGCGGTATCCATCCCCAAAAGCGCGCTGTAGAAAGAGTTCAAAAACTGTTGGAGATGCCTGTAAAGCACATTCCTCTCAACGTTATTTTTATCGGACACCCTGCAGAGTTTCCCGAAGCCCGGGATCAATATAACCAACAGAGGGTGCACTTTATTCAGTGAATAGTGATGAGTGAAGAGTTCTGGTGGCTATGCTCCCATGGTCGAAAGGCGAAGCGAGGCTTCGCCAGTGAAGAGTGATGAGTGATGAGTGAATAACTCTGGTCCCTATGCTCCCATGGTCTTTTATTCAGTGAATAGTGAATGGTGAAGAGTGAAGAACTCAGGTTCCCATGCTCCCATGGTCGAAAGGCGAAGCGAGGCTTCGCCAGTGAAAAGTTACATAATAAATCAAACAAGTTCTCAACGGGGAAGCATGTAAATCAAACGTGACCGCTATCTGAATAAACTTATCTCCTATATGTGGGATGGTCAGGTCAAGGTAATCACCGGCATCCGCGGATGCGGAAAGTCCTATTTGCTTCGTACCCTATTTCGTAAGTATCTGAAGGAGCAGGGAGTCCGGGATGGGCAGATTCTATCTTTTGAACTGGACCTGGCTAAGGATATCAAATACCGCAACCCCCTGGTGCTGGCGGAACATGTGAGAAGTCTGGCAGAGGGAAAGCCCCAGCAATTCTACCTGTTTATTGACGAAATTCAGATGTCCGATCAGGTACCAAACCCATACAACCCGGATGGTAAGCCCATCACATTTTATGATGCATTGAATGATCTGCGCTCTCTACCCAATTTGGATGTATATGTTATCGGCAGCAACTCACAAATGCTTTCTTCTGATATTCTGACCGAGTTCCGTGGGCGCAGTGACGAAGTACGGGTTCATCCTCTGAGCTTTTCAGAGTTCTATTTTGCTGTTGGAGGAGATAAGTATGATGCCTTTGACAGCTATGCTTTTTTTGGCGGCATGCCCCTGATACTCTCCAGACCCAACGACGCGGCAAAGATGGATTACCTGCATTCACTGCTTGAAGAGGTATACTTGAAGGACATAGTAGACCGCAAGAAGATCAAGCGGGAGGATGTTTTGAATGCAATACTGGATTTGCTTTGCTCTTCCGTCGGTTTTCTCACCAATCCTACCAATGTGGCCAATGCGCTGAACACCAAGCAGAAACTCAGCGGTGAGGATACTGTCGCCCAGAACACTGTGAAGAGCTATATGAATCACCTGGCAGATGCGTTCCTGTTCAGCGAATGCAAACGGTGGGATGTGAAGGACAAGGATTACTTCGATTATCCCAACAAGTATTACTGTGAAGATCTGGGTCTGAGAAATGCCAGAATCGGTTTTCGGCAGCAGGAAATGACCCATATCATGGAGAATATTATCTACAATGAGCTAATCATTCGCGGGTGTGCTGTGGATGTGGGCATTGTGTACGGAAACGCCAAGGATAACAAGGGACGGACAGTCCAGGTTCCTCGGGAGATCGACTTCGTTGCAACTCTGGGTGGCAAGCGGGTCTATATCCAATCTGCATATGCTCTCCAGGATGAAGCCAAGGCAGAAGCGGAGAATAAGCCCTTTGCCCTGACCGGTGATTCTTTCCCGAAAAT
>CAZCOE010000070.1:0-17385 GCA_964500525.1 uncultured Clostridia bacterium | reverse complement strand
GGCAATTTATGTTGATAGAAAAATGGAGGAAAGAAAGATGGCAATTGACAAATTAGAGGTAATGTTAAGCTTTATGAGAGATGTGGACAATGGATACATCCCTAAGCCAGCAGACTTTGGCATTAGCAGTGAAGAATTGTGGGACATCGTAGAAGCGTGTCAGGATGCAGGCTTTATTAAAGGCGCAACTCATGCCGGCTCGGTTTTGTTCCTTGATAATACTAAGCTGACTGTTAATGGAATGGAATACTTACGCGATAATCGACTTAATGAAAAAAGGGAATAACGGAATTGAGAGATTGGTTGGCTTTCTAATTTTGAAATCAAGCATTAATGCTTGAAATAAATTCAAGGAGGTACCAATATGGTAGTTGTCTTAAAACTAATTATAGAGGTGACCCTCTTGGTGTTGTAGGGCGTTTGCGTCATTACAAAAATCAAGGGAATCACGACCCCTGATTGGATTGAGATAGTGATAAGTATACTCAAAGTAGTAAAACACTGCTTGTAGTTGTTGTCCTTGATTTATCTGATTTAAAGGCGAACCAAATGGCCGGGAACCGCCATCCGGCGGTTCCCTAAATTTGGTTCGCCCAGTGGATTAACTAAACAAAAAATACCGAGAAAACCTTTTACAGTTCTTCTCGGTATTTTTTCGTTTGCGCACAGATTCTACATATCGCACGCAAATTTTATAATCCATACGCAAAAAACTATTGAACCGATTTGCTCCACGTAAAGGAATGTAAAGAATTTCCGGAATGCATCAAAAAAGAGGAGTCCAACCTGGACTCCTCTGAACTATATAAAGCTACTTTTTGCTCTTCTGCCTGTGGTCCTCGATAACCTCTGTAGGAGGGTTGTCCAGACACTCCGGGTGCTCCAGATAGCGCTTTATGAGCTTAAGGGCGGATGCATAGTAGTGACCGTCGCAAATTCTCTCATCGCAGACAATCTTCATCTCCATGTAGCGCTTGCGCACCACGCTGCCGTCGGCCTGGAGTTCATATTTGGTGAAGGGGAGACCCAGGGACACAAACAGGGGGCAGTTGCCAAAATCATACAGGTGATGGTACACCGGCGGAATGCCCAGGGATTGCATGCTGGTGATAAACATACTGGCGTGGAATGGGCTGACGATGGTCAGGAATCTGGGCAGCAGCTTGAAATAGTCCAGGGTCTTGAGAAGCCAAACTGTAAACTTAAGCAGTACTCCGGGAATGAAGGCCAGGACCTTGGCCACCTTGTCCATGCTGTTCACATCTGACACTCCCCGGTTGTCATTGATGAGCTGGTTCATGTCATCATATATGGTATAGGATGTGGCGGTAGGCTCTGTAATCAGCTTAATGCAGGTCTCAGGGGCATCCAGCTTCATTTCCTTCTTGATTACCATACTGTATTGGATATCGTTGCGGGCGTATACCTTTTGCCCACGGATGTATCTGTTGATGCCTGGACGCTGGGACAGTGTCCGTGTGTATGCGGTCAGCACTACGTGGAGCAGGCCAAATCCCTTGAGGCCCTCAGCCTTTTTGCCTGCGATATAGTTCTCAGTCTCTCCAATATCAACCAGGCAGCTGAACTCGTTTGTAGCACCGTTGCGGTTGGGCATTATGTAATTGCCAATGCAATCCATGGGATTGACAAAGGTAATCTTGCGGCCTTCCTTTTTAGCGGGTTTAATCATTGGTCCTCTGTGCTCCTACAATCAAAATGTTTATACCGAGTTAATATACCATGCCTTTTGTGTGATGTCAAAAATTGTCGAGATAGTATATTGTGTTCCAAAAGTGTGGTAAAATGTGTGCATCTGTTTTTAAGGAGCGTTTTACATGGCTAAGAGCAATAGAAGCAATAGGACCAAGAAGAACGAAAAGGCCAACATAGCTTCGATAGTCCTATTATCGGTGGTTATCCTGCTGGTTTTCTGGCTGATTCTGTCTGTAGCATTTGAGCTTCCTTTCCTGGACTTTATTAAGGATGACCCTACCAATACCACAGGTGGCCAGCCTGTTTCCACCCATACCCCAGAACCTGCTACTCCCACACCTACACATTCCGGAGATGAGCCAACCCCTACACCGGTTACGGGAGAGCCTACTGCTGCACCTACCCCCGACTCCACCACAGATGTGCCGCAAACTGTCAAGTGCTATCTGTTTGCCTACAAGGACGGCACCGCTGCATACAACGAGAGCTATGACTATTCATACACAGGAACATTGGATAAGCAGGCCCTGGCCAGGGACTGCCTCAACAAACTGCCCTCTTTTTTGAATTACAACCTGCGCTACAATACCATTATTCTGGATGAGAATGGCATTCATATTGACCTGTCCTCCGATGGATCACCCTTTGTCAAGGACAGCTATTACCTGTCCACCGGCGTACATCCTGTGGAATACACCACCTACGACCAGCAGGTATACGGCATATTGGACAGCATTTGCTACACTGCCAAGGATTGCCTGGGCAGCAACACCGGCGTATACATTACTATGGACGGCAAGGCTATGAGTTTTACCGGACTTACTATGAACACCCAGTTCTCTGCTGAGACTCCGTATCTTGGATATACTTATTATCACGAGCACTATGAGACAGGTACGGACATTTACGCAGAGGCTATGAATAACGGAGTGGCATTGACCTTTGCAGCCAACGTAAAGTATTATTACCGAGGCACCATAGGAGCCAATACTGTGGATGTTACATTGACGGCTACACCCTCTACAGGTATGGTTATTGTCAAGATAATGAGCCAGGAGGATACGCCCATGTACATTTTCAACGTGGACAGCAACCGGGTTTTGCTCAGCGATCCTGAGGACACCACGGTCAATGCAGTTCTGTATCAGAAGGCAGACAACAGTCTGGTGGGCGAATGGCAGACCATAATCGGTGGCAGCACCACAGTGGACAAGGTTCAGCTCACATTTATGAATTACGAAGTATATCAATAGTCGGGAGATTTTAGCAGAATGGAAGAGTTTCTTGCATCCAATTTTATCCATGACATTATCGACAGCGATCTGGCAGAGGGACGTGCCAAGGAGATTCACACCCGTTTCCCTCCTGAGCCCAACGGCTACCTGCACATCGGCAGCGCCAAGGCCATATGGATAAACTACGGCACAGCACAGAAGTATGGCGGTTTGTTTAACCTGCGGTTTGACGATACCAACCCTACCAAAGAGGACGACGAATACGTCCAGGCTATCCTGGAGGACTTGCACTGGCTGGGTTGTGATCCCAGTGGCGGCATATACTACGGCTCCGACTACTTTGACAAGTGTTATGAGTATGCAGTTAAGCTGATCAAGGACGGCAAGGCCTACGTATGCGACCTGGATCCGGATACCATGAGAGAGTACCGGGGCACATTGACAGAGCCCGGCAAGCCCAGCCCCTACAGAGACAGATCTGTTGAGGAGAATCTGGACCTGTTCCGCCGGATGAGGGATGGAGAGTTCCCCGACGGATATTGCACATTGAGGGCCAAGATTGACATGGCTTCCCCTAATATGAACCTGAGGGATCCTGCTATTTACAGGATTAACCATTGCCATCACCACAGGCAGGGTGACAAGTGGTGCATCTATCCACTGTACGACTTTGCACATCCTATCCAGGATGCTCTGGAGGGTATCACCCACTCCCTGTGTTCCATCGAGTTCGAGAACCACAGGCCCTTGTACGACTGGGTAATCAACAACATAGGCTTTGAGAAGAAGCCCCACCAGTGGGAGTTCGCCCGTCTCAACGTGACCAATACTGTTATGAGCAAGCGGTACCTGAGAGAATTGGTGGAGACCGGCATTGTGGATGGATGGGACGACCCCCGTATGCCCACACTGTGCGGACTTCGCCGGCGTGGATATACTCCCTCATCCATCATCGAGTTTGTTAAGCTGGCCGGGGTATCCAAGACATACAGCCTGGTGGATATTGCCCTGCTGGAGCATTGCATCCGGGACGAGCTGAACCTCACAGCCCCCAGGCGCATTGTGGTTACAGATCCAATCAAGCTCATTGTGGACAACTATCCGGAGGACAAGACCGAGATATTTGAGGCATCCAACAACCCCAACGACGAGACTGCAGGTACACGTCAGCTGGTATTCAGCAAGGAGCTCTGGATTGACAGGGCTGACTTCCTGGAGGAGAAGGTGCCCAAGTATCATCGTCTCTATCCCGGCGGTGAGGTCAGGCTGATGAGCGCATATATCGTCAAGTGCACAGGTTGTGACAAGGACGAGAATGGCAATGTTGTAGCAGTCCACTGCCAGGCAGATCTGGAGACTGGAGGATGCAATCCTGCAGATGGCCGCAAGGTCAAGGGAACAATCCATTGGCTGTCGGACAAGAATTCTGTAAATGCAGACATTATGATGTTTGACCGCCTGTTTACCATGGAGGATATGAACAACATGCCCGAGGGAGCCACCTATGGAGACTATCTCAACAGGGATTCCGCCAAGAAGTTGGCGAATTGCAAGGCAGAGGCTTCTCTGGCAGATGCAGCCCCCGGGGATAGATTCCAATTTGTGCGCAACGGCTATTTTGCCAAGGATACCAAGTATCCCAACACATTCAACTATATTGTAGGGCTCAAGGACAGCTTCAAGAAGTAAACCGGGCCACGGAGCAGCAAAATTTCAGGCAGCGCAGGAGACAGAAATGCACCCATGCTGCCTTTTTTATGCAAAAAATTTTTTTAGGGGGTCTTATCAAAATCGGTCAACGGAACTAGAATGAAATTGACCGATTCGGTTAACGGAGGTTATGCTATGAACGAAAGGTTTTTCTCCCTGCCTGATGAAAAGCAGCAGGCCATTATAAACGCCGGATACCGGGTGTTTTCGCAAAACTCCTATAAGAACAGCCCTATGAGTGAGATTGCGGATGCTGCCGGAATCAGCAAGTCCCTGCTGTTTCACTACTTTCACAACAAAAAGGAGCTGTACATGTTCCTGTGGGACAAATGCGCAGAGATTACCATCGAATATATGACAAAGTACGGCTGCTACCAACAGAGGGATTTGTTTGACAAAATGGAAATGGGTATGCGGGCCAAGATGGAGATTATTCGCCTCTATCCCGATATGGCCAACTTTACCATCAAGGCATTCTACGAAAAGGATCCGGAGATTTACGCCGCAGTTCAGGAAAGCTACCATAAATATATTGGCCTAAAGGCTGACAAGGCCTTGATGAATATTGATACTGAGCAGTTTATTCCCGGCCTGGACATTCCCATGATGTACCGGGAAATGTATTGGGCGGCGGAGGGCTATCTCTGGGAGATGGTTCAGGCAGACAATTTGGATATGGATCGGATGGAGGAGGGCTTTACCAAGCTTATGACATTTTGGAAGAGCATCTATCTCAGGAAGGGGTGACGGAATATGGAGATTATTAAGACAACAAAGCTTACAAAGTACTATGGCAAGGCAAGGGGCATCATTGACCTTGACCTGACAGTGGCCCAAGGCGAGTTCTTTGGATTCATCGGACCCAACGGCGCCGGAAAATCCACCACAATTCGCACATTGCTGGGGTTGATATTCCCAACCTCCGGCAGCGCCAGAATATTCGGGAAGGATGTGGTCAAGGAAAAGGAGTCCATTTTGCAGGATGTGGGCTACCTGCCCTCGGAGGCACTGTTTTACCCGGGCATGAAGGTAAAGGATGTATTGAAACTGTCTGCAGACTTGAGGAAAAAGGATTGCAGGGCAGAAGCCGAAATACTCTGTCAGCGGCTCCAGCTGGATACGTCCCGTAAGGTAGAGGAGCTGTCCTTTGGCAACAGAAAGAAGGTTGCCATTGTGTGCGCATTGCAGCACAGGCCGGGGCTGTTGGTGTTGGACGAGCCCACCAGCGGACTGGACCCACTGATGCAAAAGGAGTTCTTTGACATTCTGGGCGAGAGAAACAGTGAGGGGGCCACAGTCTTCCTGTCAAGTCACGTGCTGTCGGAAATCCAGCGCAATTGCACCCGGGCGGCAATTATCCGGGACGGCAGAATCATTGCATGCAGCAGCGTGGAAGACCTGTCCAGGACAAATGCCAAGCGCATTACCGTTCACGGCTATGTAAACTTGGACCATCTGAATGGGGTTCGGGACAGAAAGGATGCCGTGGATTCGGTCAGCTTCCTCTACAGCGGTGACATGAACAGCCTGCTGCACACTCTGACGGCGGGACAGGTAAATGACTTGACGGTTACGGAGCCGGACCTGGAGGAAGTATTCCTTCACTATTACGAAAAGGAGGGCGACACCATATGACCCTTGTAAAGCACGAATTGAGACAGAACAGGACATCCTTTTTGATCTGGACTGCCTCCATTGGATTTCTCATGGCAGTATGCGTATTTCTGTTCCCGGAAATGAAGGGGCAGATGAGCGGCATCAGCGATATGTTTGGCTCCATGGGCTCCTTTACCGAGGCCTTTGGAATGGACCAGCTGAATTTTGGAACACTCATAGGTTTTTACGCAATTGAGTGCGGCAATGTTCTGGGACTGGGAGGGGCCTTTTTCGCTTCCCTAACCGCAGTAGGCATTCTCAGTAAAGAGGAAAAGGACAAGACCGGGGAATTCCTCCTGACCCATCCCGTCAGCCGCATCAGGATAATTACAGAAAAGCTGATTGCAGTGTTGATTCAGATCACAGCCATGAACCTGATTATCTATGGACTCGCTGTGGGCTCCATGGCGGCAGTGGGGGAGACAATCCCCTGGAAGGAAATCAGCCTATTGCATCTGGGTTACTACCTGCTCCAGCTGGAGCTGGCAGGCATCTGCTTCGGCATTTCCGCATTTCTCACCAGAGGCAGTGCAGGTGTGGGCCTGGGCCTGGCTGCAATGATGTATTTCCTGAACCTGATTGCAAATATTGCGGATGTGGCGGAGTTCCTCAAGTACATAACCCCCTTTGGATATTGTGAAGGCGCCGACATTGTGTCAAATGGCAGACTGGACGGAGTAATGGTCGCCATCGGTGCAGCCATTGGGATTGTGGGAATCGGAATTGCCTACCTGAAATATACCAAAAAGGATATACACTAACGTGGCGTGGGGTGCCCCGTGCACTAACAGGGGAGAATAGTATGGAATGTTAATTTGCGTTGCTTGAGGCAACGGCAATATTCCGTACAATGGCAGTATCCACGAAACGAAAGAGAGGTTATCCTGGTGTTAAATGAAAACATTAAATCCATCAGAAAATCAAAAGGACTATCACAAGAGGAGCTTGCCATCAAGCTGAACGTAGTGCGGCAGACCATTTCTAAATGGGAGCAGGGTTTGTCGGTTCCCGACTCAGATATGCTGCTCTCCATATCGGAGGTGCTGGAAACACCTGTCAGCACCTTGCTGGGAGAAACTGTTGTTGAGTCAGAGGCCGATGAATTAAAGGTAATTTCCGAAAAACTGGAGGTTATAAATTGGCAGCTGGCCAAGAGGAAGATTGTAAGGCGCAGAATACTCCATTGGACGTTTATTCTGGCCGGTGCTGCCATAATAGTAGTTTTCGGGGTGCTGACAGCACTGAACAGTCCCTACTTGGGATGGGATTTCAGGGACCCTGAAACCGCCATTGCCGGGACGGTTCTCCACGGATTCGAATGGGTGTTTATCAGAGTGGCACCCTTTGCCCTGGTAGGGGCCATTGTGGGAGCTGTCCTTACCCGGCAAAAATACTGGGCTCCCGGCAAAAACACAGGGGAGGATTAGTCCGCTGAGCCCGCCGCATCGCCTTGGCAGCCGCAAAATAAATGAATAATGCCGGCCAATCGATTCCCTGACCGTCAGTCCATCAGACTGAAAAAAAGAGTTCCCGGGGGAACTCTTTTTTCAGTGTGTAAATTTGTGTAGGCCCTACATTTTTTCGGGAACATCAATGCCCAATATCCACAGCTGCTGCTTCATAATGCTCCGGATAAGGCTCAACATGCTGAGCCAGGAACTCCTGCGTGATTCGTCAGCCTGGTCCAGAATGCGGTTCTCGTAGTAGAACTTGTTAAATACGGAGGCGCAGTTAAACAGGCTCTCGCAGATGTAGTTGGGGGCCTTTTCCTCAAAGGCGGTGAGCAATACGCTGCTGCACTTGTTGAGCTCCAGCACCAGGCTGCGCTCTGTGTCGCTGGAGGCAGCCAGTATGGGGCCATATTTGAGACCACGCTCCTCAGCCTTGCGCAGCAGGGACTGGATGCGCACCACAGTATACAGCAGGTAGGGACCGGTTTTGCCGTTAAAGGACATGAACTTGTCCAGGTCAAATACGTAGTTCTTGGTACGGTGGTTAACCAGATCGCCAAACTTAAGGGCAGCATTTCCAACTAGGCGGGCAATCTCCTCGGACTCTGCATTCATACCATCCAGGGCCTCGGATTGCTGGTCGTCGGCAGCTGCGGAGCTGCGGCATTTGTCGGCAAAGGCATCGTGCATCATCTGAATCAGGTCCGACAGGCGCATAACGCCGCCGTCTCTGGTCTTAAAGGGCTTGCCGTCCTTGCCGTTCATGGTGCCAAAGGGCAGGTACTCCAATTGCAGCTTTTCCGGAGCAATGCCTGTCTTCTTGGCGCAGCGGAAAACCTGATCAAAGTGCAGTGTCTGCCTGGAGTCGGTGAGGTACCAGATTTTGTCTGGGTTATAGTCCTTTACTCTCTGGACGATAGTGGCCAGGTCGGTGGTGGCATACAGCATAGCACCGTTGGATTTGCGAATCAGGCAGGGGGGCATAGGTGCGGAATCTGACTCCAGGGCCACGTCCACCACCAGGGCACCCTCGCTCTCCCGGGCAAATCCGCCGGAAATAAATCCATCCACCATTTGGCCCACATAGGCGTCGGAATCGCTTTCACCATACCATGTGTCAAAGTCCACGGACAGCTCAGCATAGCTGGCCTTAAGGTCCCGGACGGAAATCTGCATGAAGTTCTTCCACAATGCATAGTAACCCGGGTGACGGTTCTGCAGCATGAGGGTGGCCTCCTGGGCCTCTGCCATGTATACGGGGTCAACCTTGGCAGTCTGGCTGGCTATGGGATAGATGTTGTACAGGTCCTCGGCGCTGATGGTGAGGCTCTCATCCATTCCCTCCTTAAAGTCCGGGCGGAAATATACCAGATCGGGCCAGCGGCGCTTGATCTCCGTAATAACCAATCCCATTTGCAGTCCCCAATCTCCCAGGTGAACGTCGCCTATAACCTTGTTGCCCAGGTACCGGGCCAGACGCTTGATTGTCTCGCCGATTATGGCGGAGCGCAGATGTCCCACATGCAGGGGCTTGGCCACATTGGGCCCACCGTAGTCCACCACAATGGTGCATGGGTTGTCACATGGGACAAATCCCAGATTGGGGTCGTTTAGCATAGTGTTCATGCGCTGTGCCAGATATTCCTCATCCAGTCTCAGGTTAATAAAACCGGGGCGAGCCACTGAAACACTGCGGAATGCAGTGCAATCCTGCAGCCTGGCGCAAACCGCCTCAGCCACGTCAAAGGGGTTGCAGTGCATTGCCTTGGCCACAGCCATAGCATCGTTGCACTGGTAGTCGGCCAGGTCAATTCTGTCGGACACCTTGACGGTGCCGTAGCCATCGCCATAGCCTGCATCTATAAAAGCCTGCCTGACGTATGCGGATAAGTCTCTGTTGAGGGTATGCATTAAAATAATTTCCTTTCAATAAAATGAATAGAAAAAGCTTACTAATAATAGCCTTGGCATAAAAGCCTGTCAAATTATCTTTGTATGAGGTATTATACACCTTGTAAGCGAACACAATAAACCGACAATTCGGCGTATTTCGGAGGTTTCTAATGAGTAGAGTATATAATTTCTCTGCCGGTCCGTCCATGCTCCCCGAGAGAGTTTTGCGAGAAGCAGCAGAGCAGATGATGAACTATAACGGCAGCGGAATGTCCGTTATGGAGATGAGCCACAGGTCCAAGACCTACGATGCAATTATCAATGATTCCAAGGCTCGCCTGCGCAGCGTTATGAATATTCCGGACAACTACGAGATTCTCTTCATGCAGGGGGGAGCATCCAGCCAGTTTGCCATGGTTCCCATGAACCTGATGACCGGCAGCGGCAAGGCGGATTACTGCCTGACAGGTCAGTTCTCCACTAAGGCATACAAGGAGGCCCAGAAGTACGGCGATGTTCAGGTGGCTGCTTCCTCCAAGGATGCCAACTTTACATACATTCCCAGCCAGGAGGAGCTTAACCTAAGAGCGGATGCGGACTACGTCCATATCTGCGAAAACAACACAATCTACGGTTCCAAGTGGTACTATACCCCGGACACCGGCAATGTTCCCCTGGTTGCAGATATGTCCAGCTGCATTCTGTCCCAGCCTGTGGACGTTTCCAAATACGGCGTGATTTACGCAGGCGCACAGAAGAACATGGCCCCTGCAGGACTTACTGTGGTTATTATCCGCAAGGATTTGATTAAGGAGCCTATGGCATTTGCTCCTGCAATGTTCAACTACGGCCTGATGGCTGAGAACAATTCTATGTACAACACACCTCCATGCTGGTGCATCTACGTGCTGGGTCTGGTTCTCAAGTGGATTCAGGAGGATGTAGGCGGCCTGGTTGAAATGGAGAAGATTAACAGGGCCAAGGCCAACATGCTGTACAATTATCTTGATGAATCCAAGCTGTTCAGCAATCCTGTAAGACATGACTGCAGATCAATTATGAATGCAACCTTCGTCACCGGCAATCCGGACCTGGATGCCAAGTTCTGCTCCGAGGCAGCAGCCGCCGGATTTGTAAGCATCAAGGGCCACAGATCCGTTGGAGGTATGCGTGCATCTATCTACAACGCAATGCCCACAGAGGGCGTTGTCAAGCTTATCGACTTTATGGCACAGTTTGAGAAGCAAGCATAGATGCTTCGCAGTGAAGAGTGTAGAGTGATGTGTGAAGAGTTGAGGACGCCATGCTCCCATGCTCGATTTGGAAGCGGAGCACGACTTAGGGCGGTGCCCTAAGGACCCGAAGCGGTGCGTGTTCCTATGGGCGGTTATATGGTTTCACTCTTCGATCGGTCCAAAAAACTTGACAAGTTTCACTCTGGTCCCCACGTTCCAGTGATCGTTTCGAGCAAAGGAACGTGGAGTCCACAACTCTTCACTATTCACTATTCACTGCGTAGCGAAGCTACGCTTCGCCAGGTGCTTTACATTTTTGCCTTCATTTCCATCCACTCGGAGGGAGAAATTCTGACCTGGCGAGGTTTGCTTCCCTCTGCAGGGCCGATGATGCCTCTGTCCTCCATCTGGTCGATGATTCGGCCTGCTCTGGAGTGTCCCACCTTGAGCCTGCGCTGCAGGTAGGATACAGATATGGTCTGTGCCTCCACTGCCAGTTCTATGGCCTTTTCCAGGAATTCATCGGTATCGTCGTCGTAGTCCTCACCGTCTCCGGAGCCCTCGGAACCGCTGCAGTCTATCTGATCCTGGATTGTATCATCGTATTCGTCGTCGTAGTTTGCCTTGAGGTAATCCACCACGTCCTCCACTTCCTGGTCGGATACGAAGGCACCCTTGACACGGATAGGCTTCTGCTCTCCGATGGGATAGTAGAGCATGTCTCCACGGCCCAGGAGTTTCTCGGCGCCGGCCATATCCAGAATAGTTCTGGAGTCCACCTGGCTCTTAACCGCAAAGGCAATACGGGATGTAATGTTAGCCTTGATAATACCTGTAATAACATCTACTGAGGGCCTCTGGGTAGCGACTATGAGGTAAATGCCTGCGGCTCTTGCCTTCTGGGCCAAGCGGCAGATTGCGTCCTCAACGCCGGTGGGAGCAACCATCATAAGGTCAGCCAGCTCGTCGATGATGATGACGATCTTGGGCATGAGGGCCTCGGGATCTCTCTTGCGCTTCATTATCTCGTTGTATCCTGCCAGATCACGGACGCCCTTCTCGCTGAAGGAGGCATATCTGCGCTCCATTTCGTTGACGGCCCATCCCAGTGCTCCTGCGGCCTTCTTGGGGTCGGTAACTACGGGAACCATCAGGTGAGGTATGCCGTTGTACACTCCCAGCTCAACTACCTTGGGGTCGATCATAATCAGCTTGACCTGGTCGGGGCTGGATTTGTACAGTAAACTCATGATAATGCAGTTGATGCATACTGACTTACCGGAACCGGTGGCACCTGCAATCAGCAAATGGGGCATCTTGGCCAGGTCGGAAACCACTATGTCGCCGGTGATGCTCTTGCCCAGTACAACTGCCAGGCTGGAGGAGTTGTTGTTGAACACCTCGGACTCCAGGCCCTCTCTCAGCATAACGTTGTCCACATGCTTGTTGGGGATCTCTATGCCTACGGCTGCCTTGCCGGGAATGGGAGCCTCGATACGTATGCCTCCTGCAGCCAGGTTCAAGGCAATATCGTCTGCCAGGCTGGTAATCTTGTTAACTCTGACCCCCTGGTTAGGTGTCAGCTCAAATCTGGTAACTGCAGGTCCTCTGGTAATATTCTTGACTGTGGCGGCTACTCCAAAGTTGGCCAAGGTGGTCTCCAATGTCTTGGCCTGCTGCATAGCCTCCTTGCGGGCAGCCTCCATGTCCCGGGCTGCGTTGGCTGCAGGCGCCTTCAGCAAATTCACATCGGGCTTTACGTAGTTGCTGCCGGTGTGTCTGCGCTTGACCTTGATAGCCTCTACAGGCTGGTCTGCCACCACAAATGTGATGTTCTCCCCTGCAGCAGGCTTCTCTGCACTGCCTGTGGTTCTCAGGCTGGAAACGTCCAGCATCTCCACCTCGTCTGTACCATCCTGCTTGGGCTCAACCTCCTCCCGGGGCTCAGCCTCAGCAACCTGCTCATCAGGCTCAACCTTGACAGCAGCCTTATCTGCACTCTCTGTCTCAGGAGCTGCAGTCTGGGGTTTGCTGCCGGTATACGTATGCATAACCTCCTGATCATCGGGGTCAAAGGAGTAGGGGCTATCCTGTTTGTCCTCATTCACAATGGGTTCGTCCCCCAGGTCGGGAACGTGGAACTTCTTCTTAGAAGCAGAGCTGCCGTACTGTTCCTCCTTGCGATTGACGCCGTCAAAGGTAATCTTCTCCCTCTTGACCACATCTTCGCCAAACTCGTACTCCGACTTGCCATTGAAGGTGGGGCCCTGGTTCTCTCTCAGCTTGCGCTCATTGCGGCGTATCTCCGCATTGTTCCGGGAATGCTGCCTCAAATGCTTAATGGCCTTAGCTACAGCTGCGAAGAACTTGCCGATTCCCCGGCCTATGACCTTGATCACATACCATATATCTGCGGGAGTAACCTCGGTAACAACCATAATGCCCACTGCTGCAAAGACAGCCAGCAGCAGAATTGCAAAGGGAACGTGTACCAGCCTGACCAATGGTACTGCCAGCACGCCGCCAAATGCTCCGCCTGCAATTGCCAGCTTGTACAGCTCTCTGAAGGCCATTCCAACCGAGTACGAACTGTACTGGTTGCCCAGCACTGCTGCAGAAATAATAGCTGCCACGAACCAATGTACAAATACTGCCACAACCCACTTGATGGCGAACAGGTCCCCGTTCTTGCGGACAGCAATCAGGGCTATTCCTGCAACCAATAGGAATATGGGCACAAAGAAGCTGGTAACTCCAAACAGGCCCTGCAGAAAGCTGTGGAAGGCCTGTCCCAAAGTACCGGACCAGTCCGCTGCAAATACGCTGATGCCGCTGAACACCGCCAACAGGCACAGAGTAATACCCAGCCCCTCGTGGAGGAAATAGCTGAGCTTAGTTCTCTTGCGGCGTCGCCCCTTGGCCGGCTGGTTATTGGCCTCGGCGGGAGCATTGGATTTTGTATTTTTAGTCTTGGTCTTTGCCATATATATCTCCGGTCCTTGGATTGGATAATGCGAAAATTAATAGAGGTTACCCTATTGCGGATAACCCCTATATTATATGCCAGCGTTTAATTTACTGTCAAATTACAGAGTGACCAAAATGTCTCCGGAGTTGACGGAGGCGCCCTTCTGTACATTGATGGAAGCAACGGTTCCATCCTGAGGAGCCACAATCTCGTTCTCCATCTTCATGGCCTCCAGAATCAGGAGAACCTGGCCCTTGGTAACCTGCTGACCTACAGATACCTTGACATCCAGAATGGTGCCGGGCATGGGGCATACCACCTGGGTATTGCCGGCGGCTGCAGGTGCGGGTGCTGCTGCGGGAGCAGGTGCTGCTGCAGGTGTGGGTGCTGCCGGGGCAGGTGCTGCTGCCTTTGCGGGAGCTGTCTCTGCGCCGGGAGTATACTCCTCGATATCTACGATGTACTCAACGCCGTTAACCTTGACGCTGTAGGAACGCTCAACAGTGTCTGTGGTCTTGGCCTTGGGAGCTGCAGGAGTTTCCTTGGGTGCAGGAGCCACATATGTACCGTTTTGCATGGCAAGTCTGGTCTCAAAGAACTTGGGTGCAACCTTGGGGAACAGGGCGTATGTGAGGATATCCTCATCCTGCTGAATCCATCCCTCAGGCATCTTGCTGCACTCCTCACGCAGTGAGGGAAGCTCAGGCTCAAGCAGGTCTGCAGGACGGCATGTAATAGGCTCCTCATTGCCGATAATCTTGGTCCTGATCTCATCGGAGATAGGAGCAGGTGTGCGGCCGTACTTGCCTCTGACAATGTCCTTGGACTCCAGGGGAACCATCTTGTAGCGCTCACCGGCGATAATGTTCATAACTGCCTGTGTGCCTACGATCTGGCTGGAAGGAGTAACCAATGGCGGGAAACCCATGTCCTCTCTGACTCTGGGAACCTCCTTGAGAACAGCGTCCAGCTTATCCAGCTTGCCGGCCTGAGTGAGCTGGGAAACCAGGTTGGAAAGCATTCCGCCGGGAACCTGATACTTGAGTGTGTTAACGTCAACGCCCATAACCTTGGGGTTAAGGAGCTTGTTGGCCAGGTACTTCTCTCTCAGAGGCTTAAAGTACTCTGCAATCTGGGTAAGCAGGTTGAGATCCAGTCCTGTATCATGCTCTGTGCCCTGAAGTGAAGCTACAATGGGCTCTGTGGCAGGCTGGGATGTACCCATAGCCATGGGGCTGATAGCGCAGTCTACGATGTCTACGCCTGCCTCAATGGCCTTGAGGTATGTCATGGATGCGACGCCGCTGGTGTAGTGGGTGTGGAGCTCCAGAGGCAGGTCCACGTTGGCCTTGATAGCCTTAACCAGCTCATATGCGTCATAGGGCAGCAGCAGACCGGCCATGTCCTTGATACAAATGGAGTCAGCGCCCATATCCTGGAGCTGCTTGCAGTCTGCAACGTACTTGTCAATGTTGTGGTAGGGGCTGACGGTGTAGCTGATACAGCCCTGAGCGTGGCCGCCCTCCTTGTGGGTAGCCTTCATGGTGCGCTCGATGTTCCTGAAATCGTTGAGAGCGTCGAATACCCGGATAATATTGATACCGTTGGCCACGGCCTTCTGCGTGAAGTAGTCTACAACGTCGTCGGCGTAGTGCTTGTAGCCCAGGATATTCTGGCCTCTGTAGAGCATCTGGAGGGGAGTCTTGGTGGCAACAGCCTTGATCTTGCGAAGTCTCTCCCAGGGATCCTCGTTGAGGAATCTCATACAGGCGTCGAATGTGGCGCCACCCCATGCCTCAAGGGCATTGTAGCCTACATTGTCCAGCTTCTCCAAAATGGGAAGCATCTCATCTGTGGTCATACGCGTGGCAATAAGAGACTGATGAGCGTCTCTGAGAACTGTTTCTGTAATCTTAACCTTAGCCATAATCTATCTCCTTGTCCTATGAATATCCTATGCCAAATCCACCAAAATGTCGCCGGAGTTAACGCTGGCGCCCTTCTGCACCCGAACAGCGGAAACTGTGCCGTCCTGGGGAGACACGATCTCGTTCTCCATCTTCATGGCCTCAAGAATCAAGAGAACCTGACCCTTGGAAACCTGCTGACCGGCTGCAACCTTGACGTCAAGGATGGTGCCGGGCATGGGGCATACAACCTGTGCAGAGCCTGCCGCAACAGGTGCTGCGGGAGCTGCAGGTGCTGCAGGAGCGGCGGGTGCTGCAGGAGCGGCGGGTGCTGCTGCAGGTGCCGGGTTGGCAACTACACGGGAGTCCAACTCTGTAATCTCTATATCAAATTTCTGTCCGTTTACATTAACAATGAACCTGTTCAATTTCATAGCCTCGCTTTCGCCAAATTAACGTCATTATATAATAACCCTCTGATTGTATCAAGGCTCATATCCGTGCTCATTTAAAAAAACGGGCCCTAAGGCCCGTTTTAATATTAAACTGTGTTGGATTATGCCTTTCTCTTCTTAAGAACGATAACGCATACCAGAACTCCGGCTACAAGTGCTACGCCGATTACTACGCCAACGATGATCCATACAGTATCTGCTGAGTTGTCATCTGTGGTATTGCCGGTCTGGTTGTTGCCATTGCCGGTCTGGTTGTTATCACTTCCGGTATTTCCTGTATTGCCTGAGTCAGGTGTAGGTGCAGATGTAGGAGTTGCATTGTTTGCGGGATTTGTGGACTCCTCAGTCTTGATAGCCATTGTCCAGTCCATCTGGAATGCCTTTGCAGCTGTGAACTCTGTGCCATCGTCAAACTTGAATGTAGCTGTGTTGAGCTCGCCAATAGCTGTAACGTTTGTATCATTGAAGGAGCAAACCTTGTCACCGATCTTGAAGTTATCAACGTCGAATTGCAGCACTGTACCTACCTCGTATGCAGCTGCATCGCCATAGTAGAATCTTACAAAGAAGCCCTCTGCCATGTCACTGGCTGCAACAAATGTAACATTGCACCAGCCGTCATGACCCTGAGTAACTACGCACTGCTCATCATCACAGAAGGGCTCTTCGTTAATATAATCCATGTAGTAAGAAATAACGTTACCGTCATCGTCATACTCATCGGGAAGAACGTTGACGCCCTTAGCCGCTGCATTGAAGAAGCGAAGAGAGAGACCATTGTATGTTCCCTCATCAGACAGATAAGGTCTGAAATCAAAGCTGACCGACTGTCCCTTAGTAATGGGAGAAGCGAAGTCTACCTGCAATGCACACATGTTAGTATCATCAACTGTACCGAAAATCTGCATGTAGGAGTTAGTACCTGCAAATGCAACGGGTGATAATGACAATGCGAGTGCCAGAATCGTAAGAACTGCTAGAAATTTTTTCATGTTCCACCTCTAGTGTAAAATTTGATAACTTGATTCTACCACATTACCGTCTATAGTCAAATACAAATATATTATTAATTTGACAAATATTTTCGGGAAGACTATTGCAACCTGGCTTGATATGACTGTCGCGTTAAAAAAAGAAGGCCCATTACTGGGCCCTCTGTAAG
>CAZCOE010000069.1:0-5384 GCA_964500525.1 uncultured Clostridia bacterium | reverse complement strand
AGAAATCATGGGTATGGGAAAAAACAACGTGCTGATTTCCGCTAATGAAACCATGAATTATCGAGAGTATGGTCTTCCCGAGAACCTTCTTGTAATCGAAAATTGTGATGAGTGGGTCTACTGCATTGACAATACGGACGGAAAAATCATTAGTTGGAGTAACGGTGAAGTTGCACCTGCTTTTGATAGTTTCGATGAGTATTTGCTTGACCGATTCAGAGATGCCGCTGAAAATCTCGAGTAAACTGCGATAACGTTCTAAGGATGCAAACTATAAGTGCTTTGAAAAAATAAAGGAGCAAGGTATCAATATCGTGGCTTTTCCGAGCAAAACGTCCATTGCGTTTGAGAGGAGGAAAAGTCATGAGTAAAGGTGGAAGCGGTCTGTTTGTTGGCACTGCAGGTGCTCAAATAACTCAACAAAGCATTTCTGACCACCGTGAAAAATTTCTCGGCAAAACTGTAGGTCAAATTGACAAGTTGCTTCGTAAGCGCGGATATGAAACTACCATTCGAAAATCAAAATACAGTTCTTCACGTGCGAAAGTAATTGTTGTTGGTAATTCAAGCAAAGAACGAAATATTACCCAAGTACAGGTGTCGTCGGGAAGTAAGCGTCACGGAGATGTTCCTTATGTGAAGATAAGCACAAACGATATTGGCATTCAAAAAATTATCGATGCACGGCCATTTGAATATAAGACTGATGGAAAAGAAAAGGCCACGCTTTTATTTAGGAGGTATTTCTAATGAGAAATAACGAAACAATTATTCCGTATGAGGGAATTGAAAGTATTAAACTTTATCAAAAAATTGATGAAGTAAAAACTGTTCTACAATCTGATGGGATTCTCTACCGAGAGGAAATATGGTCCGCAGAAAGCGAGACCGTGCCAAACCCTTGGACCGTTCTTGTCGTTGACAATTTTGCAAGTTTGTTCTTCGCTAAAAACGATAAACTTTTTAAGATAGTCTTTTGGGAAGGATACCAAGGCTCACTAACTAATGGTATTTCACCCGGGATCTCCATTGAAGACGCAGGTTCGATGGATCCATCTCTGTCATATGATGATTGGACCGAGGTATATCAATCAGACGAGGGCTACTGGATTGAAGATAATATTGAAACCAATACTGTAATGTCCATCAGCATCTATATTAAGGAACTGCTTGACGAAGACAACTTTGATTATTGTAATTGGTAAAAACAGTGCTGCTTCTGCGCACCGTTTTACTGCCTGTTGCCAAACTTGTACTTTAGGGTTGCATGTTTATCGAATATCATAAGTGCACTCTTTTCTTTTAGAAACCATATAACCCGCGATACGCTTATCTTGGGAGGGGTACTTACCAGCATATGTATATAATCTGGCATTAGTTGTCCATTAAAAACACCTTCCCGTTATAATTCGGCTTGAACACCCCCATTAATCATACCAAGTGGAAAGTCAACGATTAAATTCACATCTGACGGGAAAAAGGTAAAGACTATGAATATTGATGAGTATAAATTTCTTTGGGAATCCGAAAAGGCAGACTGGGCGTTGGTTAATTCCGAGTACGGTTACGGAATGGTAAACAAGATAACCCAGATGGCCCTGGTGGTATGAAACGAAGAGTTGGAAGACGCTCTTATAGATAAAATGCTCGAATCCGGCAATCGAGTCTACGAGAATATCAACGACGCTTATAACGATATTTGATTGATAGACTAATTAGAATATTCCCTATAGACAAATAAGGAGGGTTTGGGAGATTCCATTTCCGAAGCAGATGTTCGGGAAAGTCTATGCAGGGGTGGCAGGTGATAGAACAGCCGGTGGTGTCCACTTTTTTGCAAAATAAAAAGGTGGGCTCTATAGCAGTCCACCTCTTAATCAACAAATATTGATTTACTGTACCTCGTAGGGCAGAAGTGCAATCTGGCGTGCACGCTTGATTGCGTTTGTAACCTCTCTCTGGTGCTTGGCGCAGCAGCCGGTTACTCTCCTGGGAAGAATCTTGCCCCTCTCGGAAATATGCTTGCGAAGACGATTTACGTCCTTGTAATCGATAAACTCAACCTTCTCTGCACAGAATGCGCATACCTTCTTGCGAGGTCTTCTGGGTCTCATTGGTCCCTTGGCGTCGAATCCGCCTGCGGGCTTTCTGTTCATAGACATATGAAATGCCTCCTTTCGTGCTACTATGTTAGATTAAAAGGGCATATCCGCATCGTCCTCGATAGGGTAGAATCCTGAACCGCTATCGGGTGTGGCGATGGGTGCTGCCGTGGACTGGGGAGCCTGCTGCATGCCGTCATTTCTCTTGCTCTCGGCGAAGTTGATCTCCTCGGCAATAATGTCTGTGGCATAGTGTCTCTGACCGTTTTGGTCATCCCATGTCCTGTTCTGGATGGAACCGATTACGATAATCTTGGTTCCCTTAACCAAATACTTCTTGCAGAACTCTGCCTGGTTTCTCCAGGCGACGATGTTAAAGAAGTCAGCCTTGCGCTCCTCACCCTGCCGGACATAGCTCCTGTCCACAGCCAGGCTAAAAGAGCAAACGGCTGTGCCGGTTGTTGTCATCCTAAGCTCGGGATCCCTGGTAAGGCGTCCCATTAAAAAAACCTTGTTCATGTGGCCTCCTCAGTTAGAAAAACCGGTACATCAGACTGCTCTCTTGACAGTCATGTACTTAATAACGCCGTCTGTGATCTTGAGATTTCTCTCCAGCTCCTTGGGGAAATCAGCATCAGCGCTGAAGTTTACCAAGAAATACTGGCCCTCGGTCTTGTAGTTGATTGCATAGGCGAGCTTCTTCTTGCCCCAATCCTCAAAACCCTCAAGTGTCGCAGAGCTCTCTACAAGAGACTTGAACTTCTCACCCAGTGCCTGGATCTGGTCATCTGCCAGAGTGGCATCAACGATGAAAATACATTCGTACTTGTTAAGCATAGTGCACCTCCTTCCGGACTAATACGGCCCCGCCAAACTGACGGAGCAAGGAATAATTACCTGCCTGCGGACCGGTCTGGGACACAGCCTACGCAAGCTTTGAGATTATATCATAGGGTTACAGTCTTTACAACCTGTTTATTTAGTGCCTCAGGGGGGTAAACTAGCCAATATTTGTGTGAAAAATAGGCTGTATCGTAATTTACGGCTGGAAACGATAATGTTATAATAGTTATGTGTAATCGTATCCCGTTGTCTTTTGTCGGAAAGGAGACCTCTAATGGAAAAATTGGATCGCAAACAGAGACTTTTAATCTTCGCAGCTGCTATTTTTTTAGTGGCGGTTATTGTCGTTGTGGTTGTAATTGTGTCTTGCAACAACAATGGCCCCCATACCTATGATGCGCCCACGGCCACTCCTACCGCATCTCCTGTTGCAACAGTGACTCCTATGCCTACCTCACCTGCCACTCCTACTCCCACTCCTGCTCCTACACCCGAACCCAGCAAGCTGGTGGTTCAGCTGCAGGATACCACATCTAAGGTAAACATGCGCTATTCCGCATCTACCGACAGCGACAACGTTATCTGCCAGGTGGCCAGCGGCACAGAGGTTAAGCCTATGGACATTGCAGGCAAGTGGATGAAGGTTTCCTATCAAGGAGAGATTGGCTATATTATGACATCTTATCTGAAGTTGACAGGCACTCTGGATGGCTATATCAAGCTGTCCGACGCATCATCTACCGTTAACCTGCGGTCCTCCGCATCCTCCACTTCCCAGGCCGTCACCACATTGAAGGACGGCACTGAGCTCACCATTATCTCCATCAGCAGTGACTGGATTCAGGTTACAGCCGGTGAGTACAGCGGCTATGTCAGCTCTACCTTCGTGAGACTTACTCAATAAGTTACGAACCGGTGATCACCAGATCAGCTGATTCCTTTATAGCAAAATTGACAAAATACTTGTTTTCAAGGGGTATCCAAGCCTTGTGGAACTTTTCCCACAGGGCTTTTCCATTTCTGCGGATTATTCTCTGTTTTTGTAATTCCGGATCGATTTCCATGAATATGCGCAGGTCTGCATAATTGCCGAACTTGGGATGGTGGCTGTAGGATCCTTCCACGATTCTGTACTCCGATCTGTCCACTGAGCGCATGTCGCCCATGGCCATGGTACTGCAGTCGAAAACCTGATAGGAGAACTCCTTGGAACCGGGCAAACAGGGCAGAACTTGTTCAACAAACCGCTCGTAGTGCACATTCCCACCGATTTCTGACAATCTCTCGGGTGTTCGCAGGTCCCCCGGCAGGAAAAAGTCGTCCATATGCACAACTCCGGCTGCCAAAATCTGCTGCAGCATATGTGCCAAAGTGGACTTCCCCGAGGCCGCCGGACCATCTATTGCTATCACCCGGGTCTCACCCCTGGGCAGCCGAGAGATTTTCTCCAGAATGGGCAGCAGAACCATGAACCTGCTGTCTGCCAATCGGTAGGCCGGCCTCTCCATCTGTCTGTAGGTGTGGCTATGGTGTACCGGAGAAACCCCGCTCCTTAAATACTCCTGCACAAATAACTTGTATTCCTCCAGGCCTATGCCGGTTGCTCCCGAGGCAATCAGCTGCTCTGCCCAGTCCAGATATTGCACAAAGGTGTCTTTCCCCTGCTCATGAGGGCCAACAGATGAGACAAACATGTTAAACAGCCAGTGGGGGTTCAATCCCGCAGCCTTCCATGCTGCCATATTTACACGGCAGGTATAGGGAGATATGGGTTCAAATATGCGTCCGGCCACAGGCTCTGTGCTGTGGTACTCACGATTGAAGTATTCTCCCGCTGCCTCCACATCGGCCAGCAGGTGTTCTGCACCGAAGGCGGCCTGATAGCACATTTTGACCACATCCGCAGCCTGAATGTGAGGATGCATACTGAGTTGTTCTGTGAGATATTTGATGAATTCCATATTTTTGTCCGAATGTCAAATACGATTCTGGTCGCCCCATTCGCACATTCCGTCCAGAATTGGAATGAGTGATCTGCCCCGGTCCGTCAGACTGTACTCCACCTTTGGCGGTATCTGAGGATACTCCTGCCGATGAACCAGGCCATCTGCCTCCAACTCCTTCAGCGTCAGACTCAAGGTCTTGTAGGAGATGGTTCCAATATATTTCTTGAGTTCATTGAATCGAACGATCTCAAATTCCATCAGAGTATAGAGAATAAACATCTTATATTTGCCCTGGATCAGCGACATGGTGTAGTTAAATCCCGTGTCCTCCAGTCTGGCGTCCTTGATACAGGCAATGCTCATGTTATACACTCTCCTTTTGGTTAGTATATCACCTGAATGTGCGTACTTGACGCTCTAACCATTCATGTTAGGATGATACTATCAGGTGCGGGTGAAGTCAATCCCGCAGAATAGGAGGACATTTTATGAG
>CAZCOE010000068.1:0-15693 GCA_964500525.1 uncultured Clostridia bacterium | reverse complement strand
CTTTCCTGTCCAGACCATGGACAATAATTAAATAATACAAATAAGTATCTCGTATTTACCATATCCGACCACAACGGAACTTGTCAAGTATTTTGGACCGTTGGGAGAGTGAAAACTATATAACCGTTCATGGGAGCATAGCTACCACAACTCTTCACTATTCACTGGCGAAGCAGCTCCGCTCGCCATTCGACCTCTGGAGCATAGGGACCACAACTCTTCACTCTTCACCATTAACTATTCACTGCGAGGCTTTGCCTCGCATATAGACCATGGGAGCATGGCGTCCTCAACTCTTCACACATCACTCTACACTCTTCACTGGGTCGCAAAGCTTCGCCGGGGGTGGCGCCTTTTCCGGTACTTTTGGGCGGTCAAAAGTACCGACGAAACTTCTCTTCACCATTAACTATTCACTGCGAGGCTTTGCCTCGCATATAGACCATGGGAGCATAGGGACCACAACTCTTCACTCTTCACTATTCACTATTCACTAAAAAAAGGGTGCCCCCGGAATTTCCAAGGGCGCCCTCAATTCAATACTATTTAATATTATTCTGCAATCTCAACATCTGCCGCAGGTTCCACCTCTGGAGTAATCTCCTCGGGGCAGTTGTTTACTACAGTGATATCCTTGTACATCTTCATGCCTGTTCCGGCAGGAATCAGCTTACCAAGGATAACGTTCTCCTTAAGGCCAACCAGGGGATCAACCTTGCCCAGGATAGCGGACTCGGTAAGAACTCTTGTGGTCTCCTGGAATGATGCGGATGACAGGAAGGAGTCGGTGGACAGGGATGCTCTTGTAATACCCAGCAATGTGACCTCGCCCTCAGCAGGCTTCTTGTCCTCAGCAATTGCCTTGGCGTTGCCAAGATCAAACTGCTGTCTGTCGATCAATCCGCCGGGAAGCATATCTGTGTCTCCGGGGTTTGCAACTCTTACCTTGCGGAGCATCTGGCGAACGATACACTCGATGTGCTTGTCGTTGATGCCCACGCCCTGGAGCCTGTAAACCTTCTGTACTTCCTGGAGCATGTAATTCTGAACGCCCTTCTCGCCCTTGATTCTCATGATGTCGTGAGGATCAAGTGAACCCTCTGTCAAAGGATCGCCGGCCTCAATAACGTCGCCGTCAAACACCTTGATTCTGGAACCGAAGGGGATTGCATACTTCTCGCTCTCGCCATTGTCGTTGGTGATTGTGATTTCACGCTTCTTCTTGTTGGTATCGTTAATCTCAACTCTGCCGGCAATTTCTGAGATAACTGCAAGACCCTTGGGCTTTCTGGCCTCAAAGAGCTCCTCGACTCTGGGAAGACCGTGGGTAATATCGTCTCCTGCAATACCGCCGGTGTGGAAGGTTCTCATTGTCAACTGAGTACCGGGTTCGCCGATGGACTGAGCAGCGATGATACCAACTGCCTCACCGATGTTGCAGCGCTGGCCTGTTGCCAGGTTTGCACCGTAGCACTTGGCGCATACGCCGGATTTGGCATGGCAGTTCAGAATAGATCTGATCTTGACCTTCTCGATGCCGGCCTTGACAATCCTGTCGGCGATCTCGGAAGTAATCAATGTATCTGTATCAGCCAGCACCTCTCCGGATGCAGGATCTACGATGTTCTCCAGAGGATATCTGCCCACAATCCTCTCATTCAGAGAGACGATTTCGGAGTTGCCATCCATGATTCTGGTTACCTCCAGGCCATCTGTGGAACCGCAATCCTCCTCGTTTACGATAACGTCCTGAGAAATATCTACCAGTCTTCTGGTCAGGTAACCGGAGTCAGCTGTACGCAAAGCTGTATCAGCAAGGGACTTTCTGGTACCGTGGGATGACAGGAAGAACTCCAGAACATTAAGTCCTTCACGGAAGTTAGACTTAATGGGAATATCGATGGTCTTACCGCTTGTATCTGCGAACAGACCTCTGATACCGGCCAGCTGCTTAATCTGCTGTTTGTTACCTCTGGCGCCGGAGTCTGCCATCATACTGATGGGGTTGTACTGGTCCAGATTGTTCATCAAAGCGTCGGTAATCTTGTCAACGGTGTTGTTCCATGTGTCGACGACCTGCTTGTATCTGTCCTCCTCAGAGATAAGGCCTCTCCTGTATCTCTTCTGGATAGTCTCAACCTCTGCCTCGGCCTCACGCAGGAACTGCTCCTTGTCTCCGGGAACTACCATGTCACTGATGGAGATGGAGATGGCAGCCCTGGTGGAGTATCTGTAACCCATCTTCTTTACATCGTCCAGAACCACAGCTGTCTCAGCAGTACCGTGCTTCTTGATGCACTTGTCGATAATCTTGCCCAGCTGCTTCTTGCCAACAACAAAGGCAATCTCCTGCAGGAACTCATTGCCCTGAACTGTCCTGTCCACAAAGCCCAGATCCTGAGGAATAATGTCGTTGAAGATTGTGCGGCCGGGAGTTGTGTCGATAACGGCGCTCTTAACCTTGCCGTCGATCTCCTTGGTAACTCTCAGCTTAATCTTGGCATGCACGGAAACCTCTCTCTGCTGGTAGGCCATGAGCATCTCGTCCTCGCTGGAGAAGGCTCTGCCCTCGCCCAACTCGCCATCCTTAACCAATGTCAGGTAGTAGATACCCAAAACCATATCCTGTGTGGGAACAGTAACGGGAGCACCGTCCTGAGGCTTCAACAGGTTGTTTGCAGACAGCATGAGAACTCTGGCCTCGGCCTGAGCCTCTGCGCTGAGAGGAAGGTGAACAGCCATCTGGTCTCCATCGAAGTCTGCGTTAAAGGCTGTACATACCAGAGGATGGAGCTTGATGGCTCTGCCCTCCACCAAAACAGGCTCAAATGCCTGAATACCCAGTCTGTGAAGGGTAGGTGCACGGTTCAGCAGAACTGGGTGCTCCTTGATTACCTCCTCCAGAACGTCCCAGACATCTGCCCTGGCGGTCTCAACGGCCTTCTTGGCTGTCTTGATGTTATAGACGTCCTTGCCCTTGTTTACAAGCTTCTTCATGACAAAGGGCTTGAACAGCTCCAGCGCCATCTCTTTGGGAATACCGCACTGGTAAATCTTAAGCTCGGGACCTACGACGATAACGGAACGGCCGGAATAGTCAACACGCTTGCCCAGCAGGTTCTGTCTGAAACGTCCCTGCTTACCTCTGAGCATGTCGGACAGTGACTTAAGGGGTCTGGTGCCGGGGCCTGTAACAGGTCTGCCGCGACGGCCATTATCCATCAAAGCGTCAACGGACTCCTGGAGCATACGCTTCTCATTGCGAACGATGATTGCAGGGGCATCCAGCTCCAACAGCTTCTTAAGTCTGTTATTTCTGTTAATAACCCTTCTGTATAGGTCGTTAAGGTCGGATGTGGCAAATCTGCCGCCGTCCAGCTGTACCATGGGACGCAGCTCCGGAGGAATAACCGGAATAACTGTCAGAATCATCCACTCAGGTCTGTTGCCTGACTTGCGGAAGGACTCTACAACCTCAAGTCTCTTGATGGTCTTGAGCTTCTTCTGGCTCTGGCTGGAGGTCTTGTCAAGCTCCTCACGAAGCTCAGCAGACAACTTATCCAGGTCAATGGCCTCAAGGAGTTCCTTGATAGCCTCAGCACCCATACCTACACGGAATGTGGTGTTGTTCTCGGCACAGGCTGCCATAGCATCTCTGTACTCCTTCTCGGTAAGGACCTGCTTGTATGCCAGGTTGGATGTTCCGGGGTCCAGAACGATATATGCTGCGAAGTAGAGAACCTGATCCAACTCCTTGGGGGACAGTTCCAGAATAAGTCCCATCTTGGAGGGGATTCCTCTGAAGTACCAGATGTGGGAAACAGGTGCAGCCAGCTCGATGTGGCCCATACGCTCTCTTCTGACCTTGGATGTTGTAACCTCAACACCGCACTTGTCGCAGACGATACCCTTGTATCTTACCTTCTTATACTTGCCGCAGTGGCACTCGTAGTCCTTTGTGGGGCCAAAGATCTTCTCACAGAAGAGACCGTCTCTCTCAGGCTTGAGTGTTCGGTAATTGATGGTTTCGGGCTTCTTAACCTCGCCGTAAGACCACTCCAGGATCTTCTCGGGGGAGGCAAGGCCAATGCTGATTGAATCGAAAATCATAGCTTCGTTATTCATTTTCATTTACCGTCCCTTCTTTAGTAATCGCCGTTATCGTCGTCGTAGGCAGAGGCATCGTCGGTGGCGTCATCGGAACTGTATGTTCCATCCTCTCTTGCAATGCTCCAATCACTGTACTCGGACTTGTCAGCGTTCATGGGAGTGTCCTCAAGGCCCTCCATATTGACCTCCTGGCTGATGCTGGGAGCCTTCTCATCATCGTTTCCGTATCTCTTAAGGTCAATCTCGCCGTATTCGTCGGACAATACCTTAATATCCAGAGCCAGGGACTGGAGTTCCTTAATCAATACCTTGAAGCTCTCGGGAATGCCGGGCTCAGGAACATTTTCTCCCTTTACAATGGCCTCGTAGGTCTTCTGACGTCCTACGACGTCGTCGGACTTGACGGTCAGGATCTCCTGCAGTGTGTGAGCTGCGCCATAGGCCTCGATGGCCCAGACTTCCATCTCACCAAATCTCTGTCCACCGAACTGAGCCTTACCGCCGAGAGGCTGCTGTGTTACCAATGAGTAAGGTCCTGTGGATCTTGCGTGAATCTTGTCATCTACCAAGTGGTTCAACTTGAGCATGTACATGATACCAACAGTAGCCCGGTTGTCGAAGGGCTCGCCTGTACGTCCATCGTACAGGACTGTCTTGCCGTCCTTGTCCAGACCGGCCTTCTCCAGAGTCTCGAATACCTCTTCCTCTGTGGCACCGTCGAATACGGGAGTAGCAATCTTCCAGCCTAATGTCTTGGCGGCAATGCCCAGGTGAACTTCCAAAACCTGACCAATGTTCATACGTGAAGGAACGCCCAAGGGGTTCAACACGATCTGCAAAGGTGTACCGTCGGGAAGGAAAGGCATATCCTCCTCAGGAAGCACTCTGGATACAACACCCTTGTTTCCGTGACGGCCTGACATCTTGTCACCAACGGAAATCTTTCTCTTCTGGGCGATATAGACTCTGACCAGTTCGTTCTCGCCGGGAGCCATCTCGTCCCCATTCTCTCTCTTGAATGTCTTAACATCCACAATAATGCCGTATTCGCCGTGGGGCACTCTGAGGGATGTGTCTCTCACGTCTCTGGCCTTCTCGCCAAAGATAGCACGGAGCAGTTTCTCCTCTGCGGACAGGTCGGTCTCGCCCTTAGGTGTAACCTTACCTACCAGAATATCTCCTGCCTTAACCTCGGCGCCGATGCGGATAATACCGTTCTCATCCAGATCCTTGAGGCTGTCCTCACCTACGTTGTTGATATCTCTGGTGATTTCCTCCGGTCCCAGCTTGGTGTCTCTGGCATCGATTTCGTATTCCTCAATGTGAATAGAGGTGAATACGTCATTCATGACCAACTTCTCGCTGATTAGAACAGCGTCCTCGTAGTTGTAACCCTCCCAGGACAGGAAGCCGATCAGGATATTCTTGCCCAAACCGATTTCGCCATTTGATGTGGAGGGGCCGTCTGCAATAACATCGCCCTTCTTAACGATGTCGCCCTTCTTAACCAGGACGTGCTGGTTGATACATGTGCCCTGGTTGGAACGCAGGTACTTGAGAATGCTGTAAACGTGGCTGTTGCCCTCTGCATCTCTGATGATGACTTCCTTAGCGGAAACCTTCTCCACAATACCATCCTGTTTGGCAACCACGACAACGCCGGAGTCAACAGCGGCCCTGTGCTCAATACCTGTAGCAACAATGGGAGCCTCTGTGCGGATCAAGGGAACTGCCTGACGCTGCATGTTGGAGCCCATCAGAGCACGGGTAGCGTCATCATGCTCCAGGAAAGGAATCATAGCTGTAGCAACGGATACCAACTGTCTGGGGGACACGTCCATCAGGTCGATCATGTCTGAGGATACCTCAATCAGAGAATCCTCCATGTGACGTGCCAGCATCTTGGAGTGGACAAAGTGGCCATTCTCATCGATAGGCTCGGAAGCCATGGTGATGTAGTAGCCCTCCTCTTCCTCTGCTGTCATGTATCTGACCTCATTGGTAACTGTGTGAGTCTCCTTATCTACGATTCTGTAGGGAGTCTCGATAAATCCATAGGGGTTAACCTTGGCATACAGTGCCAGAGAACCGATCAGACCGATGTTGGGACCTTCAGGAGTCTCAATGGGGCACATTCTGCCGTAGTGGGAATGGTGAATATCACGAACCTCGAAAGTAGCTCTGTCTCTGGACAAACCGCCTTTACCCAAAGCAGAAAGTCTTCTCTTGTGTGTCAGCTCTGCCAGAGGGTTAGGCTGATCCATGAACTGGGACAACTGGGAGCTGCCAAAGAACTCCTTGATAGCTGCTGCAACAGGTCTGATATTAATAAGCGCCTGAGGTGTGATGCTTGTAATATCGTTGGTTGTCATTCTCTCCCGGACAACTCTCTCCATTCTTGAAAGACCGATGCGGAACTGGTTCTGCAGGAGTTCTCCTACGGAACGCACTCTTCTGTTGCCCAGGTGGTCAATAACGTCTGTGGTGCCCACTTCCTTGGTAAGGCCGATGAAGTAGCTGATGGATGCGATGATATCCTCCAGGGTGATGTGCTTGGGCAGCAGGCGGTCCTTGTTGGCCTTGATAGCAGCCTTGATGTCATCCTCTGAGGTATTGTTCTCCAGGATCTCCTGCAGAACTGTATAGTTAACACGATCCTTGATCTCAAACTCTGAAATATCAAAGGTAATATATTTATATATATCTACAGTGTTGTTGCCGATAACTCTGACTGTCTGGCCCTCGGAAACGATCTCAACCACGTTTACGCCGGCATCCTGAATCTCGGTTGCCAGCTCCTTGGTGATGGTCTGACCCTGATCGGCCATAACCTCCCCTGTCTCGGGATTGATAACTGCAGCTGCTGCCTGGTGGCCTGTAATACGGGTTGCCAAGGAAAGCTTCTTGTTGAACTTGAAGCGGCCAAAGTGTGCCAGGTCGTATCTCCTGGGATCGTACAGCATATTGGTCAGCAATGTGCGTGCACTCTCAACGGACTGGAGCTCGCCGGGACGGAGCTTCTTGTAAACCTCAAGAAGTGCCTCATTCTCGGACTTCTTCTCGTCCTTCTGAATGGTAGCGAGAATAAGATCCTCCTCGCCAAACAGGTTCAGGATCTGCTCGTCGGAGCCGTAGCCTATGGAACGGATGAATGTGGTCAGAGGCAGCTTGCGTGTTCTGTCAATACGTACCCATACAACATTGTTGGAATCCTGCTCATACTCCAGCCATGCACCACGGTTAGGGATGACGGTTGTGCTGAACAGGGCCTTGCCGTTCTTGTCGTATTTCATAGCATAGTAGCATCCGGGGGAACGCACCAACTGGCTGACAATAACTCTCTCAGCACCGTTGATAATGAATGTACCCGTCTCTGTCATGAGCGGGAAATCACCCATATAGATGTCCTGGTTCTTAACTTCTCCTGTGACCCGGTTGTTCAGATAAACCTTGCATCTGAGGGGTGCAGCATATGTTGCATCTCTCTCCTTGCACTCGGCAATTGTGTACTTGGCCTCGTCCCTGTCAATCCTGTACTCGCCAAACTCCAGGCTGAGATTGCCTGTGAAATCGACGATAGGAGAAATGTCCTCAAAGACCTCCTTGAGGCCCTTGGTCAAGAACCACTCGTAGGATTCTCTCTGAACCTCAATAAGGTTAGGCATCTCAATGACTTCCGGAACTCTGGAGAAACTCATGCGGGTGTTACGCCCAAACTGTTGCGGATGTACCATCTAAAATCACCTCATTAGATATTACTCTAAGTGGAAACCCCTGAATTATGTCCTCAGAGCCAGCGGCTGAACGGCAAAAAAGCTGTGAAAACACATAGAAAAGCCCATAAATCCACAATAAAGCAGTTTAATATTCTAGCATCAATTTGAACAGGGTACAAGGGCTTATTATCCATAATATTGAACAAGCTTTGCCTGTGGCTTTTTGACAAAATGCCGATTTTTTATAAAATTTAAAAAAATTTTCAAATTATTCACACTTTTTTAATACGAAAAAGGGCTGTCATAATGACAGCCCCGGATAAATCACAACTGTGAGTCTTGCTATTACTTAATCTCGCAAGTAGCGCCCTGCTCCTTGAACTTAGCAACAACAGCCTCAGCATCCTCCTTGGAGATGCCTTCCTTAACGGTCTTGGGAGCTCCGTCAACCAGATCCTTAGCTTCCTTAAGGCCCAGACCTGTCAGCTCGCGGACAACCTTGATAACTGCGATCTTGTTTGCGCCGATTTCCTTAAGTACAACGTCAAACTCTGTCTTCTCCTCAGCTGCAGGTGCTGCTGCGGCTGCGGGGCCTGCTACTACAGCAGCAGCTGCTGTAACACCAAACTCCTCTTCGATAGCCTTTACAAGCTCGTTGAGCTCAATAACTGTAAGGGTCTTAACTGTCTCGATAATGTTTGTGATCTTCTCACTTGCCATAATAATTTACCTCCGTAGTATTGTATATTGCAGCTTACTCTGCTGCCTCTGCTCCGGCCTCTGCGGGAGCTCCATCTGCCATTTTGTCTGCCACTGCCTGCAGAGCGATTGCAAGTCCTGCAATGATCTGGTTCAGGCCGCCAGCAAGCTTGGAATAAAGGACTTCCTTGGAAGGGATTCTGGAAACCTCTGCAACTGCATCTGCTGTAAGAACCTCTCCGTCAAGATAGCCTGCCTTGCACTCGAATGTGTTGATCTCATCTGCGTACTTAGCAAGGACTCTGGCGGGTGCTGTCTCATCATCAGTGCTGATAGCAATAGCTGTAGGTCCGCTGAGATACTCTTCAAGTCCCTCAATGCCGGCCTCCTTGAGTGCCAGCTTTGTGTAAGTGTTCTTAGCAACAAAGTAATCGATGTTGTTCTTGCGGAGCTCATTTCTCATCTGAGTGTCCTTGAGAACAGTGATTCCTCTGTAGTTGCAGAATACAATGGACTTAGCAGACTTGAGCTTTGCAGCAAGGTCAGAAACGATAACCTTCTTCTGTTCAAGAATCTTATTGCTTGCCAATTTCTACACCTCCTGTTCAAATAATAAAATAGCCATCCTTTGCCAGAGACATAGGATGGCTATACAAATCAATGTAAGCGATCTATCTTAGCCTAAGCTGGCAGAAACTCTTTACGTCCTGATGGACACCAGCCGTCTCCGGCAAAATACAACTATTTGATTTTAATAATTCCTTGACTGATTGTCAAGTGCCGTCAGATTAAATCTTGAGAGTATTAATTCTGACGGAGGGGCCCATTGTGGAAGAAACGTATACGCTCTTCATGTAGGTTCCCTTGGCTGCTGCGGGTTTAGCCTTTACGATGGCATCCAGAACAACCTTGAGGTTCTCTGTGAGCTGCTCATCTGTGAAGGATGCTTTGCCGACTACACAGTGGATAATGTTGCCCTTGTCCAGTCTGTACTCAACCTTACCAGCTTTAATCTCGCTGATTGCCTTGGCGATATCCATTGTAACTGTGCCGGACTTGGGGTTGGGCATCAAGCCCTTGGGGCCCAAAACCTTACCTAAACGACCCAGCTGACCCATCATGTTGGGTGTAGCTACGATAACATCATAGTCGAACCAGTTCTCGCTCTGGATCTTGGCGATCATGTCCTCTGCGCCTACGAAATCAGCGCCGGCTTCCTGAGCTTCCTTGGCCTTGTCGTCCTTGGCAATAACCAAAACTGTCTTGGTCTTACCTGTTCCGTGGGGCAGTACTACTGAACCACGAACCTGCTGATCTGCATGTCTGGAGTCAACACCCAATCTTACGTGAAGCTCGATTGTCTCGTCAAACTTAGCAGTAGCGGTTTTCTTAACTGTTGCAATTGCCTCTGCGGGAGCATACAGATCCTGCTGGTTGAACAAAGCAACTTTAGCGTTATAATTCTTGCCTCTCTTCATTGCTCTATCCTCCCTTAGTCTGCTACTGTGATGCCCATGCTGCGTGCTGTACCGGCGATCATGCTGATAGCAGCATCCAAGCTGGCTGCATTCAGGTCGACCATCTTGAGCTCTGCGATCTTCTTGAGATCCTCTCTGGTTACCTGTGCAACCTTGTCAACGTTGGGCCTGCCTGATGCCCTCTCAAGACCTGCTGCCTTCTTAAGCAGAACTGCTGCCGGAGGAGTCTTGGTAATGAAGGAGAAAGTCCTGTCTGCGTAAATTGTAATAACGCAGGGGATAATGAGGCCTGCATCCTTGGCAGTCTTCTCATTGAACTCCTTCACGAACTGCATCATGTTAACACCATGCGGTCCAAGAGCTGGTCCTACCGGTGGGGTCATTGCTGCCTTGCCGGCTGCGATCTGAAGTTTTACAATGGCATTAATTTTCTTTGCCATACCCTACCTCCCAGTTTACTGAAATTTTCTATAACTTGCGCCGATCCTCAATCCTTGGAAAGTTGGATCTGCGTAGGTTCAAGGTCAATCGGGGTCTCTCTGCCGAACATGGAGATACCCACTGTGATCAGCTTCTTGTCAGGGCTGATCTTCTTAATAACACCCACAAAATCTGCGAAGGGTCCGGACAGCACGCTGACATGATTGCCGACCTCGAAGTCGATCTGTGTCTCTGTGCGGTTCATGCCCATATTCTCCATCTCGGCAGGTGTAAGTGGCACAGGCTCGGACTCAGGTCCAACAAATCCTGTGACACCGCGTACGTTGCGAACAACATACCAGGTCTCATTGTTCATAATCATATGAACAAGGATATATCCGGGGAAAATCTTCTTCATGGTAGCCTTGCGCTTGCCGTCCTTGATCTCCACAACCTCCTCCATGGGAATTGCAATATCAAAGATGAAATCCTCCAGATGTCTGTTCTCTATGGCGTTTTCAATACTGGCCTTTACCTTGGCTTCGTAGCCAGAGTAGGTATGCACAACATACCATTGGGCCTCATCGGGCACCTTGCGCTCTAATTCAATATTGTTATCCGACACTTGAGTTTCCTCTGCTAATCAAAATACTATCCGAAGATAAGGTTGTAGAGCTCGGACATACCGAGGTCAACCAACCAGACAACGACACCCACCAACAAGCACGCGCCAAGAACAGCAATCGTTGCTGTCACAACCTGCTTGGGTTTCAGCCATACAACCTTCTTGAGCTCCATCCTGATATCGCCGAAGAACTTCTTAATGGCTTTGCCGGCTCTAATAAACCAATTATCCTTTTTATTCTTGTTATCGTTGGCCATAATAAACCCCTTAATAGTCCAAGGATTACTTTGTCTCCTTGTGATTTGTGTGCTTCTGGCAGAACTTGCAGTACTTCTTCATCTCGATTCTGTCTGAGTTGTTCTTCTTGTTCTTCATTGTAATGTAATTTCTCTGCTTGCACTCTTCACAAGCCAATGTCACTTTAACTCTCATTTTAAATACTCCTTTATGTAAAAAAGGTTAAAAAGTTACGCAAAAAAATAACTCATCACTGGTGAGCAAGAGTAATTTACCACAGTGATTAATCCATGTCAACACTATTTTATTACGAATTTGACCTGGGCCTAAATTAAATTTACGTACAGCCTGTATGTAATGGATCCTGAAAGTATGGTGTTAATTCCATCCACGAAGGGTGCCATTGCGCTGAGCAGCCACATAATCAACACCACGTATATGGCGGCGCTGACCAGGCCTCCCACAATGCCCAGCAGCTTGTTAGCCTGCTTGATAACCGGCAGCTTGGCTGTCAGGTTCAGCAATCTGAATACCAGGAAGTATACGATACTCAGCAGCACGAACAGGATTATCAAAGCGATGGCGCCTACTACAAACTGGGTAACGGCAGATGCAATCTGCGCAATCATGTCAGAAGCGCTCTGTCCCAGGAAGTTTTCAACTGTTGCCAGCTTGTTTGCAATCACATCTGCCAGGGCATCGGGCAGGGCGGCCTCAGAAAGCACCTCCGACAGCTGATCAAAATCCACAACCTGAGTAATCTTATCACCCACGTTCTCCGTAAGGATCTCCACCGACTTGGTCTCCAGTGCCTGAGGCAGAGGAGTTGCGTTAATTACTGCCACGCCTACAGGCTTAAGCAAATATGTCAGCACGCAGACCACTACCAGATACAGCAATCTCTCCATAATGGAGACAAAGCCCTTGCGATACCCGGACCACACGGAAAGAACGATAATTGCAACAATTGCTAAATCAAATAGTATCCACATATCAGAATCTCCTCTTGTCTACTGTGTTTTTGTACACAACCAAATAGCTGTCTCTGTACAATATGGCGTCGTTTATCTTGTCATCCTCCGATGCATAAGTGGTCTGAATCTGTCCACGGGAGTCGTATATGACAACTCCTGTTCCCAAAACTGCGCAGATGTTGCCGCCTTGTACATTGAGTTTCCGGGCCGCCTGGTCCGTGTCAAAGGTGGAACAGCTGCCCTTGTTATCAAAAATGTATATGCGATTCTGAGAGGACCCATTCTCATCCACTCCGGCGGACAGAACCACGTTTCCCTCGGGGGATTGGGTCATAGCGTATATCTCACGGACGGGATACTCAGAAATCGGCTTTCGCCCCGTTCCCACATGTATAATCCTGTCCTCTGCAATGCATACCATAGTTCCGTTGGATGCAAAGGCGCACTGGGCAATCAACACTCCGGAATAGCTTTCGCCGGCATAGGCTGCAGTCTCACCTACTTTGTTGTATTCCAGGTAGCTGGTGCACTCCAGGTCGTCCAGGGAAACCCTGTCTATGCAGTAGTACGAATTGTCAGGCGAAACTCCGGCCCATACCACATAGTCCTCCTGAATATATCTGGTGGAAACCGGCTTCCCCTTGTCGTCATATATTGCCACCGCGGAAGCATAGCTGTCTGTATCCAGAACATATGCCATATATCCGCCATAGCCTACTGTTGCAACCAATACAGGGTCAGGCAGTGCAATGCCAACGTAGCTGTCCTCTGTAAACAGGTGGGCCGTCTGGCCGCCTATGTTGTAAACCAGCATGTATTTTCCCACCCTGTTCACACGGCAATTGTCCATATCCAGTCTGATCTCCTGGGCAATCACTCCTGTAGATGAATACTTTACCACACTGTTATTGCTGACCTTAAACAGGGTTTCCCCTATGCAGTAAAAGCGGTCGCTGTCGTCGGCGTATTCATTCTGTACGAATCCCTCTACAAAATCTGCCTCCAGATATGCCTCCGGATTCATCAAGGCCTCGAACTGGTCCATCTGTCCAGTTGTCAGGGCTGTAATCACCTTGCCGTAGTCGATACCCACGCCTCTGCAGTATATAAACAGTCCCGCAAAGAAGCACACAACCATCAGGAGAATCACTCCCAGTATCCTGGCAATAGTCCTGAACACCTTTCTGGCTGTTCTCTTTGCCTTCAATCCGGAATGACGTTCAGTTTTTTTATTGGGCTTGTTCCTATTCTCTGATTTCATTAAAAAAACCGTCCAGTACCGCCGAGCATTCCTCGGCCATTATGCCATCATATATTTCCAACTTGCCTGTATTGAGGCCCGATGTGTAGATGTTTGCAACAGTTCTGCAGGCACCTGCCACCGGATCCGGGCATCCATATACCAATCTGCTGATACGTGCTGCCAGAATTGCACCCATGCACATAGGACAAGGTTCCATGGTTACAAACAGATCACAGCCGCTGAGTCTCCAGTCTCCAAGAATCCTCTCTGCCTCCCGTATAGCGTTGATTTCCCCATGGCCGGTTATGTCCCGATGGCCCTCACGGGTGTTGTGTCCCCGTGCAATGATTCTTCCATCTCTGACAATCACTGCGCCAACCGGTATTTCCCCTGCCTCTGCAGCCTTGGCTGCCTCCGCCAGAGCCTCCGCCATATTGGATGTCAGGTACTCCGGATAGTTCATTGTATTAATCCCTTCTGCTTAAGGCTGGCCTCGTATGCCACCATGGTGGATGCAAAGCCCACATTCAGGGAGTCGCACTGTCCGAACATGGGAATCTTGATGTTTACATGGGGCACATCGCATTGGTTCCAAATGTCAGAAACGCCTCGAATCTCATTTCCTGCAACTATTGCAGCCCTGCCCATGTAGCTCTCCTGGTAGTACCATCTGGCGGACTTCAGATTGGTAATATACAGAGTAAAGCCGTTGTCCTTGAGCCACCGGATGCAATCCTCTGCCTCCATGCTGATGACAGGCAATGTGAGACTGGCTCCCAGGCTGGCCTTAATCAGCCTATGCTGGGAGAGGGGCACCCGGGTATTGACGGAAATGACAGCGTCACAGCCTGCGGCCTCTGCGGAGCGAATAATAGTGCCCACGTTGCCAGGCTTGTCCAGACCGTCTGTGATAATTATCAGGTTGTTGTCCTTAAGCGAAATGTCAGAAACGGTTTTGGTGGGATAATCCGCAACCACAAAAAAGCCCTCTGTGCTGTCCCTGTCGGTCATCCGGGCGCATAGTTTGTCGCTGACGTAGGCGCTCTCATCGGCAATCCGGATAAACCCTTTAACCTGCTCCAATTCCTCATTGGAGGAGATAAAGTCCGGGCAGAAGCAGAACAGTCGGACGTGAATGCCCATGCTGACTATCTTGGGGTAGCCCCACAGACCTTCTATAACAAATATGCTCTTGTCCTTGGACTTGAGGGAGATCAGGTCCTTGATTAGATGGAACTGATCGCTCTTGGGGCCAACGGATATAATCTCTCGTCCCTCAAAGCTCCTGGGGAAAGTCTGGAACATGTTTTGCATTGAGTCCTCCATGCAGCCTATGTCGATAATAGTATAGTGTATATCAAATGGGAGAAAGGAGCAAGCTATCCTCTTGGTTCAGTGAATAGTGAAGAGTGATGAGTGTTTCGTCGGTACTTTTGACCGCCCAAAAGTACCGGGAAAAGGCGCCGCCCCCGGCGAAGCTTTGCTTCGCAGTGAAGAGTGTAGAGTGATGTGTGAAGAGTTGAGGACGCCATGCTCCCATGCTCGATTTGGAAGCGGAGCACGACTTAGGGCGATGCCCTGAGGACCCGAAGCGGTAGCTGTAATCCGATGATCCATGCCACTTTCGTCGGTGCGGAAAGAATAAAGCAACCCAAACGGGTTGCTTTATTCTTGGTAGCGGCAGTCGGATTTGAACCAACGACACTGCGGGTATGAACCGCATGCTCTAGCCAGCTGAGCTATACCGCCAAGCGCAAAACAAATAGTAGCATACCAAAACTTTACTGTCAACGGCTTTTTCATATCTCACGACGGGACAGGGCTTTGTGTATGCAGTAAATTCTCAAAGTAAATGCAACAGTAGAATTTGCAGTTGCATTTAGTGTGAGAATTTGCGTAAATAATAGACCGTGGGAGCATAGAGACATGAACTCTTCACTCTTCACCCATCACTATTCACTGGCGAAGCCCCGCTTCGCCCATTGACCATGGGAGCACAGGGTCCGAAACTCTTCACTCTTCACTATTCACTATTCACTGGCGAAGCTATGCTTTGCATTAATACTTGGTGTTGGATATCTCCTGAATCTCCAGACGGATTTCCTTCTCTATGCGCTGAATGTCTCTGCGTATGTCCTCCACAGTCTCCACATGGGGCTTGCGGTTCTGGTTGCCTCGATCATGTCTGTTC
>CAZCOE010000067.1:0-4564 GCA_964500525.1 uncultured Clostridia bacterium | reverse complement strand
GAACAATAGCTCTCGTCGCTGCAGTGGAACTTGCACTTGTCCACGGTGCACTTGATACAATAATTTGCCTTTCCCATAGCAAATCTCCTTTGAATATTCAGGTTTATTGCTATTATTCCCCATTTCAGGCATTGTATTATTCCAGTGAAAAGTGAATGGTGAATAGTTCTGGTCCCCACGTTCCATTGCTCGAATAACTAAGCGGAGCACGACTTAGGTCATCGCCTTAAGGACCCGAAGCGGTGGTGTGCTCCTATGAAGGATTGTGTAGTTTCACTCTTCAGTCTGTCCCAAAAACTTGACAAGTTTCGTTCTGGTCTCCATGTTCCCCGGCGAAGCAAAGCTTCGCCAATAGACCATAGGATCATAGGGACCTGAACTATTCACTCTTCACTATTCACTCTTCACTAAATAGGTTTTCCCTCAAGAATCTCCTATACTCCTCCACAACCTCAGCGGGACCCACAATCTGGGCTGCACCCTCAAAGGACGCCACCCATCCGTAGAACTGTCCGCAGACAGCCACCCGCTGGGTCCACTTAAATTGCCCCTCTCCATAGGGCAATGGGGTATGGTCTCTGCCAAACCTGTCAAACACTGCGTTAACCAGTTCATTGCGGAATACCATGGTCACATCGTACTCTTCACCGTCAAACATGTTAAAGTGTCTGTTGCTGTACTGTTCCAGGTCCAGTTCCTTCTCCGGAATCTCCGTAGCATCTGCTGCCTCAACCCTGCAGGAGGTCATGCGGTCCAGGCGGAAATGCTTGATCTTGCACGCGTCCTCGTCCCAGGCCACCAGATAGTAGTTGTCATCCAGTATGTCTATCAGGGGCGTTACAATGTACCTCTTGCCCCCATGGGTATGCTGCAGTCTTCCCTGCATATCGTACTTGTTGTAGAGAAAGGACAGCTGTTTCCCCTGGTTAATTGCCTTGGCCGTTTCGTCCAGGATTATGAATATGTTCTCATTCTGAGACCTGCTTCGTGAGGGCACGTACAGAGAGCGCTTCAGCTCCTTGGCCTCATACTTGCTGCATAGTCCGCTGAGCTTGGACAGCAGTTTGTTCACCTTCTTATCAGTCAGGTATCCGGATGCAGCCACTGTGTCAGCCAGCACCTTGAGCTCCGGCAGCTCGAAATCCCTGCCGGCCACATGATAGGTGGTGGTGTTGCCCTCCCTGTTTTTGACTATGTCCAACATGCCAGACCCCATCAGCAGACCCAGGTCATCGTATACGCTTTTGCGCTCTGCAGAAATGCCGAGGGAGGCCAGGTGGTCGATAATGTCCTTAACTGTGACAGGATGATTGTCGTCGGTGTTCTCCTCCAGATACTTCTTGATATACAGCAATTTAAGCTTTTGGTTCTCAGACTTTGGCATAATTTTCCTCCGGGAATGTGTCCCAATTATTGTACTACCGTTTTCCGCCCAGCGTCAATGAGGGCTGCTTGTATGCCTGACCTTTTTGCTGCAGCTAAGGTGCAAAAAATCCAGGCAGTGCCTGGATTTTGCTGTTTTTATGGATTTGTCGTCTTATCTCAGCAGTGGTGCGATACGATGTTTTGCGGCCTAAAGCCGGTCCCGATTCTATTCCGTCACGCTCCTGCCCCGCTGTAGGCGCTCTACCAGCATCACAATAGGAGGTATTGCCACAATCTGCAGGATTATTCCGGGGATAGCATTTGTAAATGCTCCTGCTATAAAGGCAGACAGCCCGAATTTTCCACCATTGATGCCCACAACGCATACCAGCATAGCCACTCCCCATACGATTCTGCCTATAACCATGGCGGCAAGCAGGCTAAGCCAAATGTTAATCTTCCGCCTAGGCAGTATGCGGTACATCAGCCCTGCAATTGCACCATAGGCGGCCAGCTCGAATGTCATACATACCGCTGCCGGGAACAGAGGCGGCATGGTCAATATGAGTGACCTGGTTATTGGTGCCAAAAGTCCCACTGCCAGACCCCATTGCCATCCGCACACAAAACCGCACAACAGCACGGGAATATGCATGGGACACAGCATGGATCCAATTTCGGGAATCTGTCCTGTTAAGAAGGGCAATACATATGCCAGAGCCAAAAACAAGGCTGAATAGACCATTTTCCTTACACTATTTTTTTTGTTGCTAATTGTTTTCATAAATCACCTGAATAAATCGTACCATTTGCCCATTATTTCCTGGGGCAAATACCTATAGGACCGGGCCTTGGCATTGGCGCCCATCCTGTTAAGCCTATCTCTATCCTGCAGCAGGGACACAATAGTCTCTGCCATGGCGTCAATATCCCTATTCTCAATGAGATAGCCATTTTCGCCGTTTGTTATTATGGCCTGGGGACCCACAGGCACGTCAAAGGACACCAAGGGCAGCCCCACAGAGGAAGCCTCCAACAACACCATTGGGAAGCACTCCGTATGGGATGTCATAACGTACAAGTCCGAATCCAGCATGTATTGCTGTACCTGTTCCTTGGACACCATGCCTGTAATCCTGACCTTGTTTTCCAGGTTCAACTCCCGGACCAGCTGTTCCAATCGATCCTGTTCCTCTCCTCCGCCAACGATGGTGAGAGTGGCATCCGGCAGCTGTTTAGCTACCTGGGAGAATACTCTGATAAGGTCGTCGAAGGCCTTCACCGGGTGCAATCTGCCTGCAGCCACCAGGTTATTCCCCTTCAGCTCAGCTGTGGCCTGGGGCACCTCTTCCAATATGTTGGGGATCTCCACCAGCTTGATTTTGGGGTTATCCTTCTGCCAGGCGGAGTGGTTGGCCATAGCTCCGGGGCAAAGCACAACCAAGTAGTCCAGGTTGCGAAAGGCACTCTTGAGCCGGGCAACGTACTTGTCTGAATCGTCGTGAAGGTGCTCCTGGGTCAGGGTCACCACACTTGATGGGGCATATTTGGACAGCTGATCTGCAAAATCTATCCTGGTGGACAACACATAGTCGCAGTCCAGCTTGCGTATAGCCTTGGCCATAAGTCTGCGCTTGAGATACAGAATGCGAACTGCCTTGACTGCCTCCTTAATCAGTCTGAACACATGCCTGTCCCTCAGGGCCTGTTTAAACTTGTCTCTGTTGGGTGCATCGTCTATAAGGTATGTGATCTCCACCCGGGGATCCACAGGATATGCAGGGGCGGAATTCATGCTGTAGACGGAAATAATATTGACCTTGTACCTGGATACAAGATTGTTTGCCAAGGTAATGGTCTGCTTCTCAATCCCGCCGTGCTGCAGATGCAGCATGAGGATGGTGATTTTCTTCATGAAAGGCTCCCTGTGTTAAGTAGTTTTGCCAACGGGTTGTCCTAGATAAATGTGAGATATTTATCGGCGTACTCCGCGTATTTTTCTCTATAGAATGTGCTGTCGCTTCTCAGCTCCTTAAGGGACTCATGGAGGTTCATACTCTGCTCCTTGGAGTCCATTACGCAGGCAGCGATGTTGGAACAGTGGTCAGAGACTCTCTCCATATTGGTGATCAGGTCGCTCCACACAAAGCCGGCCTCAATGCCGCAATCACCCATGCGCAGGCGGTCGATATGTCTGCTGCGAAGGAGCTTCTTCATCTTGTCGATAACCTGCTCAAGAGGCTCGATGAGGTTCGACTGCTCTGAGTTGTCGTCCACGAAGGCACCATATGCCAGGGACACGATTTCGGCAGTGGCAGCTGAGAGTAAATCCATCTCCACCTTGGCACTGTCTGAGAACACAATGCCCTTCTCCCTCATCTCCTCTGCGGATTCCAATATGTTTACTGCGTGGTCGGAGATTCGCTCAAAATCTCCTATTGCCTTGAGTATCATGGATGCGGTGGCACCTTCTGTCTCGTTGAGCTGCTTGGTGCTGATTTTCACCAGGTAACTGCCGATAATATCCTCATAGTGGTCAGTCTTGCCCTCGCACTTCCTGATCTCCTTGGCCTTGGCTTTGTCATAATTGGCCAGACACTCCAGGCTTGTCTTCAAGGCGTCAGTGGCTACCTTGGCCATATCAACTGTAAGGTTGTGGGCACATTCCAAAGCAATGGCAGGTGTGGCCAGCAGTCTCTCGTCCAGCTCGGAAGTCCTCTCCGGGTGCTCTGCATCCGGTACCAATATGTAGGCCAGTTTTTCCAGAAGGCGGGACATGGGCAGCAACAACAAAGTGCAGACAACATTAAATACCGAGTGGGCTACAGCAATGCCTGCAAAGGTTGCGTTGTCGCTGAGCAGGGCAGGCTTAAATATTGCATTCACCAGGGCAAATAGACTCAGACAAACCGCAGTGCCTATTACGTTAAAGGAAAGGTGAACCAGGGCTGCTCTCTTGGCGTTTTTGGTAGTACCAATAGAGGAAATCATGGCAGTAACACATGTACCGATGTTCTGTCCCATGATAATGGGAATGGCAGCGCCGTAGGAAACCGCTCCCGTGGCAGCCAAAGCCTGGAGAATACCTACGGAGGCTGAACTGGACTGGATGATAGCTGTCAGCAGCATTCCTGCCAACACGCCCAGGATTGGGTTCTTGAACATGATGAACAGATCCCGGAATGCCTGAATCTCACCC
>CAZCOE010000066.1:0-49754 GCA_964500525.1 uncultured Clostridia bacterium | reverse complement strand
GACTGAAGAGTGAAACTACACAATCCTTCATAGGAGCACACCACCGCTTCGGGTCCTTAGGGCACCGCTTCGCCATTCGACCTCTGGAACATAGGGGCCACAACTTTTCACTCATCACTTGGGACTTTTCACTGGGAGGCTTTGCCTCGCCCGTGCCCCGCTTCCAAATCGAGCATGGGAGCATGGCGTCCTCAACTCTTCACTCATCACTTTTCACTATTCACTTGAATTAGCAAAACCACTGTGATAAAATACACAAGATTTCGCCGATACGCAGTTTATCGCCCGATGATGCCATGTGCATGTGAGTACATTTTCGCATTATCACTCCTAGGACGACCACTTCGTATCAGGTATTACTTGGAGGTATTTATGACAAAGGAGAAGAAGCAGGGCATTATCGACACATATGCCAGACACGAGGGCGACACAGGCTCCCCTGAGGTACAGGTTGCTATCCTGACAGAGCGTATCAACCACCTCAACGAGCATCTCAAGGCTAACCCCCACGACAATCACTCCCGCAGAGGATTGCTTATGATGGTAGGTCAGCGCAGAGGCCTTCTTGACTATCTTGCCAAGCAGGATATCCAGAAGTACAGAGAGCTTTGCAAGCAGCTCGGTATCAGAAAGTAAACCTTTCGCCACATGGAGGAGGGGACGACAGTCCCTTCCTCATTTTTCGCTTTAGAGTGAATTTCGCAGGTGTTTTCATGAGCTTTTGAATACATTCTGCGTTTTCAAATAATAATATTTTTGCTGCCACCGGCAGTGCTCGTCCCGCGTAGTAGGTAGATTGCGCTGCAGAGCCACAGCTGTTCTGCATCGGAATCTACGCACTACGGAGGTGGATGAGGGAAAGGAATTAAATGAGAAAGGTATTTGAAACAGTATTGGCCGGCAGACCCCTGGTTATTGAGACAGGAGTTCTGGCCCAGTTGGCCAATGGTGCATGTCTTGTCAGATACGGTGACACAGTTGTTATGTCCACTGCTACTGCATCTGCCAAGCCCAGAGATGGAATCGACTTCTTCCCCCTCAGTGTAGAGTTCGAGGAGAAGCTGTATTCCGTAGGCAAGATTCCCGGAGGATTCATCAAGAGAGAGGGCCGTCCCACAGAGAAGGCTGTCCTGACCTCCCGTGTTATTGACAGACCTATGAGACCTCTGTTCCCCAAGGATCTGCGCAACGACGTATGCATTATCAACACAGTTATGTCCGTTGATCAGGACTGCTCCCCTGAGGTTGCCGCTTTGATCGGTTCCTCTATTGCAGTTTCCATCTCGGACATCCCCTTCAACGGACCTATCGCAGGCATCGTATTGGGCCTGATTGACGGCAAGGTTGTGGTTAACCCCAACGCCGCTGAGAGAGAAGTCAGCAAGATGTATGTTACTCTGGCAGGCTCCAAGGACAAGATCGTTATGATCGAGGCCGGCGCAGACAGAGTTCCCGACCAGGTTATGCTGGATGCCATCAAGGAAGGTCACAAGACCATCAAGGAACTGTGCGACTTCATCCAGGGCATTGTAGACGAGATTGGCAAGCCCAAGTTCGAATACACCCACGTTGTCCTTGATCATGACGTTTGGGAGAAGGTTAAGGCTCTGGGTTATGACAAGATGAGACAGGCTGTTCTGGCTGTAGACAAGCAGGACAGAGACAACGCAATTGCCAACCTGACAGAGGAAATCACCGCTGCCATCCTGGAGGAGAATCCCGATGAGGACACATCCTACATGGGCGATGCTATGTACAAGCTGGAGAAGTATGTAGTCCGTGAGTACCTGATGAAGGAGCACCGCAGAGTAGACGGCAGAGCATTGGACCAGATCAGACCTCTTTCCGCAGATGTGGGTCTGCTGCCCAGAGTTCACGGTTCCGGTTTGTTCCAGAGAGGACAGACTCAGGTTCTGACCACACTTACACTGGGATCCCTTGGTGATATTCAGAAGCTTGACGGTATCGACCTGGAGGAGACCAAGAGATACATTCACCACTACAACATGCCCGGCTATTCCGTAGGTGAGGCCAAGGCTCCCAGGAGCCCGGGACGCAGAGAGATTGGTCACGGAGCATTGGCAGAGAGAGCCCTGGTTCCCGTTATTCCCTCTGTGGAGGAGTTCCCCTATGCATTGAGACTGGTTTCCGAGGTACTTATGTCCAACGGATCCACATCCCAGGGCAGCGTCTGCGCCAGCACTCTGGCACTTATGGACGGCGGCGTTCCCATCAAGGAGCCTGTTGCAGGTATTTCCTGCGGACTGCTGGTAGATGAGGAGGATGAGAACAAGTTCATCACCTTTATGGACATTCAGGGTATTGAGGACTTCTTTGGCGACATGGACTTCAAGGTTGCAGGTACCAAGTCAGGTATCACAGCTATCCAGGTTGACATCAAGGTTCAGGGTCTGTCCTACGAGATTATTGAGCAGGCATTTGCCATGACCAAGAAGGGCCGTGAGCACATTATCGATAACGTGATTCTGGCAACACTTCCCGAGCCTCGCAAGCAGCTGTCTCCCTATGCCCCCAAGATTTTGCAGATGAAGATCGAGCCCGACAGAGTTCGTGAGATTATCGGTTCCGGCGGCAAGACTATCAACAGGATTATCTCCGAGACAGGCGTTAAGATCGATATCGATGACGACGGCAACATCAACATCGCATACTACGATCCGGAGTCCGCCGAGAAGGCCAAGCAGATTATCAAGGGCATCCTGGGTGATGTGGAAGTTGGCACTGTTTTCTCAGGCAAGGTAACCCGCCTGATGACATTCGGAGTATTTGTTGAGATTCTGCCCGGCGTTGAGGGATTGGTACACATTTCCAAGCTGGACAAGAAGAGAGTTGACAAGGTTGAGGATTTCTGCAAAGTCGGAGACGCAATGACAGTTAAGCTCATTGAGATCGACGATAAGGGCAGACTGAACCTGTCGAGAAAGGATTGCCTCAAGTAATTTGTTCGAGAGAGAAATCTACGGTCAAAGAGAATTAAGTAACGGGTTGAGAATCGTGTGGGAACGCATGCCCTGGCTGCGGTCAGTAACTGTGGGCGTGTGGGTCGGCACGGGCTCCCGTAATGAGAGTTCCGCTGTGTTGCTGCGCAGCGGAACTTCCCTTCATACAGACAATTACAGGGCTCCCAATGGCATTTCTCATTTCACCGAGCATATGCTGTTCAAGGGAACCGACAGCAGGTCGGCCAAGGAATTGGCAGAATGCATTGAAAACATCGGCGGTCAGATCAACGCCTTTACAGGCAAGGAACTGACTTGCTACTTCACCAAGACTCTGGACACCAGTCTGGAGACTGCGGTGGAGGTGCTGTCCGACATGGTGCTGCATTCCCGGTTTGACACCAAGGACATTGACATGGAGCGCAAGGTGGTGCTGGAGGAGATCAGCATGGACGAGGATACTCCGGATGACCTGGTTCATGAGGCCTTGGCCCAGGGAGTATACAGCGATTCCACATTGGGACTGCCCATATTGGGCACGGCGGAATGCCTTGAAGCCATAGACACCAATGCTTTCAGGGAATATACCGGGCGATACTACACCCCCGACAACACCTGCATTTCCGTGGTGGGCAACTTTGAGGAAGAGGACCTGCTGGCCGTTGTACAGAAGTATTTCGGCAGCTGGGAGCGGGGCACAGGCTCCCATACCGATTACAAGGGCGCCAAGTTTCACCCCGGACTGTATCTGCGCCACAAGGACATCGAGCAGCTGCACATGTGCATTGCATTCCCCAGCCCAACACCCGAGGAGGAACAGGACAGCGTTGCTATGGCGGCCATCAGCACATACCTGGGGGGAGGCATGAGTTCTCAGCTGTTCCAGGAGCTCAGGGAGAAGCGGGGCCTGGTGTACAACACCTACACATATGTGTCGTCCTACAAGAACAACGGCATGACTGCGGTGTACGGAGCCATGAACCCGGACAAGGCCCGGGAATTTATCAGCGTGGTGCGCCGGCAGCTGGAGGATACAGCCCGACAGGGCATAGACAGCCGGCAGCTGGACAATCTTCGCCAGCAGATGAAGGGAACATTGGTGCTGTCTGCTGAGAGCAGCAGTTCCAGAATGAACAATCTGGGCAAGAATCTCATCTTATACAATGAGATCAAGCCCCTGGACCAACTCATTGACATGGTGGACAAACTGGACACTGACCGGGTCAACAGCGTACTGCGCCGATACCTGAGCTGTCCGGAGTTGGCAGTGTCAGCAGTTGGAAGCATTACTGAAAAACAACTTACCGAATATATGAAATAGCAATGGAGGTCGCTAAAATGGAAACCAAAGACAAGAAGCTGGAGCTTCTCAACATTATTGCCAGAGATGAGAATCTTACCAACGCCCAGATGGCGGTGCTTACAGGTATGTCTGAGGCGGAGGTTGACGCGACTGTCAAGCAGCTGCAGCAAGAGGGCGTCATCGTGGGAAACCATACCATGATCAACTGGGATAAGGCCGGCGAGGAGAGAGTGGTTGCACTCATAGAGCTCAAGGTTACTCCCCAATACGGAGAGGGCTTTGACCGCATTGCAGAGCGCATGTGGCAATACTCCCAGGTTCGCAGTGTATATCTGATGAGCGGCGCCTACGACATCCTGGTAGAGGTGGAGGGATCCACCATGAAGGAGGTTGCACTGTTTGCCGCAGAGCGCATTGCACCAATGGATTTTGTAGTCAGCCAGAACACCTGCTTTATCCTGCGCAAGTACAAGGAGAACGGCATAGTCTACGACAAGGCCAATCTGGATGACAGACAGGTGGTATTGTAATATGTCTTTTAGCATTGAAAAAGCTCTGAACAGCACTGTTGTCAGCATACCGCCTTCCGGTATACGCAGGTTCTTTGACATCGCATCCACTATGGATGATGTGGTGTCACTGGGCGTGGGAGAGCCGGACTTCGTCACACCCTGGCACATCAGGGAGGCAGGCATTCTCTCCCTGGAGAAGGGACATACCCACTATACGGCCAACGCAGGCCTTATGGAGCTGCGCACAGAGATTGCCAACTACATGAGGCGCAGATTTGAACTGGATTACAGCCCCAAGTCCCAGGTTATGGTGACTGTAGGAGGCAGCGAGGCTATCGACGCAGCTATCCGCTGCCTGGTTACTCCCGGAGATGAGGTAATTATCCCGGAGCCTGCATTTGTATGCTACAGGCCCATGGTACAGCTGTGCGGAGGAGTTCCTGTGACCATCGACCTTAGGGAAGAGGACCAATTCCGCCTGACGGCACAGCAGCTGAGAGATGCGATTACACCCAGGACCAAGCTGCTCATCCTGCCTTTCCCCAACAATCCCACCGGCGGCATTATGGACCGCAGTGATCTGGAAGAGATTGCCCGGGTATTGGAGGACACCAATGTGGTGGTGCTGTCGGACGAGCTCTATGGGGAGCTTACATACGGCGGCAGGCACGTGTCCATAGCAAACATTCCCGGAATGTATCAGCGCACCGTAGTTATTAACGGATTGTCCAAGGCCTATGCCATGACAGGATGGCGCATTGGATTTGCCTGCGGACCGGATGCATTGATTAAGCAGATGATCAAGGTGCACCAGTTCGCTATTATGTCTGCTCCCACCACTGCTCAATATGCGGCCATAGAGGCACTGCGCTCCGGGGATCAGGATATCGAAAACATGCGCAAGGAATACGATATGCGCCGCAGATACATTTTGGATGGATTTAACAAGCTGGGACTGACCTGCTTTGAGCCCAAGGGCGCATTCTACGTATTCCCCTGCATCAAATCCACGGGCCTCTCCAGCGAGGAGTTCTGCACCAAATTGCTGGAGGAACAGCATGTGGCTGTAGTTCCGGGCAATGCATTCGGAGCCAGCGGAGAGGGATTCGTCCGGGCATCCTATGCCTATTCTATTAAGAATATCGAAAAGGCCCTGGACCGCATCGAAAGGTTCATCAAGAAATGACAAAACTATTAATCAGACTGTTTATCAAGGACAGGGACAACGTTCAGGACGCAAATGTGCGCAGAAAATATGGATACCTGAGCAGCATTACAGGTATATTGGTTAACCTGCTGCTGTCTGTTGCAAAGATGGGCATGGGACTGATTTCCGGCAGCATTTCCATTATGGCAGACGGCGCCAATAACTTGTCCGACGCCGGGTCCTCCATAATCTCATTTGTTGGGTTCAAGATGGCTGCCAGACCGGCAGACAAGGAGCATCCCTTTGGTCATGCCCGGGTTGAATACATAACCACACTGATTGTGGCATTCCTGATTCTGTTTCTGGGCATTGAGCTGGGCAGAAGCTCCATTGAGAAAATATTTGCACCTGCAGACATGGAATTTAATGCACTGATTGCAGTGGTGCTGATAGTATCCATATTCGGAAAACTGTGGCTGTATCTGTTCAACCGCAAGTTGGGCAAAATAGTAGATTCCGGCATGATGTATGCCACAGCCGCCGACAGCTTGGCGGACGTGGTAGCTACTGCAGCAGTTCTGGTAACGTCTATTATCTCTGCAAACACAGGTGTTAATCTGGATGGCTATATGGGCTGCCTGGTTGCACTGTTTATATGCTATTCCGGCATTGGCATAGCAAAGGAGAATATGAAGGTGCTGCTGGGCCAGGCCCCGGACCAGGCGCTGATTAAGACAATTTACGAACACATTGGCAGCTATTCCGGAGTGAAGGGAATACATGATCTGATGGTGCACAACTATGGACCAAACATGTGGTTTGCGTCAGTGCATGTGGAGGTATCGGCCCACTCGGATATGCTGGAGGCCCACGACATGATCGATAATATAGAGAGGGACTTCTGGGTTCAACACAACATCCGCATGGTTATTCATATGGATCCCATTGAGGACGACGACCAGGTGGTGTTGGAGACCAAACATATGGTGTCCCAGCTGGTCAAGGCAATAGACAGCCGCCTGACTATCCACGATTTTCGCATGGTGGCAGGATCCACCCACACTAACCTCATATTCGACGTTCTGCAGCCCTATGAGGTGGAACAGTTTACGCCCAAGGAACTTTCCCAGGAAATCAGCCGGAGAATCACGGAACTGGACCGGAAGTACATTGCCGTCATTACTGTGGACAGGGAGTTCGTGCCGGAGATCCACGAAATGTCATGAGTTAATCACCTGTAAAAGGGGCGAAAAGAAGGGGTTTTTGTGACAAAACCAATTGCTCTTGGCCCTTGGCAGGTGTATAACAACATTGTAGATTTGTATATTTTATTGCGGAGGATAATATATGAACGGTAACAAGCGACCCGAATCTATGACACGCATCACAACACCCCAGTTGGCCAATGAATTTATCGACCAGCAGATTGCTGAGCTGAGAGCTCAGATTGGCGACAAGAAGGTACTGCTGGCACTGTCCGGCGGAGTTGACTCATCTGTAGTAGCTGCCCTGTTGATTAAGGCAGTAGGCAAGCAGCTGGTCTGTGTACACGTAAACCACGGCCTCATGCGCAAGGGAGAGAGCGAGCAGGTTCTGGAGGTATTTGGCAGGCAGATGGACGCCAACCTGATCTATGTAGATGCTACAGACCGTTTCCTGGACCTGTTGGCAGGAGTACAGGAGCCTGAGAAAAAGCGCAAGATCATCGGCGCCGAGTTCATCAAGGTATTCGATGAGGAGGCCAAGAAGCTGGAGGGCATTTCATTCCTGGCCCAGGGCACTATCTATCCCGACATTTTGGAATCCGACGGAGTCAAGGCACACCACAATGTGGGCGGACTGCCTGAGAATATTAAGTTTGAGCTGGTTGAGCCCGTCAAGCTGCTGTTCAAGGACGAGGTAAGAGTTGTGGGCGAGGCCTTGGGACTGCCCCACAGCATGGTGTATCGTCAGCCTTTCCCCGGTCCCGGACTGGGAGTTCGCTGCCTGGGCGCTATTACCAGAGATCGTCTCCATGCATTGAGAGAGGCAGACGCCATCCTGCGTGAGGAGTTTGAGAACTTTGGCCTGGCAGGCAAGGTTTGGCAGTACTTCATCGCAGTGCCAGACATGAAGAGCGTAGGCGTCAAGAACGGCAAGCGCTACGAGGGTTGGCCGGCAATCATCCGGGCTATCAACACCACAGACGCAATGACAGCCACCATCGAGGAGCTGCCCTATCAGCTGCTGAACAAGGTTACAGCACGAATCACCGCTGAGGTGGAAGGCATCAACCGGGTGCTGTACGACCTGACACCCAAGCCTGTGGCAACAATCGAGTGGGAATAATCTTACTGGCTTACAAGTGCCCGGGAGCTCTTGGAAATAAAGGGCTTTCGGGCATTTTTTCAATTAGGGAAAGAACTGTTGCAACACTTTTGCAACAAGCAAAAATAAAAATGTAAAAAGGAATGGTTGCAAGTGGTTGTATACAAAGAAAAGAGTGCAAAACAGTGTTCAGCTTATTCAATAATAAAACTGAAATTAATACAACTCAAGTTGTCGATGAAATCGAGTCTGCTGTATATGCTCATATCAAGCCGTATAGGTTTAAAAAACACGGCAGAACACTCCATCGTTTTGTCTCGGAAGATATTTCACAAGTTATTCACTTTCAAATCGGTATGCCTTCGCACGGGATGGGCGGGCTCCTTTGTGTGAATTTAGGCATTCGTATTCCGGAATGCTCCGAACGAACTTTTCAGCCCCAAGCTGAAAAGAAAAAATACTACCACGAGTACGAGTGCACAATTCGTTCAAGACTGGGAATTGTTAGCGGCAAAGAGGAAACATGGTATGACCTTCGCAAGAAGGTAACGAAAATTATTGACAGCATTATTTGTGAAATAGATCAATATGTTCTGCCTGCTTATGAAACCATGAATAGCAGAGAGGCCATTCTTGCCCATAGAAGAGATTATCCTTTGTTGGACAATATGAATTCCTTAATCCTTTTGGAAGAATGTATGATATATGGTCATCTTGGAAATGAAGAAAAAGCCAAAGAACTATTTGAGCTTTATTATCAATCTGCCGTAAAGGAATATAACGATTTGGCGGAAAACGGGCGTAAACAGTATCTCAAAAAGGGCGAACGTGTTGTTTTTATGGAACAAGATATAACCGCTGAAAAAGACGGTTATGTAACCTTGTACGGCGCAAATCATGGCCACATTGAGTATCTTGATGAATTGGCTGTAAGTCTTGGTTTAAGGTAAAAGCCAACCGACCCCCCAAGGAGCAGTCATGACTAAGCAAAAGAACTACAAAAAAACACTTATAGCTTGCTATCTGGGCTTCGTTACCCAAGCCATATCCGCCAACTTCACACCCCTCCTTTTTTTAACATTCAAGGGTACCTATGTGATCGGATTTGAAAAACTTGCGCTGATTCCCCTTGTGTTCTATTTGACCCAATTGATAATTGATTTTGCAGCCACGAAATTTGTGGATAAAGTGGGGTATCGCACCTGTGTAGTGGCATCCCAGGTGTTATCCGCAGCGGGCCTTGTTCTATTGGCTTTCCTGCCGGAGTTGCTCCCCGTCCCGTTTATGGGAATTCTGATTGCAGTTGTGCTCTATGCGGTGGGGAGCGGACTAATTGAGGTATTGGTAAGTCCGATTGTGGAAGCGTGCCCCTTTGAAAACAAGGCAGGCGTGATGAGTTTGCTGCACTCCTTTTACTGTTGGGGCGCAGTGGGTGTAATCCTGGGCTCCACGCTGTTTTTCGCTGTATTTGGCCTGGCAAACTGGAAGATACTTGCGGTGATTTGGGCAGTAGTACCATTGCTCAATGCGTTCAACTTTCTCACATGCCCTATTGAACGATTGGTTGAAGACGGCGAGAGTATGCGCTCCGGTGAATTACTTAGGCTGCCGCTGTTTTGGCTATTGATACTGCTTATGGTATGCTCCGGCGCATCCGAGGCATCCATGGCACAATGGGCGTCTGCGTTTACAGAGTCTGCAATAGGTGTTTCCAAAACAGTGGGAGATCTGGCCGGTCCCTGCCTGTTTGCGGTATTTATGGGATTATCCCGGGTCATATATGGCAAAATGAGCAAGAAGCTGGACCTGGTCAAAACAATGACGGTTTGCGGCCTGTTATGTGTGATCTGCTATTTGACGGCATCCCTGTCACCCTTGCCGATTATTGGCCTGGCTGGATGTGCCCTTTGCGGCATTTCGGTTGGCATCATGTGGCCGGGATCCATCAGTATTGCTTCGCAAAAGTGTCCGAGAGGCGGAACAGCTATGTTCGCCTTTTTAGCCCTGGCGGGAGATTTAGGTGCTACTGTAAGTCCTGCAATGGTGGGCACTGTATCCAATATGTTTGGCGGTAATCTTAAGACGGGACTGCTTGTAGCTGCCGGGTTTCCGCTGATACTTGTTTTCGGGTTAATCCTTCTCAATCGGAAGTTCAGCAGAGGATAGGAAGATTCGCGTCCTTGTGAGAGTGAATAATCGAGCATGGGAGCAAGGGGACCAGAACTCTTCACTCATCACTCTACACTCTTCACTGGGTCGCAAAGCTTCGCACGAAGCTTCCCTTCGCGATGCCCCTACTTGAAATGAACAGCTTTTCATTTTATATTAAAACCAGAGAACAAAGGAGGAATGCGCCATGCGGGAAGAGTTTTTAATGGAGCTTCAGGAGAGCCTTTATGTCCACCGCCCATTGCCACTGCATAGGGAGGGTTCCCTGGAGGCGGGTTTTCCGGAGAAGCAAGTGCTGTCTGCACGACCTCTGTACCAGGGGGAAACCAGAGTGGCAGAACCCACGGCAGGAGGATTAGCCTCTGTGGAGGTTCGTGGGGATGAGATTCTCGTATGCGCCCCATTGCGGGCTGATCATTGGCCTACAGGGGCCTCGGCGGATGGGGACTATTCCAATTTCGGCACAGCGCAAATGTGCTTTTCCTTCACCCAGGAGGACTGGCGCCCCTACAATCGCCTGCGTCTCCAGGTAATGCCCCACATTTTGGGAGCCCGCATCCTGCACCTGAATGTTTCGGTGGAGAGCCGTGGAGAGATTCCGGTTCCGGATCCCTATTTCAGGGAAGGAGCTACCGTGTTCGATTTGGAAAATGGCCGGTGGAATGACTGTATTTGGGAGTTCGCCGCCATGCCCAGAGACGCAGTATGCAAGTTGTCCTTCTACGTTTTTTGCAGCGGCCATGACGTTTCTGCCGGTGAGGAACTGGCCTATACATATAGGAATATAGTTCTGGAGCGAGTGGAGAGTCCGGAGCATGAGCATGGCTGGGAGAACCCCAGACCCGGAATTCGGCTTTCTACAGTGGGCTATTGGCCCCATGGAAAGAAAACCGCCATTGGAACTGTGGACAGCCATGAGTTTCAATTGGTTCAGGCCCATACGGGAGAAGCCTTGTTCGCAGGGCCTGTCAAGAAAGTTATTAACCCCAATGGCTCCTTTGAACTGCTGGATTTCACCGATTTTGAGACTCCCGGGCAATATTACCTCCAGGCTGGTGATGTGAAGAGCTGCACCTTTGAGATCGGGGAGGATATCTGCACCGAATCCCTATGGAAAGTCCTGAACTTCTTCTACTGCCAGCGCTGTGGTTTCCCGGTACCGGGTAAGCACGGAGCCTGCCATCAGGATATCGTGGCTCATCACAAGGGAGGGACCATGAGCTTTTCCGGGGGCTGGCACGATGCAGGAGATGTGTCCCAGCAGGCGGCCCAGACCGGTGAAGTGGTCCAGGCTCTCTTTGAAAATGCCCGCCGGTGCAAGCTCGGCAGCCCGCTGTACCTCAGGCTGATGGAGGAGGCCCAGTGGGGTCTGGACTTTATTCTCCGCACCCGCTTTGGGGATGGATACCGGGCCACCAGCGCAGGAGCTACCCGCTATACGGACGGGCTTATTGGTAATTTTGACGATGTGGAGGCCAGAGTTCACAATCACTCCTTTGAGAACTTTCTTTTAGCCGGCGTGGAGGCATATGCTGCCGAAACCCTGGGAGAATACGATGAAAATCTGGCGGACTGCGCCCTGAAGGCAGCGAGAGAAGATTTCACCTTTGCAGAGCAGAAGTTTGCCGAGACTGGCGTGGAGCCTGCCCATATGTATGAGCATACCTATAACAGCGGGCTTTCCCAGTACTATGCTGTGATCGTCTGGGCCGCCAGCTGCCTGTATCAGTCCACCAAGGAGGACTATTATGCAAAAACCGCCCGGGAATATGCCCGGAAACTGCTGGCCTGTCAGGAGCGAGGGGAAGCTGGGCTGGAGTTGACCGGTTTCTTCTATCGGGACGAAAGCCACAGAGCTATTGTGCATTTCAATCATCAGTCTCGGGAACACCAATTCGTGCAGGCTCTGGAGACACTGTGCTGCACCCAGCCGGAGGCACGGGAAAAGCCGAGTTGGGAACAGGCCATGAGGCTATACGGCGACTATTTGAAGGCAATCGCTCCAAACACAGCACCCTATGGCATGCTGCCCGCCGGAATTTACAAGATGGATGAGGTTGAGAACAGGGACACATTCCCATTTCTCCATGTCACCTGCGATTATGAAGCGGAGCGGGAGAATTACATAGAGCAATTGTCCAGGGGAAAGTCCTTGGGCAATGGGTATGTGCTGAAAAACTTCCCGGTGTGGTTCTCATTCAGGGGTAACTCGGCGGTAATGCTCTCTATGGGCAAGGCGGCAAGCATCCTGGGACGGTATTTTGAGGATGGAGAGCTGCTGACCCTGGCCAGAGAGCAACTCTACTGGATGTGGGGCAAGAATCCCTTCGGACAGTCGTTGATATATGGAGTGGGCAGCAATTACTGCAGCCAATATGCGGTCTTGTCCGGGGAGACCACGGGAGAGGTGCCTGTGGGAGTGGAAACCCTGTACAACGAGGATCTGCCCTATTGGCCCCAAAACAACAACGCCACCTTCCGGGAGGTGTGGGTAGGTTCTGCCTGTCGCTGGCTGTGGGTCTGCGCCGATCTGCTGCCCTAGTTTGCTCAAAATTGAAAGAGGTGTATCTATGAATCGTTTGGATTATCACGAGCTGTTGGAAGAGGTGGAGAAGGAGCTGTTAATGCCGGGAGGCAACTTTGATGAGCTCTTTGGACACGATCCCATAACTCTGGAACAGGCCAGATTTGTGGCCGCCGTGGCCCTGGCCGCTGTGGACCGGTTTTATTCCCGGCTGACAAGGCAGCAATTTGAGCTGCGGGAGAGAGAAGAACATCTATAACGGAGGAAGCAGCAGTGGAGAACACATATTTGGGCGTGGATTTGGGCGGAACCAAGCTGAAGATAGGTGAATCAGACCTTGAGGGCAATTTGCTGTGGACCAGGGAGTATCCGTCGGGGTATTTGGGACAGAGAGAAGCGCTGAACCTGATTGAAAGTGCTCTGGACAAGGCCCTGGAGGAACGCCCTGCGGACAAAAGACCTGTGGCAATTGGGTTGGGTCTCATTGGCCGAATTGACAGTTCCACAGGAACATGGCTAGAAATAGACCACGACCGGGCAGAGGTGCTGCCCATATCAGACAGCCTGCAAAAGCGGTACGGGCTGCCGTGCTTTGCGGATAACGATGTGCGCAGCGCAACCAAGGCAGAAATACTCTTCGGTCGGGGCAAGGATTATGACAATTGGATCTATATAAATGTGGGCACCGGCATTGCGGCTGCCATTGTCAGCAAGAAAAGGCTGATCACCGGCGGGCACTGTAACGCCGGGGAAGTGGGCCACAGCGCCTCCGGCATTGACTTCCATGCACCCTGTGCCTGCGGCAGGCCGGACTGCGTGGAGTCAGTGGCATCCGGATCCGGTCTGGACCTATGCGCCCGACTGCTTGCACCCCAGTATCCAGACACCATTCTGGCAATTCCACCGGTGGGCACACGAATTAGCGGGGCAGAGATTTTGTCTCTGTACGAAATCGACCCCCTGTGCAGGACCTTGACAGACAATGCAGCCAAGGCCCTGGGGAACCTGATTATGAATATGGTCCGATTTTGTGACCCGGAGCTGGTGGTGCTGGGAGGCGGGTTAATGTCAACAGATTTTCTGTACAGAAAGGTTTTGGACAGGTTGAATCCCTTCACTATGCGCTATGTGACAGGGGGTGTTGTGCGCACTGGGCTGGATCCCCGGAATATCGGGGTGATGGGCGCCTGCGGGAATGCCATAAAAGGATTGGAGGAATCAAAATGAACATCATTATCGCTAAGGACGAACATGAGTTTGACGTGATGGCCGCCTGGGAGATTATCGGGCAGATACTTCGCAAGCCCGATTCCGTTATCGGGTTGTCCACCGGTCAGACCACCAAGAATATGCACGCCATAGTCAGTGACATCTACAGGCAGTACCCCTTTGACACCAGCAGGGTTACTCTGTTCAATGTGGACGAGCTGACCAACCTGCCCCGCAGTTACCCGGGCTGCTGTTACACCATGATTGCTGAGCAGATTGCCCGTCCTTTGAACATTCTGGAGGAGAACTTTATCATGCCCCAGACCATGTCGGAGAACTTTGAAGAGGAGTGCAGGGAATTCCAGCAGGCCCTGGAGGACAGGGGCGGAATCGACCTGCAAATGCTGGGACTGGGATACAATGGACATATAGGCATCAACCAGCCTCGAACCCCCTTTGCCAGCGAGACCTGGGTCTCTCCCATGGATCCCGTATTCGAGGAACGGGTACGCCGGGAGACCGGTGTGGACCCTGACCATGAGCTGGGAGGTCTTACTCTGGGCATCCGGACCATTATGCATGCTCGCCATATAGTATTAATTGCCAAGGGTGGGCACAAGGCCGACATAGTTCGACAAATGCTCAAGGGTCCTGTGACTGAGGATATCCCGGCCTCTGTGCTGCAATTGCACCCCAACTGTACATTCCTGCTGGACGCAGATGCAGCAAAATACGTGGCAGATATGACTTGAATATTGGAAAGGGGACTCTGAAATGCTGAAAATCGGGTTTGCGGACTACTATTTGAATAACTGGCACGCCGACCATTACCCCGACTTTTTGCGGGATGTGATCCGTCGGTATGGATACGATGCCCAGGTCACCCACGCCTTTGGCATCCATGAGGTCCCGCCGGAGGGGGGCATGTCTACGACCCAGTGGTGTGAGCAGCGGAATATATGCCCTGCGGAAACCATGGAACAGCTTGTGGATTACGTGGATGCCATTATGGTAATCGCGGCGGACAATTCCGCATGGCACGAGCAAGTGTGCCAGCTGCCACTACGCAGCGGAAAACCTGTCTTCGTGGATAAGACCTTTGCACCGTCAGTGAACGCAGGGAAGAGGCTGTTCGCCCTGGCTGAGGAACATGGAACACCGGTTTTCTCGTCCTCGGCCCAGCGGTACTGTCAGGATATATTGGACTATCAGGCAACCCATCAGGAGAGGCCCCGGTTCGTCTCCACTGTAGGCCCCCACAGCCTGGACAGCTACGCGGTACATCAACTGGAGCCCATTGTTGCTCTGATGGGAGTGGGAGTCAAGCGTCTGAAGGCCTTCAGCGTGGGCAGCCAGGTCACTCAGCTGATTCTGGATTACGGGGATGGACGGCTCGCCAGCTTTATGCAGACGCCACAGCCCTGGGCCGAGTTCAATTTCATGGTTTCAGATGGCGAAACGGGCCAGCGACTGAAAAGTGACGATAGGAACTTCTACCACAATCTGGCAAAGGCAATCATGGATTTCTTTGTACACGGGGTGTGCCCGGTGCAGAAGGAGGAGACTCTGGAAATCCTGGCAATCATCGACGCTGCTCGGCTCGCCAGAAACAAGCCGGACCAGTGGTACGATATACGATATTGAAGAAAATAACTATGGATAAAATAAAACTGCACTATTTGGTTGGTGACGTCCATATGGGAGGACACGACGTGCACCGTGTGGCCAGGGCTAACAAACTGCTGCTGGACAGTACCGGCGCCTTTGACGTGACCATGGTCTGCGATGGGCCGGGTCTGGGGGATGTGAGCTTCGATGAGTATCTCTCCGGGAACGCCATAGATGGCTGCGACGGGATCATATTTAATTGCGGAAACTACCGTTTCAACGCTCCAGGAGAGCAGAAACTGATGGAGGAGGCCGTTGCCGGTGGAAAGGGGTTCGTATTTTTGCATGGGGACCATCCCTGCTACTGGGTGGCAGCCGGCATGGAACCTTGGCCGGAACTGGAAAAAATGGCCATGCTGATGTGGCGGGAATCCACTTCTCACGGGGATTACGGGAATCACCATATTACCATAACGGATGTAAATCACCCAATTACCCGGGGACTGGAGGATTTCGATACCCGGGACGAAGTGTTCTGTACCATGGAGAATGTTCACGGGGTGCCTTTTACCACGCTGGCAACGGCGTATTCCGACCCAAATGTAATCAGCCGCCACGGCCATCCTGGCACCGGCTGTCCGGAGCCAGTGGCTATTGTGGGACAGTATGGGAATGGGCGCACATATAACCAGGTGCTGGGCCACGTTTGGCCATACTACACCGGACACGGGCTGGGGGAGAACACACTGCAGAGCTTTGCTCCACGGCAGTTCCGCCAGATGTTCGTGCGGGGCTGTGAATGGGCAGCCACAGGGAAGGTGGAACGGACCTTAGCCTTTGACGGCGCTGTTGTTTTGAATGTATAAAGCTGGGAAGGACATGACACTGTTGAGCTAACACCTTAACTGAAAATCTAAATTGCCCAGCGGAGGGAGAGATTAGTCAAAGGCAAAGACGTCCATCGATATATCTAATTTTAGCCTCCAAAGATAATTAAAGCTAGGATATAGTATTCTTTTATCGAATTGGTTAGTATTCACACGAAAACTTGACATTGTTGCAATTAATCTTTACAACACCGGTTGATAAAACGATAAAAACAGTTATAACATCAAACAGGATGTAGAGCAACTATTCTAAAGGAGGAATGAACAATGGCAGTAACATTTGGAGAACAGCTTTCGATTTTTTGAAGAAAAAAGGCATGCAACAACAAACGCTCGCACAAAGGGCTGGGGTGACAGAGGCAGCAGTATCTCATTATATTAAGGGAGATCGCATTCCAAGAGCAAGTGTGATGGCTAGAATTGCAGATGCACTAGGTACAACTTCAGATTTTTTGATGAACGGTACAGAGCCAGACACAAAAAACGAGGTTGCACATGCAAAAAGGCTGATTGCCCGAAATGTAAGGCAGATGACAAAAGAGGAGAAGATGGAAATCATGGGTATTCTCCTTGGAGAGGAATAAGCGAATTAATGAGACTAGATGACAGCACTTACGAATTTATCAAAGAAGAAGTAATCGACCTGTTTACCAGGTATGGCGATACGATTGCGATATTTTTACCAAATCATAGGAACAGTGAAAGTGGAAGGGCATTTGCTGAAGAAGGAATCGCAGAGGCGAGACGAAAGGGTTGGATTAAGGGGCCAATCGAGGTATGGTTTTCAAATAAAACCAAGATTGAATACTAAAAGGAGGTTTCACTATGTCGAGAATGTTATGTAAATGTGGTGCTACAATGGGGACATCAGTCAGCCCATCACCATACAGTTTATGTATTTACTATGAACAGGAAATATTTTCTGCTCTTGCAGATAATCCTCAGATTCTGCTGTCAGACTTCCTGACTGATTGGGATGAATTGAAAGGATTACAAAAGAAATTCATGAAACGCTCAGAACCTGTCGAGTATTGGTATTGCACAGAGTGTCACAGAGTATATGAAACTCAAATGCGTATTGGTGGTCATTGGTTAAGGGTGTATCAACGAACAGAGTGTCAGTTATCGAATGTATCATTCGAAGGGTGGACACGAATCTTTGTCTTTGAGGAAGTCGAAACAGACACCTTCTTAGAGAAATTTCCTCAATTGCTGCTTTTTGATTATATAAAAATGCATGAAGATATCCTCTATCTTCTCTCACCAGATGAAAGAACAGTAGTTGCAGTATCTGCGGCAGATCGAAATGTACAGTTCACCTATATTCAAGAAGATTGAAGCAAATTTCAGAGCAAAGAATAAACCCCGCCAAGTGCTACCAACACTTGACGGGGCATTCTAAGGATACGAGTATCCTCCAAATAAGTTACTATATTCAAAAATTAAAGAGCGAAATTGTCAAGATGTTTTCAGTACAATAAGTGCTGAAAGTACTGAAGTAAGTGCTGAGTGGTTGCCACGTTCCTATGATCGACCATGGGAGCGTAGGGTCCAGAACTTTTCACTTTTCACTGGGAGGCTCGGATTCGCAATGGCGCTGTTGTTTTGAATGTATAACGCTGGGGATGTGATTTTATTCCCCCAGCAACCAGTCGGATATGTTTTTGACCCGGATGCCGTTGTAGTCTCCTGCAGTGAGTCGATCTGCGGTCAAAACGATTTTTTCGTAGTTGTCCCGGATTCTTGTCAGTGGCTTCATCTCCCGGTGGAAGGTGTCCTTCGCAGTCATATCAGCTGTAACCTGGAAATAGGTATGGATTCCCTGCTTTTCAGCAACGAAGTCTACTTCCGTATTGCCGACCTTTCCAATCATAACACGATAGCCTCGGCGAAGAAGCTCAAAATAGACAATGTTCTCCAGGGAAAATCCCAAATCGTATTGACTGCGGGGCAGGATATGGTTTCGTAAGCCAAGGTCTACAATATACAGCTTTCGGTTCGATTTCAAGAGCTGCTTACCCACAATGTCAAAACGCTCTGCAGAATAGAAGATAAATGATTCTGTGAGAGCCTCCACATAATCGCTCACCGTGTTAGGCGAGACTTTTCTTCCGTTTGAGGTCAGATAGTCGGCAATTGATTTGATGGAGACCGGATTTCCCACCACACTGGCTAGGTATTTAGCTATGGTCTTCAGCAGGAGGATATCCGTAATTCTTCTTTTATCCGAATTGGTTTCCTTTCTGGCCTGACGATCCACCATGTCCTTTACGATAACGGTATTGTAGATACCCTCTAAGTAGGTTTCCACCTTTTCCGGGGTTCGATCCATTTTGGCAATATATGGAAGTCCTCCGTCATGCATATATTCCGGAAGACCCCGATCCGGGTCCATACCGGTGATTTTCAGAAATTCCTTGAAGGACAGGGGCAGCATTTTTATTTCCACATAGCGCCCGGTCAATAGTGTCGCAAGATCTCCGGAAAGCATATAGGCATTGGAACCGGTGATATAGATGTCCATATCCGGCTTGACATACAGACTGTCTACCACCTTCTCAAAGGATGGAACCTTCTGAATCTCATCCAGGAAAATGTAGTTCTTTGTCCCCTGGCACAGATGATCCCTGATGTAGGCATACAGCTTGCGATAGTCCTGCAGCTCCTCATATTCCAGCTCTTCAAAATTAATGGAAACGATCTGCTCATCTGAGATGCCGTTTGCCTTAAGCCACGCCTGATATTGAAGAAGCAGGGTTGATTTACCGCACCGCCTGATACCGGTGACCACTTTGATGACCTGCTCATCCTTCCATTGAATCAAACAATCTAGGTATTCTTTTCTCTCAACCAAGGTGATTACCTCCATCAAATAGTATTCCGATTATAGCATATGATACACAAAATAACTATAAAAATTCCGAATTCGGAAAAAAATTTAAAATTCAAGGTATTGATTCCAAAATCGGAAGAAAGAAGGCTATTGCCAGGTACCACTCAAGCGTAGGCATACAGCTTGTAATAGTCGTGTTTGACACGCTTTTTGAAAAGTTTGCGTGCGTATCTTGAAGGCATATTGCCATTTGAGGCGAAGTAGGCAATAATACGAATAGATTGTGGAATCAAGGCAGCGAGCCGCGAGACAAATGGCTAAAGCAGAATTGATTGAGTCTCGCCGGAAAGGAGTAATACCATGAAGACAAAGACCCCAGTATCTACCCAACCTACTATCAGAACAATAGCCGCATTGGCCCTTTGCCTGGTGCTTGCGTTGATTTTCGCCGGGTGTGCAGAGGATAAGACATCCGATCTAACCGGGACTCCCGATGGCCAATTGACCAATTCCCGTGTGGAAGTAATAGAGAAAAAAACGGACAATAAGGAATCCTCCTATCGAGTGGGAACAGAACTGGTGGGCACGGACCTATCCCATTTGGGCCAAACGCCTACTGAAATACTCACCCAGGAATGGAACAAATATGACAGTATGACCTGGGAAGAGAGAACCCTGTCAAGTCGTATTTGGGGAATCGTATATTTCGAATCCGACACCTGGGACGAATGTGAGGAGGGAATAGGCGTTACTGTGAATAATCCTCTGGAGTCCCTCAGCTGGCTCAACAAAACCGGACATATTGGAATGGAGAGCGCTGATCCGGATAGGCCTATAAAGCACATTCAGGTCACAGTCAACGCTGCAAATGAAGAGAGAAAACCCAGGGAAATAAGTGCCACAGCCGGATACAGTACCGATAATGCAAGGATTACTCTGACGGCGACTCTTGCTGCAAAAGCCGGAACATATACCACGGGCTGCGTTTATAATGGGTATGCCACCTACGAACAGGCCACAGCAACTACAAAATCCGGCACCTCCGTATTGATTGTTACCACCAATGGGTCCAACAACAATGGCTACTACCAAGGCGACTTTTATGACCCTACTGCCTATTGGGTGGAGGATAATGTGTTTTACGAATTGCGCGTACTGGGAGATGCAGCTGACAAGGCCGATATTCAGGCTGTACTGGATAGGATCCTGGCAGAGATTTGACTGGGACGGCAGCAGCCAACAAGTGAAGGGTGAAGAGTGAAGAGTCGTCGGTACTTTTGACCGCCCAAAAGTACCGGGAAAAGGCGCCGCTCCCGGCGAAGCATAGATGCTTCGCAGTGAAGAGTGTAGAGTGATGTGTGAAGAGTTGAGGACGCCATGCTCCCATGCCCTTGGTACCCAGTGCATAGTGATTAGTGAATGGTGAATAGTTCTGGTCCCCACGTTCCATTGCTCGAATAACTAAGCGGAGCACGGGCGAGGCAAAGCCTCCCAGTGAAAAGTGTAGAGTGATGTGTGAAGAGTTCTGGTCCCTATGTTCCAGAGGTCGAAAGATGAAGCGATGCCCTAAGAACCCGAAGCGGTAGCTATGCTCCCATGGGCGGTTATATCGTTTTCACTCTTCGGTCGGTCCAAAAAACTTGACAAGTTTCAACTTCTGACGCCGCGTTCCAGTAATCAATTTGACCAAAGGAACAAATCCACCAGAACTCATCACTCATCACTGATATAGTCGAGCATGGGAGCATGGGGACCAGAGTTATTCACTCATCACTCATCACTCATCACTAATCACTATTCACTGGCGAAGCGCAGCGAAGCCCCGCTTCGCCCCGTCTTCCCTTGACTCTGGCTTTTACTATTTGTATAATGAGGGGCAATTTAGTTTATATATTATAGCCTGCGGGCATTTCAAGATAGGAGATTATACCATGGCATATTATTTCAGCGAGCCTTCTCGTACCTTCAGCGAATATCTGCTGATTCCCGGTTATTCATCTAAGGAATGCATTCCTGCAAACGTGTCACTCAGGACGCCTTTGGTCAAGTTTAAGACCGGTGAGGAGTCGGATATTTATCTGAACACACCTGTGGTTTCAGCCATTATGCAGTCCGTCTCCGACGACAAAATGGCCATTGCCCTGGCAAAGGAAGGCGGAATCTCCTTTATCTACGGAGCCCAGACAATCGAGAACGAGGCAGCCATGGTTGCCAGAGTCAAATCCTACAAGGCAGGCTTTGTCCGCAGCGATTCCAACGTAAGGCCCGACGACACCCTGGCAGATGTTCTGGCAGTTACAGAGCGCACAGGCCACTCCACAATAGCAGTTACAGAGGATGGACAGCCCAATGGCAGACTCTGCGGAATCGTAACCAGCAGGGATTATAGAGTCAGCCGTATGCCAAGGGACCTGAAGGTTTCTGAGTTCATGACCCCCATGGACAAGCTGGTTACAGCTCCCGAGGGCACTACATTAAAGGAAGCTAACGACATTATCTGGGACCATAAGCTTAACTCTCTGCCCATTGTGAGCCCGGAGGGAAATCTGGTGTCCCTGGTATTCCGCAAGGACTACTCTGACCACAAGGATAACCCCTACGAGCTGCTGGATTCCAGCAAGCGCTACATGGTAGGCGCAGGAATCAACACCAGAGATTATGCAGAACGGGTACCCGCACTGGTTGACGCCGGTGTGGACGTGCTGTGCATTGACTCCTCTGAGGGATTCACCGAGTGGCAGAAAATCACCATCGACTGGATTCGCCAGCACTATGGAAATACAGTTAAGGTTGGCGCAGGCAACGTAGTAGACAAGGAGGGTTTTGAATACCTGGTAGCCTGCGGCGCTGACTTTGTTAAGGTAGGTATCGGCGGCGGCTCCATATGCATTACCCGTGAGCAGAAGGGCATTGGCCGTGGCCAGGCCTCCGCACTTATCGAGGTTGCGGCTGCCAGAGATGAATATTTTGAGAAGACAGGCATCTACGTACCAATCTGTTCCGACGGCGGTATCGTACATGACTACCATATGACATTGGCCCTGGCCATGGGCGCCGACTTTATCATGATGGGCAGATATTTCGCCAGATTTGACGAGAGCCCCACAGCTAAGCTTATGGTCAACGGCACATACGTTAAGGAGTACTGGGGCGAGGGCAGCAACCGTGCCCGCAACTGGCAGAGATACGACCTGGGCGGCGACAAGAAGCTCAGCTTTGAGGAGGGCGTAGATTCCTATGTTCCCTACGCAGGCAGCCTCCACGACAACCTGGGCAAGTCCATGTCCAAGGTTCGCTCCACAATGTGCAACTGCGGTGTGCTGAATATTCCTGATTTGCAGAAGAACGCCAAGCTCACACTGGTATCCGCCACATCAATTGTGGAGGGTGGCTATCATGACGTTACTCTCAAGGACAAAGAGGCTACCAACAGGTAGTACACATGTCCATTAAGGTTCACAATCTATCATACACGTACCAGCCGGATACTCCCTTTGAAAAGGAGGCCCTGTATGACCTTACCTTTGAGATTCCGGATGGGAAAATAACCGCAATCATGGGACACACGGGCTCGGGCAAGTCTACCCTGGCCCAACATTTTAACGGACTCCTCCTGCCCACAGAGGGCAACTGTACAGTAAATGGAGTGCCGGTTAGCACCAAGACCCTCAAAGAAGTCCGGAAGCATGTGGGCATGATTTTCCAATACCCCGAATACCAACTATTTGACGAAACCGTTCTCAAGGACATTGCCTACGGCATTTTACTCCGTGGAGTAGATGCTGCAGAGGCGGAGAAAAGGGCTGCAGACGCCATGAGATTGGTGGGACTGGACCCGGAGACTCTGGGCCATCGCTCACCCTTTGACCTGTCAGGAGGTCAGAAGCGCAGGGCAGCCATTGCAGGTGTGCTGGTTATGGAGCCGGAGATATTGGTAATGGACGAGCCTGCAGCAGGACTGGACCCGGAGGGACGGAGAGAAATCCTCAACCTGGTTCGCACACTTAACAGGGAGCGGGGCATTACTGTGATTATCGTGTCCCATTCCGCTGAGGACATGGCAGAATTGGCAGACAACATATTGGTGCTCAGGCAGGGCAGACTCCATGCCTACGGTACACCAAGAGAAGTCTTTTCCCAGTCCACTAACTTAGAGGAGGCCGGATTGGAGCTGCCTCTTGCAAAACAGCTGCTCATTAACCTATCTGAGTTTCTCCCCGGTCTGGACACCGGCGCCTATACCGTAGAGGGAGCGACTGAGGCTATTATCCGATACAGCCAAGGGGAGGCCCATGAATAGAATTACTATTGGACAATATATCCCCGGGGACTCCATTCTCCACAGGGCGGATCCCAGGACCAAGCTGATAGCCACTATTTTGTACATGGTTTTGATTTTTGTGTCCGATGGAGTTATTGGACTGGCTCTGTCGGCGGTTTTGGTATTCACAGCAGTCACGGTGTCGGGAGTGGGATGGAAGATAATCCTGCGCAGCCTCAGGGGAATCATCTTTGTGGCGGCATTTACCGCCGTTATCAACCTGTTTGTTGTTAAGGAAGGCACTGTTCTGGTGGAAATGGGCTTCCTGTCCATAACCACCGGAGGAATTGCCAATGCAATCCGGCTGGTTATACGTCTGGTATTGCTGATTATGGGCGTATCATTGCTTACCTTTACAACCACTCCTATCAGCCTTACAGACGGCATAGAGGCTATGTTCAAGCCGCTTAACAGGATTCACGTGCCGGTACACGACATAGCTATGATGATGACCATTGCCATTCGGTTTGTTCCACCCCTCATGGAGGAGGCCGGCAGAATAACCCGTGCCCAGGCATCCCGGGGAGCAGACTACAGCACAGGGGGCATTGTGGCCAGAGTCAAGGGCTTCTTCCCAATATTGCTGCCCATGATAGTGGGAGCATTTACCAGAGCGGACCAATTGGCAGATGCCATGGAGTCCCGGTGCTATAGAGGGGGAGAGGGCAGGACAAAGTACAACAAGCTGTCGTTTACCAAGGCGGACCTGGTTTTTGCAGGATTTTTGACTATATACGCAGCAGCTATGATACTTGCCAAGATATTGGCATAGGGAACAGAGAAACAGAGGACAAAATGGCGCCAAAGAAAGAGAAGAACAAAATACGCACCCCAGGCAGGGCAAAGGGACTCAAGATCGCCGTCTCAGCATTGGCGGTTCTGTTGGCCATAGGAGGAATCTGGGCCTTTTTCACATACTATGACTTTTCTCCTGTGAAGGCAGGCCGCTACGACGACACAACTGTGGCAACCCTGACATACACCGACGGGGAAGGCAGAGAATATACCCACCGGGTCACATATGCAGAGGTTCGCTATTACGTCAAGGAGCGCAAATTGACTCCCAACCAGGCTCTGGAGGCAATTCAGGAGGATTGGGTTCCCGAGATTATGGCGGAGATGTATGGCATTTCCCTGACTGACCAGGACAAGACAGATATGGAAAATGAGCTTCTGGAGTATAAGGCATTCTGCCGTGAGGGAAACTACGAGTTGGTGCTGGATGGCCAATTCATGACAGCGGCGCTTCACCAGAGGTTCCTATATCTCAAGTACCTCACCGCCAGGGTTCATACCGCTCTGTGCGAAGACAAGGACTCTCCATTGATTACTGAGGCTCCGGAGGGGGAGGTAGAGGACTTCCTGTCCAGACATTTCTATGCATCCAGGCACATTTTCGTCCCTGCAGGGGATGAAGCCCTGCAGACAATACAGCAGGCCTATGACAAGTTGGCGGCCGGTGAGAACTTCGCCGCTGTACTTAAGGAATACAACAGGGACACCGCCATGACAGAAAAGGGCATTCTGTTTGTAGAGGATGCCATGACAGAGGATTACTTTGGGGCTGTTGCCAATCTCCGGGAGGGTGAGCTCTCCCAGGTAACAGAGCTGGATTCCGGATACTATGTCATAGAGAGACTGGACCCATCGGAACTGTTGGCAGAGAACTACCAAGAGGCGTCCCTTTCCTACGCAGTGGACAGGTACTACCACATCTACACCGACCTGCAGTTTGACTCTGAGGCCACAACAGAGCCTGTGTTCAGCAAAATTGACAGTTCCATCAGGTAATAATAAAATTAATGCATGTTTAATTTATTTCGTAGGCTTAACAATCGTATAGGTTTGGATATCGGAGCTACTTCCATCCGTATTTACAGCTATGCCAGGGACCAGGTCATTTCTGAGCCCAGTGTTATTGTCTATACGAAAAAGAAGACAGTAGTTGCTGCAGGAGCAGAGGCCCAGGAGATGGTTGGCCGCACACCCAGAGGCATTACTGCCCTCCGCCCTATCAAAAACGGACTTGCCGCAGATCCCCAGGCATTGACCGACCTGCTGGCAGATTTGCTGGACAGGAATCATATTACCAGGGCCGGAGTGTCCAAGCTGAAAATCGACGTGTGTGCCCTGTATGGATTGGACGATATCGAGCAGACAAATATTATGAAGGCTGTCCTGGGTGTGGGAAACGTCCGGGCAACCATAGTGGATAAAACCATGGCGGCGGCATTCTACGAGGGCTATGACGGCCATTCCTGGGACGCCATGATGTTGGTAAATATAGGCAAAGATACCTCTGAGGCAGCAGTGCTCTCCTACGGCGGAGTTGTGTCCTACAAGCATATCAACGTAGGCAGCGGAGACATAGATCAGGCCATTATTAACCATGTTCGCAGGAGATACGGCATGTCGATTTCTGCCACAACTGCAGAGAATATCAAGAAGACCTTGGGCAACGCCTGCGGCAGCAGCAACAGCGAAGCCATGACCATGTTCAAGGCGGTGGATCTGGCCTCCGGAATGCCCAGAGACATGTCCGTAACAGCAGGAGAGATTCAGGGCTGCATAGATGAGGTGGTCAGGAAGATTCTCAGCATGGTGGAGATCGTGAAACAGAAGACTCCCTACGAACTGTTGTCGGGCATATATGACAAGGGCATGATACTGACAGGAGGCGGGTCCCAGCTAAAGGGGCTGGAGAGCCTGGTGTCTGTCCAGACCGGTATCAAGGCACACCTGAGCAAGGAGCCTGAAAACGGCACCGTGCTGGGTGCAAATGCAGCGGGGCAGTTTATGTACCAGCGCAGCAAGATTAAGATTATCAGCGGGAGAGACAAATGAGACAATATGTACGCAGGATACTGCCGGCATTTTTCATTACAATGTTTGTATGTGCAGCCTTGTTCTTTATCTTTTATCTGGCCGACGGCGCCAGGCTTGCTTCCCGCAAAGTGGTGCAGACCATAGTTTCTCCGGGACAATCGGTGGTTGCCAGCGCCTTTGAAAACGTAAATGGCTTTTTTGAAAACATTCGGGGCAATCAGGCCCTGAGAGCAGAACTGGAGGCCACCAAGCAGCAGCTGAACGAGTGTCAGGATACCCTGAGGAAGTACCAGCACTACGCAAAGCGCAATGAGGAACTCAGTAAGCTGTTGAATATCACAGAGGAATACAGTGACTACGAGTATGTCCACGCCACTGTAATTGCCAAGAGCCCAGGCGTATTTTTCTTCCAATTCACTATCAACAAGGGCTCAAAGGACGGCATTGCGGTTAACGATACTGTTATAAACGGGGATGGCCTGATTGGCCGCATATCCGAGGTTTCGCTGAATTCTGCCACGGTATCCACACTGCTGGACGAGGACACATATGTGAGCTCGGTTATGACCGCCAGCCGGGAAATGGTCATGGTCTATGGCAGCTACCAGGTCAAAACTGAGGGTAAGCTTATGATGGAGTATATTCCATCCTCTACAGGCCTTAAGGTGGGAGACGTGGTGGAGACATCAGGCATAGGCGGGATTTACCCGGGAGGACTGATTATAGGCACAATCCATGCATTTGCCCAGGAGGGCAGCAGCATCGAGCAATATGCAATGGTGAAGCCGGCGGTGGATTTCAGCAAGCTGGAGACTGTCATGATCCTCAAGACGGCAGATAGAGAGGCAGCACAATGAACAAGGTGATTAAGGCACTGGTATATGCAGTCAGCCTGTATATCTGTCTGGTTTTGCAGACTACTCTGGCAGGTTATATTGCCATAGGCGGCGTGACACCTGATTTCCTGCTGCTGTTTACACTGTGCATTGCCTTCGAGGTGGAGGGTTTTGGCATTGTAATGGCAGCCATCAACGGATTCTGCATGGACATGCTGTCGATTCATGGAATCAACGGCCTGTATATGCTTATGTATCCCTGCCTGGCCTTTATCGTGAACATTTTCCGCAAGGCTGCCCAGGGCATCTGGAAATATCTATGGCTCCTGGTGTGCATACTGGTGGCGTCCCTGATCAGCGAAACCATGTCCTGCCTGTTTGTAACAGAGGGAATGGCCCAGCTGGTGGATATGATTTCCAAACGCGTTTTCCCAAGAACCCTGTATACGCTGGCAGTGATTGCCCCCTACATCGTGACCCGGACCATTATCGTAGGCGTCCAGGATAACCGACGCAAGAGGTCCAAGACTATTTACTGATATGAGCAAGAAGAGATTTGCAATTATATATATTTTCCTTGCTTTCGTGCTGGTGGCCTGTATAGCCAGACTCTTTGTGCTGCAGGTCCTGGATGGAGGCAAGAACAATGCAGCCGGGCTGTCCGGGGGCAATACTCTGGAGACCCACATTATAGAGGCTCCCAGAGGCTCGATTTTTGCTGCGGGAGGAGAGACATTGGCCGGCAGCCGCATTGGCTATAACCTGTACATGGCCGTTCGACATGGTGTAAGCAGCACCGATATCAATAACACTTTGGGTCTGGTTTTGCGGACTCTGTCCGAGAACGGAGACAAATTCAGCTATTCCTTTGGAAAATATATCAGCTATCCGGACATCCAATATGGCTATGCCATGAAGTCCAAGGCCAACAAAGTGGCCTTTTTCCGGAACTTCACCGGCCTGACCCTGGAGGATCTGGAGGAGGGGTGCTCTGCCCAGGAGATGTACCACGCCATTCTCAAGGAGTTCGACATAGATCAGGAGGAATACACCCCGGACATTGCATATGTTATCGCCGCATTGCGATTTGAGCTGCTGTGGGCAACTTCCGGCAGTTCTATCCTGATTGCCGAGGACATCAGCATGTCCACCTATGCCACACTCAACGAAAACAGCTACGCCCTGACAGGTATTTTCACCGAGCCGGTAGCCTTCAGAACCTATGGCTATGGCAAAATCGTATCCCACGTGGTAGGCTACATCGCCGCCATTTCCGACAGCGAGTACGAGGACATGGTGGAGGCAGGCAAGGACTATTCCGCCGACGACGTTATCGGCAAGCTGGGCATTGAGAAAACCTACGAATCCTGGCTCAAGCCCCACAATGGACAGAATACAATTACCCTTAACCCCGACGGCGTGGAGATCAGCTCCCAGGAGACAGTGGCAGCCAGGCCCGGAAACGACATATACCTGACTGTTGATCTGGCGCTGCAGCAGGTCACCTACGACAGCCTCAAGACCAACATTGAGAAAATAGCCTCCCAGGCCGACGGTGAGACCAACTTTGGCGATGCCTGTGCAGGAGCTGCCATTGCTATGGACGTAAATACCGGCAAGGTATTGGCCATGGTCAGTTACCCCAGCTATGATTCATCACTGTTCCTGGCCTCCGCCGATGACGAGGAGGCCCAGCAGGCCATTGCTGACCTTTACAAGGAGGAAAACAACGGCCCCACCTACAACAGAACCACCCAGGGACTCTATGCCCCAGGTTCCACATTCAAGCCATTGGTAGCCATCGCTGCCCTGGAATCCGGCAAGTTCACTCCGGGAATGACCATCGACTGCGACGGATCATGGGACATTCAGGGTCACAAGGTATATTGCATGGAGTACAAGAAATACGGATACGACCATGGACTTATCGATATCGTTACAGGCCTGGAGACCTCATGCAACCTGTTCTTCCACAAGTTGGGAGTATCCTTTGCAGGCATCAACAATATAGATAAGTGGTGCAAGACCTTTGGCCTGGGGGAATATACCGGCATCGACATCTACGGAGAGATGAAGGGTATGCGCAACAACCCGGAGGTAAAGAAGGCTATCACAAACGGACAGGGCTGGACAAGTGCCGATACAGCCCAGGCCTCCATCGGTCAGCTGTACAACATCTTCACCCCTGTTCAGCTGTGCAGATACACAGCTGCCATTGCCAACGGCGGAAATCTGCTGACCCCCTACCTGGTGGACAAGATTGTAAACTCCGACGGAGAGACTGTATACAAGGGCTTCACTGCTACGGAGGATACAGGCGTCAGCGATACTAACGTTGCAATTGTAAAGGACGGCATGATGGCTGTTGCCAACGCCGTTGACGGTACAGCATGGGAGACCTTCAGCAACTTCACTGTAAATGGGAAGCAGATCACTGTTGCATGTAAAACAGGTACCCCTGAAACCGGTTTGGAACAGTTTGGCGAGTCCTCCAACGCAGTTTTCATTTGCTATGCCCCTGCCGACGATCCGGAAATAGCAGTTGCCATCGTGGTAGAGCATGGTGTGTGGGGTTCCTATGCAGCACCTATTGCCAGAGACATTCTGACGGAGTACTTTGGCAATCAGTAATGTTTTTTCGCCTTCGACAAATCACTTCTTGAATCCGCTATTTATATGACAATATACTTCCGTTTGCATGACGGAGGTTTTTTTATGGGCAAAAGTATTATTATCACATCAGGCAAGGGTGGAGTAGGCAAGAGCACGTGTACTGCCAACATCGGAGCTGCGCTGGCTGATATGGGCTACAGTGTGGCCTTGGTGGACGGTGACATGGGACTCAGAAATCTGGATGTCATCATGGGATTGGAAAACAGAATCGTCTTTACGGCACTGGATGCGGCCCAGCGCAAGTGCACCATAAGGAGTGCCCTGATCCGGGACAGACGCAGCGAAAACCTGTACCTGCTGCCTGCAGAACAGCATAGAAACATAGAATTGATGACTCCGGAGCACATGGAGTGGATATGTCGTTCCCTGAAGGAGGCCTTTGACTACGTGCTCATTGATTGTCCGGCTGGAATAGATCGGGGCTATCGCACCTCGGTGGCAGGAGCGGATGAGGCCATAGTCATTACCACCCCGGAGGTGGCCGCTATCAGGGACGCAGACCGGATTATAGGTGTGCTGTCCAGCGATGGAATATTCAGCATCAGGCTGATTATCAACAAAATCCGAGGTGAGATGATGCGAAAGGGCAATATGGTATCCTGCCAGGACATTGAGAACATCCTGGGAGTAAGCTCTATTGGATATGTGCCCGACGACAAGGCCGTTGTTATCAGCACCAACCGGGGAGAATTGACAGCCCGCAGCCTCAGATCTCATGCAGGCCGGGAATTTCGCAAAATAGCATCCCGCATTACAGGATCCCTTATGGACATGCCCTATGGAAAGACCACCGGTGCAAGATCTGCGGTGGAGAGTTAGGAGGAAGAATGAACATATTAGACATATTGAAGGACAGGAAAGGCACCTCCGGCAAGGAGGCTGCAATGCGGCTGGAGAGAAGTTTTATCATGGACAAAACCAACATCGCCCCGGACAAGCTGGACATAATCACCCAGGACTTGGTGAGGACACTGAAGAAGCATGTGGGTATTGAAGAAAGCGACATTCGTGTTATAATTAGAATGCGGAATTCCTTGGAAGGGGTAGGCGCCATTCCATATATGGAAGTGACTGTGCCTATATATCCCAGGGAGGCCGAGAGCTGACTTTATCAACCATTTTGGATCTATTTTGACGGGGATTTATGAACATCGCACTTATTGCTCATGACAATAAAAAGGAACTAATGGCAAACTTCTGCGTTGCATATTCTGGCGTATTGTCTGCACACAAGCTGTTCGCCACAGGATCTACAGCAGATGCTATTATGGAGAATACCAAGCTGCCTATTGAATCCCTGTCCCCCGGTCTGCTGGGAGGTCTGAGACAGTTGGACACCAAGATTATCTGCGGCGAGATAGACATGATGATCTACTTTACCAACACTCTGCCCGGGTCCAATGCCTATGATGAGGAGGGACAGCTCTTCACCCACTGTGACATACACGACGTGCCCTATGCCACAAACATGGCTACAGCAGAGATCTTGATCCACGGCTTGGAGCGCGGAGACCTGGATTGGAGGGACCTGGTCCGGGATTTGTAATAGCTGCCACAGGCCATTCCATCTGACCTGCCAGCATGGCATCCAGGAGCTGAGTCTCACTGACATATCCGCAGGGTGTCATATCTTCTGCCAATACACAATATACGTTATAGGTGTCGCGGGGCATGTGCTCCGCGATTTTCTGTATCTGGGTTTCCTCATTTACAGCCACAGTCCGCAGTTCCAGGAAACGGTTTTTCCGCAGCCTCCTGCGCTTGGCCATATGGGCAGACATTCCCATCATAATCATCTCTCCTTTGTCCTGGCGGGGAGTCAACAGAGCCACTCCACACAGAATTGGTATCAGCACGCGGATCCCCAGGTTGATATGCAGTATCCCGGTTGCTGCAATGCAGGAGCCCAACAGGGCAGGGGCCAGCTCCCGGAGCTGTGTCAGTGTTCCTGGCAATCTGGAATGCAGCCCCAGTGACTGAGCCAGCAGGCCTCCGTCCAGAGGCGGCACAGGCACCAGGTTAAACAGCATCAATATCAGGTTCATCTCCCCATACACTTCCATGGACAGCCTGCGGAATATAAGCCAGAGCATCATGTTCGCACCGGGTCCTGCCAGCAGAACAATAATCCGCTTCCACACCGGAGAGAATTCCATATCTATGTGGAGATAAAATCCCCAGGGCATTATCCGAAACTCCCTGGGCCATTGACCCAGGAGAATGACTCCTGCAATAATATGGGCTGCTTCGTGGAGGACCATTGACAGCAGGCGAACGAAGAATACATCTATGTTTCCAAACCACACATCGGTGATCAGTCTGAGGCCCCAAGCTGCAACACCGGGCCACTGATTACGGAACCGGCCCTTCATACATTATGGAGCTGGCTGCAGTAACCGGACGACTGTTTTCACCCACAGCCGACAGGACGCCGCATACCACCAGGGCAAGAATCAAGAATACCAACAAATATTTCTTAAACGGAGTCATGCTCCCTCGCTGTTCCTTTTGCACTATTATATTTGCCGGTCAGGGTCATAATTCACTTTCCATGGAAAACTTATTCGGTTATAATTTTTGTATTATTGAGCTGATTGGGAGAAGGGAGGTGGCCGGTTCGTGGAAAAGAGAAAATTTTCCGCCTATGTGGATCCGGACGAAGAGGCATTTCAGAGGTCCCTCATAGGAGGAGAACGGAGTTCCCGGGGACAGGCAGGATCTCCTCAGTCCAAGCACCTGTTGCCGGTTATGGACAGGCAGACTGCCCGGTCCAAGGTTGGCGTACTCCTGGAGGACTCTGTCCGGTGGTTGGGCACAGGAGGGGAGACCACAGCTTTTGTGCCCTTCAGGGCTGAGCTGCCCACCTATTCCGATATGACTCCTGAGCAGCGGGATTACTATCTGTATTGGCGCAGAGAGTTCTCAGAGGGCAGAGAGATGATCACCGATGAGGGCTATATTCTCTGCTTCGCATATGAGCTGATCAACCAGACCCTGATGTATGGCACTGCAGCCGGTGCAGAGCTGCTCATGAGGCTCCTGGCCCACTGCATAGACAGATACCCGACTGCTGCCAGGCAGCTGACTCGCTGGGTGGAGGATTACTACTCTGCATATCTGACAGTGGAGCAGCTGTACAGGGACCTGTACGAGGCTGACGAAGGGGTCAGGGCCATGTTCGACTGCGGCAGATTTCTGGACCGGATTTTTGACCGGAGCACAATGGAGTTTGAGGACATTGCAGCACTCACCGCCTTCTCAGATAAGCGCTGCCTGTTTGCCAACAACTGGGAGCAGCTCAGTGAGTTCAGGGACCTGCTGCCCGGGATTTTTGCATCCATCGACAGCCTGATGCTTTCAAAATGGGGCAAGCCATGGATTCAGTGCATTCCCGAATACAGCCGGAGAGCCTTTCCCGGAGCGGTCTACGGCGGGCCGGAGGAATTGACCACCAGAGTGATAGATTTCAGCCCCGGGCCTCAGAGAGACATGTTTTCCAACGTTGTCAGGCTGACAGAGTTGCTCATGGGAGAACAGGCAGGCTATGGCAACAAGAGGATGACCGCCAATATTGCCAAGCTGAAATCCCGTATAGATGATGTGGATATAGTCGAAATTGTGGTTTCCGGTATAGAGGATTATTACAAATAGACAGGAGATATGATGAATACAGAGATAGAGCGCAGGTTTTTAGTGCCGGACGGATCCAAGGTTCCTCCCGGTGTGGACCATGAGATTAAGCAGGGATATATGTACAGTGGAGATAATGGCACTGTGCGATTCAGAGTATGGGATGACCAGGGATATGTGACCATCAAGGGCAAGCCCCCACAGGGCCATTTTGCCAGGAGCGAGTATGAGTACCGGATTCCCCGGGCAGACGCAGAATCCATGATAGAGAACCTATGCGGCACCAGGGTAATTTACAAAACCCGCCGGGTTATTAATCTGGACGGATTTGAATGGGAGGTGGACTTTTTCCACGGATTCCACCAGGGGCTGATTATTGCAGAATTGGAATTGGACAGGGAGGATCGGGATATTCCCCTGCCTGATTTTCTGGGAGAGGAAATTACCGCAAAAAAAGGCTATAGTAATGCGGATTTATCACTGAAAATCGTTTGCAAATAACATACCTCGGTGCTATAATGCCCACATTGTCTGTCCACAGCACACAGACAATGTCCATGAGAGGTGGACAACCGGGGAAAACAGCCATGAGAGACACACATGGTATCCCATGAAGGGAAAGGATTTATTATGAGCAAGTTAAGAGCAGGAATTATCGGAGCAACAGGCATGGTAGGTCAGAGATTTATTACTCTCCTGGCAGATCACCCCATGTTCAGCATTGAGGTTTTGGCAGCCAGCACCAGGTCTGCAGGGAAGAAATACGGAGACCTGATGGCCGGGAAATGGGCAATGAAAACCGATATTCCGGAGGACGTGGCCAATATGGTTGTTATGGATGCTGCAGATGTTGAGGCAGTTGCATCCCGGGTGGATATGGTGTTCTGCGCAGTAAACATGGACAAGCATGCTATTGTGGAGCTGGAGGAGGCATACGCCAAGGCAGAGGTTCCTGTGATTTCCAACAACTCAGCCAACAGATGGACTCCTGACGTTCCTATGATTATTCCCGAGATAAACTGGCAGCATGCCCGGGTTATCGACGCCCAGAGAGCCAGACTGGGCACCAAGAGAGGATTTATCGCATGTAAGCCCAATTGCTCAATCCAGAGCTATGTCCCTGCGCTGACAGCCCTTATGGACTTCGAGCCTACACAGGTATCTGTATGTACATATCAGGCCATTTCCGGAGCAGGCAAGACCTTTGACACCTTCCCGGAGATTGTGGACAACGTTATCCCCTACATCGGAGGCGAGGAGGAGAAGAGCGAGCAGGAGCCCCTGCGAATCTGGGGTTCCGTCGTGGATGGCAAGGTAGTTCCGGCTGCCACTCCGGTTATCAGCGCCCAGTGTCTCCGGGTTCCCGCCAGCGATGGCCATATGGCCGCAGTTTCCGTCAGATTCAAGAATAAGCCCACCAAGCAGCAAATGCTGGAGGCCTGGGCATCCTACAGAGCATTTCCTCAGGAGGCAAAGCTGCCCCATGCACCTGCCCAATTCCTGACCTACATGGAGGAGGACAACCGTCCCCAGACCAAGCTGGACCGGGATATATACGGCGGTATGGGAATCACCATCGGCAGATTGAGAGAGGACAGCCTCTTTGACTACAAGTTTGTATGTCTGTCCCACAACACTTTGAGAGGAGCAGCCGGCGGCGCAGTGCTTACGGCGGAGCTGCTTACAGAGCTGGGCTATATTACAGCCAAGCAGGCTTTATAATTTGCACTTGTTGTGATAGAATGTCACCGTATATGCTGGCTGTCAGGCTATGCTTTCGTTTTAAATTTCGGGAGGTAACAGATGCTTTGTCCATATTGCGGTGTAGAGAACGATAAGGTTATTGAGACCAGAGCTGCCGATGATGGCAGGAGTATCAGGCGTCGCAGAGAGTGCCTGTCCTGCGGCAAGCGCTATACGACCTATGAGAAGGTGGAAATGCCCCCGATTATGATAACCAAGAGGGACGGCTCCAAGCAGCCCTTCAACCGGGAGAAGATTCGTTCAGGACTTATCAAGGCCTTTAACAAGCGGGACATTTCCGATGAGCAGATGGAGCGCATAGTTTCCGACGTGGAGTATATGGTCTACAACAAGATGTACCAGGACTCCAAGCTTGGGGGGACCTACGAGATCCTCAGCACAGACATCGGCAAGTTCATTTTGCAGAGCATCAAGGATGTTGACGAGGTGGCATATATCAGGTTTGTCTCCGTCACCAGATCTTTCGAGAATATCGACCAATTCCTTCATGAGCTTAACGAGCTAAAGAGAGAGAAGGACGGTCAATGAAGGACAGAAATACAGACTACAATTTATTGGATTTGATCGAGAGCAGCTCCAAGGCCCGCAAACAGAGTCAGCAGGAGCATGCTGCTGATGTTGCGCCCTCCCAGGGTCCGGCCCCGGAGGCGAGCGTCGCCGAGACTCAGGCTCAGACACCGGAGAACGCAGTCCGCAACACTCGTCCCATAAAACCTGTTGCGCCCCAGGCCGCTTCCGATGCTGAGAAACAGCCTCCGGAGGAGAAGCTCCCATTCTTTAAGAGAGTGGGCAGGTTCTTTGCCACCCTTCCTTCCCGGACAGGTACATTTTTCAGGGAGCTTCCCGGTAGGACCAGAGCTTTCTTTAAGGGTCTCCCCGGCAGGACCAAGGTTTTCTTTAAGGAACTTCCCGGCAGGACCAAGGCCGCATGGGAAAGGTTCAAACCCCGCTTTGCCCGGGAGTGGAAGCTGTTCTGGAAGCGCATCCGCTGGAAGAAGGTAATCAACCGCACATTCATCTGCCTGATCTACCCTCTGACCCTATTCATAATGGCCAAGGTATCCGGCTATACCAATCAGGTGGAGTCTCTGTACTCCGACGGACTGGGCTATGTTATCCGCATGGTCCTCAATGTATTCAGCTCTATTTTTGCAATGGCTGTCTCCGATGTGCTCACATGGATCCTTGTGGCCATTATCCTGGTGGCTCTTGGGTATACCATATACCGCATAGCTGCTGAGCGCCATGGATATCGCAAGTGGTATGCAGCTATAGGCTTTTCATCAGGCATGTGCGTATTCCTGGCAGTTATGTTCTTTATCTATCAGCTGTTCTTTGGAATCAACGTATACCGCAAGCCTCTGGATCAGGTTATGAACCTGCCCACCAGACAGGCCACCGCCGACGAGCTCACCTCTGCCTGTGAGAATCTGGTGTACCGGGCCTCTGAGGTTCGGGAATATCTGGGGGAGACACAGGATGGCACAGTGAAGCTCCCGGACAGAAACGCATATCTGAACAATGCTGCAGATGGCATCAATCGGGGAATCAGGTATTTTGGCAATCTATCCTTCCAGCAGGAACTGGCTGTGGGTGATATGAAGTTAAAAATGTCGGTGGCCAAGTTCACCGGGTTTTCCTGGCTGCTCAATCGTTTGGACAGGGACGGCTGCTATCAGCCTTTTACCGGAGAGGTGTTGATTAACAACAGTGTCTCAGACTATCAAATGCCTGCTACAGTCTGCTTCTATCTGGGAGAACAGATGGGATTTGCAGACTCCGAGGCCTGCAGCTTCCTGGCATTTCTATCGGCGGTCAACCATGCTGACCCATATTACAACTACTCCGGGCTAATGTTGGGACTGTCCGAATGCATGGACCAGCTTCACGATATGGACTATGCATCCTGGCTCAACATCCGCAGCACATTTTCCGATGCAATGAACAGGGATATTGCAGCCTCCGGACAGTTTAACTGGTTTGAGGTCCAGGAAGGCGGCGGAGAGGCCGGACACATCGGGGCCAACCAGACAGGCACTAAATATGGCATGGCTGTGGACCTTATTCTGAGCTACTATCGGGAGGGCTACATGAAGGATATCCCTGTTGGCGTCAGACCTCCTGAGGAAACTACAGGGGGTGTGGAGGTGACTACGGACACAGAGGACGTCACCACTGATACAGTGGACGTTACCACCGGTGCTGCAGACTAAACTGCTGATATTGACATTTTCTGCACCACAGAGTTATTATTCCTGAAGTTAAATTTTGATTAATGAGAGGATAAGTATGGGACTTTACGAATCATGGAACAATACAGTTGAGACTATTATGCAGTCCGGACAGGGCCAGAGGTTCTGGAATGGCTACTTTGCAGCAGAGGCAGACAATTACAGGAAGATATTGTCGGATACTTCTGTAGTATACAGTGGCAAGCTTTCCGAGCTGGCACAGCAGTTCGACATGGAGCCTATTACATTTATGGGCTTCCTGGATGGAATTAACACCAGCCTCAAGGCAGCATTGGACCTTGATTCCCTGACAGAGGATTCCGAGATCACTCTGGACATCGACTATGAGAAGTTGTTCTACAATATGCATATTGCCAAGGCCAGCTGGCTGTATGAGATGAATGAGTGGGACAATGTACTTTCCAAGGAGAAGAGGGCTGAGATCTTCGCCCAGTACCGCCACGATGTAATGGCCCATAGCAACAAGGTTGGCCGCAACGATCCCTGTCCATGTGGCAGCGGCAAGAAATACAAGAACTGCTGCGGCAAATAACAAGGGCAGTTTCAAATTAAATAGCATCAAAATAGAAGTCTATCCCGGCATTTGGGTGGACTTCTTTTAATATAGAAGTGGATTATTAATATTGATTATCCAGACTGCAGCAGCGATTATTACACTGAAAGCAATTATTACTTTATCGTATTTTTTGACTAATCGATCCAGCAAGTCCTTGTTGATAAAGTAGAAGACTGCGTAGGCTATAATAGCCAGCAATAGGGGAATGGGCAAAACGCTATATCTCAAGCTGGCTGCTATTTGCCCCTTTACAATCAATGATACCGCCCTGGTCATCCCGCAGCCGGGGCAGGGAATTTTAAATAAGACAAAAATTGGACATGTTCTCACATTAAGAAAACTCAATGTGAGAGCAAGTCCAATAACAATTAAAACTATGAGAATGTTTCTCTTCACTAAAGTATTAAAGAATCATTGAAATAGTGGAGAAGTTCTTCTGCTTGGTCTTCTTGCTGATAGTAAACCAGTCGATAACTGCCAAGATACCGCAGCAGCCGCCGGTCAAAAGCTTGAGAACTCCCATACCGGTATCGCCCAACATGAATCTGTCAATACCAAGTCCACCTAAAAAGATAGAAATCAGCAACATCACTGTAGGATCCTTCAGTTCACATGCCTGCAGGGTCAGGAGTGTCTCGTCGCTGGCATTCTCCAACTTGGCTCTGAGAATCGGAATAGCAGAGGGCTCAAAGTACTTTGCATTAGTGGTTAAGTATAAATCAATTTTTTGCTTGTCCATAGTATATAAACTCCTTGTTTTTTTGACATAATAGCATATAAAGGCCGTGTTTGGTAGTAGTTTGCAAAAAAAGTTTATGTTTTGTTTATATTAGTCGAAAATTGTCATTTCCTCAAATGCTATTTTTCAGTAAGGTTATATGCCGGAGAATGGAACAGCTCCAGCTTAGGGTATATTTTGACCACGGCCTTGGCAATCAGGTCCTCCCGAGGCACATAGCTGTTGGACCACTTCCGGGCGTCATGGGAGGATTTGCGGTTATCACCCAGGAAGAAATAATGATCCTGAGGAACCTCAAATCTGCCATAGCTGTTATCGTCTATTGAGCCCAGGTAGTCCTCTTCCAGAACAAATACCTCCCCATCCCCAGTGGTGACTGTAATCACGCCGTCGGTAATATCGATGGTCTCCCCAGGCAGGCCGATAAGCCTTTTGATGTAGATGAGATCGGAACCGGAGGCCTTGGCATCCGGAGCATAGAAGATGATAACGTCGCCTCTCTTGGGCTCAGAGAAGGTATATGCCAGACGATTGCCGATAACGTGGTCCCCAATATTGATGGTAGCTATCATGGAGCCGGATGGAATTACGGAATGGATTATGATGAACATCATCAGGAACAGGCCCAGGGCAACTGCACCGATCATACAGTTTGCTGTGGAGATCCAATCACAGATAGCCAGGCGCCGGTCTTCGTCATGGGATTGGTACCAGTCTTCAATTGCCTTGATTCGGGGAGGGAAGATCTCTAACTTCATATTCGCCAGGCCCTCTACTTAACAGTGCTCTGCATACCCAGGGCGGCAGCGCCCACAATTCCTGCGTCGTTGCCCATAGAGGCAATACATAGTTTAGTCTGGTTAGTGCAGTGACGGGCATATTGGTATTTGTACACAATTTCTCTGAGGGGAATCAGCAGGTTGTCTCCCTGTCCGCTGATGCCTCCGCCTATGGAGAGAACCTCAGGCTGGAAGATGTTGATAATGGAAACTATTCCCGATGCCAGCTGGTCTATATACTCCCGGATGACTGCCAATGCGGTGGGATCTCCCTGCTGGGCTCCAATCCAGGCGGTGCGGCCATCTACTCTGGACAGGTCTCTGTCTACCAGGTCCCATAGAGAGGATCGGATGTTGCTCTGCATGTACTCCTTGGTAGTCAGAATCAACCCGGTGGCAGAGGCATATGCTTCCCAACAGCCTGTGCGGCCGCAGGAACACAGCCGGTCTCCATGGCAAATGACTATGTGCCCCACCTCCCCGGCTGAGAAGTTGCAGCCGTGGAGAATTTTGCCGTCGATAATGATGCCTCCTCCTACTCCGGTGCCCAGTGTTATCATAACAGAGTCCCTGGTGCCTTTGGCAGATCCGGCTATAGCCTCAGCCAGTGCCGCTGCGTTGGCGTCGTTTTCTGTCAAAATGTTGTTAAGGGGAATGTATTTCCGCAGCTCAGCTGATATGTCATAGTGTAGGAAGGGCAGGTTGGCGGTATATACCACCTCACCGGCCAGAGGGTCTGCTGTGCCGGGAACCGCGACGCCTACAGTGGCGATGTCGTCCACCGAAAGGCCGGTCTTGTCTATAAGGGACTGAATCAACCCTGCTATATCCCGGGTAATACCATCTGCGCCTATTGATGCATTGGTGGGAATAGACGTCTTACATATTATTCTGTTGCTGAAATCCACTACACCGGCGGCAATGTTGGTTCCGCCAAGATCAACACCAATATTTACCATGTTGGCACCTCCTATACCGACTAATTATATATCGAATGACAAAATGCCGAAAGAGGCAACTTATCGCACCAGTTTTTTCTTTATGCTTTTCTCTGTTTGTGATATAGTGTGGTCGATAGAACCTAATATGTAATAGTTTTGAAATATAGGAGATGTCTGTATGAAATGCATTAAGAATTGTCTGATTGTTACGAGCAACGAGATCCTGGAGAACAAGGCTCTGATTTACGATTCCCAGATTCGCCGGATCGTGGATGAGAGTGAGATTGCGGGACTTGGGGACCTGGATGTGATTGACGCCGGCGGCCGCTATGTTATGCCCGGCTTCATCGATATACATATTCATGGATATCTGGGTGAGGACACCTCCGACGGCACCGTAGAGGGCCTGAAGATTATGTCCAACGGTATTATGAAGAACGGCGTAACCGCCTGGCTGCCAACCACCATGACAGTGTCTCAGGAGGAGATTGATACAGCCTTTGAGTGCATCAGACAGGCTATGCCCATGAGCCGCACATGGAACGGAGCCCAGATTCTGGGGACCCATTCCGAGGGCCCATTTATCAATCCCAAGAAGAAGGGCGCCCAGAAAGAGGAATGCATCCAGCAGCCTGACCCGGACTACGTCAAGAAGAACGCCGATATTATCAAGGTTATCACTATGGCTCCCGAGATGGACAAGGATTTTGCTGCTATCAGGGAAATCACATCAGAGACCAATGTTCTGGTATCCATGGGACATACAGACGCCACATTCGAGACAGCTGTGGCTGCGATCCAGGCAGGTGTAGGCCACGTAACCCACCTGTTCAACGCCCAGTCAGCCCTTACCCACAGAGCTCCCGGAGTGGTGGGAGCAGCTCTCACATCCCCTGTTACAACGGAGCTCATTGCAGACACATTCCATGTGAACAAGAACCTGTTCCAGCTGGTATATAATCTCAAGGGCGACAACCTTATCCTGATTACCGACTGCACCAGAGCAGGGGGAATGGCCGACGGTGAATACTCTCTGGGCGGACAGAAGACTATTGTTAAGGGCATCGAGTGCAGGCTGGAGGACGGCACCATTGCAGGCAGCGTGCTTCGCATGAACGACGGCCTCAGGAACTTCCACCAGAATACCAACCTGTCTATTCCGGCGACTGTTCGTCTGGCAACAGCTAATCCCGCCAAGGCCATCGGTGTTGCTGATTCCAAGGGTTCTATTCAGGTAGGCAAGGACGCTGACCTGGTAATCGCAGATGGAGATTTCAGGATTTACAAGACCATCATCGGAGGAGAGACCAAGTATGAAGCTTAAGTGTAACACATACCTGGACAAGGGCTTTATGCCCATGTCAGTATACGTAAGGGATTTTCTGGCAGGTCTGGGAGACAATGCCCAGGATATCGTTATCGGTATCCAGCGGAACAAGGGCTTTATGTCCACATATGCCACCAAAATCTATCAGGACGGCACCGGCCACGACCGGGAGAACGCTGCATATGTTGAGCGTCTTGTCAAGACATTGCTCTGGGCAAGAGGGGGATACAGGATTATTATTGCAGGCTCCAAGCCCATGGCTGACTACATTGCCCAGGCCTACAGCCAGGGTGGTCTCAGGGATTTCGACCGCAATTTCATGAGCGGCGTATATGAGAGACCCTTTGAGGTGGATTATGCAGAGTTGTCCAATGCACCTGTAGATGCAGAGGCAGCAGCCCCTGTAGGCAGGCATCTTAACGGCTGCCGCATCGGCTTTGATGCAGGAGGCTCCGACCGCAAGGTCAGCGCAGTTATAGACGGCGAGGCAGTTTACTCCGAGGAGGTAGTCTGGTTCCCCAAGCTGAACGCAGATCCCCAATATCAATATGACGGCATTATGGACTCCATGAGGCGGGCTGCAGAGCACATGCCCAGAGTCGATGGCATTGGCGTTTCCTCTGCAGGAGTGTATATCGACAACAAGATCATGGTGGCATCCCTGTTCCTCAAGGTGGCACCCGAGGACTTCGAGAAGAGAGTCAAGAACATGTACATCGATATAGCCAAGGAGTTTGGCCCGGATGTACCTCTGGAGGTTGCCAACGACGGAGACGTAACGGCTTTGGCAGGAGCTATGGACCTGGAGGATGACCAGGTTCTGGGCATTGCCATGGGAACCAGCGAGGCTGCAGGTTACGTGGACAGCCAGGGCAACATTACAGGCTGGCTCAACGAGTTCGCATTTATCCCTGTGGACTTCAACCCTGACTCCATGGTGGACGAGTGGTCCGGTGACTACGGCTGCGGAGTCAAGTATTTCTCCCAGGACGCAGTTATCAAGCTGGCACCTCTTGCAGGCATTCAGCTGGATGAGAATCTGTCTCCTGCTGAGAAGCTCAAGGTAGTTCAGGGCCTTATGGCAGAGGGAGACAACAGGGCGGAGCAGATATACAGAACCATCGGCGTGTACTTTGGCTATGCAATTGCCTACTATGCCATGTTCTATGGCATCAAGCACGTGCTCATTATGGGCAGAGTTACATCCGGCAACGGCGGTGTGCTGATCCTGGAGGAGGCCCAGAAGGTGCTTAACACCGAGTTCCCTGAGCTTAAGGACATCCAGCTCCACATTCCCGATGAGAGTTCCAGGAGAGTGGGACAGTCTGTCGCTGCAGCCAGCTTGCCTGAGATTAAGTAAAATTTGTCAAGTTTTAGGCGGCCGGGGAGACTGGGCCGCCTGTTTATAAATTGGAGGAGGAACAATGAATACAAGACACTTAAAAATGATTCTGCTTGCTGTTTTGCTGGTGACCATGGCCCTGTTTGCCTCCGCATGCAGGGATCCCCAGGGTGACACCACAGCAGCGCCATCACCTGAGGTCACTCCGGATGCGTCAGCCACTCCGGAGGCAACCGCCACACCGGAGACAACTGCTGCCCCGGATGCAACTGCTACCCCGGATCCGGAGGACGTAATCAAAGTAGGCGGCTATAAATGCAAGCTGGCCTTCGAGGATGAGTTTGAGGGAGATGAACTGGATTTTGGACTGTGGAACTACTGTCCTTCCTGGGAGAGACAGGACCTGGGCAACCGCTGGGATTGGCATCAGGTAAAGGTGGAGGATGGCAAGCTTAAATTGTCCATGGTATGTGAGGACGGGGTATACAAGTCCGGCGCTATCAGAACCATCAACACCTACACCCAGAAGTATGGCTATTTTGAAATATGCTGTCAGCTCAACCAGATCCCCGGCTATTGGTGCGCATTCTGGCTCTATTGTGACGGTGTGGCCAATGCAGACGGCTCCGCAGAGGACGGCACAGAGATAGATATATTGGAGTCCCCATACTACAACAGGGACGTGGTGGGCCATGCCATTCACTATGACGATGACAGCGGGCGGGGAGGACATAGTCTCCACAGCCAGGCCACCGATACACATGTGGAGGGGATATACTCCGGCTACCACAAGTTCGGCCTGTTGTGGACACCCAACAAGTATGTATTCTACATCGATGGCAAGCCTGTATGGAGATTGTCGGAGAAGGATATTCCAGGAGGCATTTGCCAGGTTCCCCTCTATATGAAGGTAACCGTGGAGACAGGCAGCTGGACCGGTTTGCCTGATGCAGATGCACTGCCGGACGCATTCCTGGTAGATTATGTAAGGGCATACACCCTGATAGAAGAATAGAACGGACTAATTGGAGAAGAAAATGGATTATCAGCGTTTAGCGGCATTAATGTTTCCTCAGGAGCTGAAGACACCGGAGGAGTATGAGACAATATTTCCACCTCGCAATCTGGCCCAGGGAGCCAAGATTACCCGTATGGCCCCCAGCCCCACCGGCTTTATGCATCTGGGAAACCTGTACGGCGCCATAGTGGACGAGAGGCTGGCTCACCAGAGCGGCGGCAAATTCATTCTGCGCATCGAGGACACCGACCTTAAGAGGCAGGTGCCGGGAGCAGTGGAACTCATCACCAAGGTGTTTGCCCAGTATGGACTCCATATCGACGAGGGCGTCACCGCCCAGGGAGAGATAGGCGAATACGGCCCATACTATCAGAGACAGCGGGCGGCAATTTACCAGGCCTACGCCAAGAAATTGGTGTTGGAGGGCAAGGCATACCCCTGCTTCTGCACTGAAGAGGACCTGGAGCAGATGCGCAAACTCCAGGAGCAGAGACATGACAATCCGGGATATTATGGAGAATATGCAGTCCACAGAGATATGGATGTGGACCGGGTAGCTCAGCTCATTGCAGAGGGCAAGCCCTTTGTAGTCAGATTCCGCTCCCAGGGGAATCCGGACAAAACCGTCAGCATTGACGATATGATTAAAGGCAAAATTACTGTTCCTGAGAACAATCAGGACTTTGTATTGCTCAAGTCCGATGGAATTCCCACATATCACTTTGCCCATGTGGTAGACGACCACCTGATGGGCACATCGGTTGTGGTCCGAGGCGAAGAGTGGCTGTCTACCCTCAGCTGGCATATTCAGCTGTTCGGCGCCCTGGGATTCAAGATGCCCAAGTTTGCCCATACCTCCCATATGATGAAGGTGGACGGCGACAAAAAGCGCAAGCTGTCCAAGCGCAAGGACCCTGAGGCGTCCCTGGACTACTACAGGACAGAGGGATATCCTCCGGAGTCTGTTAAGGAATATCTGATGACTGTTATCAACTCCAACTTTGAGGACTGGCGCATGGCAAATCCCGAGGCACCCCTGGAGGACTTTCCCTTCTCGCTTAAGAAAATGAGCGTATCCGGAACCCTCTTCGATATGGACAAGTTCAGGGATGTGAGCAAAAATGTAATAGCCAGAATGTCGGCGGAGCAGGTATATCAGGCTGTAACCGATTGGGCCCGGGAGTTCGATACGGAGCTGTACAATGCTATGACTGCAGATCCGGAATATGCCAAGGCAATATTGGCTATTGGCCGCGGCGGGAAAAAGCCTCGCAAGGACCTGGCCCTGTGGAGCGAGGTCAAGGACTACATGAGCTTCTTCTATCCTCAGTTCTTTAATCCGGACTACACTATGCCTCAGCACATTGCGGAAGAGGATGTGCAGCGTATTCTCAAGGACTACGGATCAATATATAATCCTGCAGAGGATATGCAGCAGTGGTTCGGCACAATATGCAAATACTCCGGTGAAATTGGATTCGCCACATCTACCAAGGAGTACAAGGCCGCCCCGGATCAGTTCAGAGGCAATCCCGGAGACACCACTATGGTGCTCAGAGTTGCAATATGCGGCAGGCAGAACTCCCCTGATTTGTATTCATGTATGCAGATTATGGGGGCAGATATGGTTAAGGAAAGGCTGCAGAGCTGTCTCAATAGTATGAAGTAACCTGTTGTCCGTGAAGGTCCTCCAGATATTGCAGCACCAACAGGCGCTCACTGGGGGACAGCCCGGAGATGGTGTTGTATGGGTTAATGAGCCCGCAGGTGCTGGAGTTCCAGGAGGACTCCAGATAATGGGCTATTTCAATCTGGTCCGTTTCAAACAATAGCTTTTTGCCCTCGTTCAGGCTGTACTTGGATAGCTCCAGGCAGAGGCAGAACACCACAATGTCCACCTGAAGCAGGTCTGCTATATTCGTCAGGGTGCCAAAGCTGGGCTCTACCAGGCCGCTTTCGTACTTGCTTATCAGTGTACGGTCTACATGGAGCCGGGATGCCAATTGTTCCTGTGACATGCCGGACAACTTCCTGAAAAAACGGATTATATTGCTTAACATTTTTACTCCTGATAGATTAAATTGATTCTATTTGTCGAAAATAATTATGTCATGGGGACTTATATTAGTAAAAGTGAATATTATTCACATTTCTAACAAACATTAAAGGTATTTGCAATAAATATTCAGAAAACTACATATATGAATAAATGAAGAAGAATATAAAGCTGATAACTCAATATGACGGCACAGACTTCTGCGGGTGGCAGTGTCAGGACAACGGTCGATCGGTGCAGCAGACACTGCAGGATGCCATTTCCCAATTGACAGATGAGAAGATAACACTCTATGGATGCAGTCGGACAGATGCGGGAGTCCATGCGGCAGCCCATGTGTCCAATTTCAAAACCGAGTCCAACATTCCGCCGGAGCGGTTTTCCTATGCCTTGAATGTGCTGTTGCCTCAGGATCTCAAGGTGCTGTCCAGCTGTGAGGCACCGGAGGACTTTAACGCCAGATTCAGGGCAAAGAGCAAGAGATACAGATATTGCATTCAGTATGGCATTTCTCCCCAGGCACTGTGGAATCGCTATGCCTATTACAGCCCCAAGACTCCGGATATTGAGAAAATGCAGCAGGCGGCCCGGGCATTTGTGGGGGAGCATGACTTCAGGGGCTTTCAGGCCTCAGGAGGCACTGCCAAATCCACAATCCGGCGAATACTGCGCTGCGATGTATGTCAAATTGCCCCCAATGTGGTGGCCATTGACATAGAGGGGACAGGTTTCCTCTACAACATGGTCCGGATTATTGCAGGCACATTGCTGTTTGTCGGCATTGGGAAAATACCCGCCGACAGCATCCCGGATATAATCGCCTCAGGCAGTCGAAAGCTGGGAGGCAAGACACTGACCCCCTGCGGACTTATGCTGATGGAGGTAAAGTACTGATAAAAATCAGCCCAACCCTATGAAATGGCCGCGAAAACGCCCAAAAACGCAGAAAAACAGGGCTTTAGTCGGGATAAATTAAAATAATCGGAAAATTTAAAAAATAACTGTTGACAAGGTGCATCACTCATATTAGAATGTCACCTGTTGCGTGGTTTACCACGCTATTTCGCGATGTTTATCGGAGGGTTTTACATGAACACTTATGTTGTTAAAGGCAACTCCATTGAGAGAAAATGGTATGTTGTTGATGCAAGCGGTATGACTCTCGGCAGACTGGCCAGCCAGGTTGCAGCAGTGCTGAGAGGCAAGAACAAGCCCACCTTTACGCCTAATCTGGATACCGGAGACTATGTTATTGTAGTTAATGCTGACAAGGTGGTTCTCACCGGCAAGAAGCTGGAGAAGAAGCACTACTATCGTCACAGCGGATATCCCGGAGGACTCAAGGATGTATCGGCAGGCAAGTTGATGGCCAAGAATCCTGAGAGGGTTGTTGAGCTGGCTGTTAAGGGTATGCTTCCCAAGAACGCTTTGGGCAGACAGATGTACAGGAAGCTCAAGGTCTATGCAGGACCGGAGCATGAGCACCAGGCACAGCAGCCTGAGGTTCTCACACTTGCAGAGTAGGAGGGAGACATAAATGGCTAAGGTTCAACAGTATTTGGGCACAGGCAGGAGAAAGACTTCTGTAGCCAGAATCAGACTGGTTCCCGGAACAGGCAAAATTGATATTAACGGCAGAGACATCGACAACTACTTTGGTCTCGAGACACTCAAGACCATCGTCAGACAGCCCATGAACCTCACCGACACACTGGCAGCATATGACGTTATTGCCAATGTACATGGTGGCGGATTCACAGGCCAGGCCGGTGCTATCAGACATGGCATTTCCAGAGCCCTTGTTAAGGCAGACGCTGATTTCAGACCTGCACTTAAGAAGGCCGGATTCCTGACACGTGATCCCAGAATGAAGGAGCGTCGTAAGTACGGTCTCAAGAAGGCTCGTAAGGCTCCCCAGTTCAGCAAGCGTTAATTATTCAAACTCAAAGCCTGTATTCATGCGATATTTCGCCTATTTACAGGCTTTTTTTGTTTGGTCAAAAGGGCAAACTATTGCAGCTAGTATGTTGTGACCTGGGATATGTGGTATGATGAGGTTGGAGAAAAGGCGAAAACCATACTTTTCTATACAAAGATGGAAACCATAGCAGAAGGATGTACAGACTTGAACTTAGCCGACAAATATAACCTTAATCCTGAGCAAAGCCGCTTTTTTGCAAAAAAGAGGTGGGACGAGAATGTCTATTGCGGTATGCGCATGGAAAACCGTGCAGTCACATTTCCACAGACACAAACCATATTAAACGGCGTTAATGTTCCCGAAGTGCAGCTTGACGATATACAGGCCATTCTCAATATGCGGGACGCATGGCGCTTCCTGTTGAATACGTTTTCAGAACCATTGACCCTTGACTATATCTGTAAGCTAAACGGCTTTATTGCGCGCAATGAAGCACTGGAATGGGGCACGCTGCGTACCGGAACCGCAGGCATATCAGGTACAGATTATGTACCGCCTATTCCGGTTCAAATTGAAGTAGAGCAAGAGCTGCGAGACATATTGGACAAGGACGCTACAGCCACCGAAAAGGCGCTGAGTGCGTTTCTGTGGGGCGCAAGAGGTCAATTCTTTTGGGATGGCAACAAGCGTACCAGTATGACAGTCGCCAACAAAATCCTGCTTTCAGCAGGAGCGGGTATGCTTACGATCACAGATAGGAATATGGAACACTTTAACAGCTTATTGCTTGGCTTCTACAACGATGGAAAGCCGGAAGCGATTAAACAATTTCTCTATGACAACTGCATTCAGGGAATGTGCCAGTTTACGGCTAAGTGAAAAGTGTTCGCGAAGCAGGACTTCGCAGTGAATTCCATGTATATGGAGTGGTAAATATGAAACTTAATCAAATTTGCTTGATCATTTCTCTTGTTCTATTGGCTTTATTCTTCATAGAAACTACAGAAGCAAAAGCTATGAGCACAGGGTTTTCAACGGAAGAACTCTCAGAGAAAGAGAAAACCACTTTTTTGTCAAACGTTCGCATAATACCACTAGCCGAGGAGCCTGAAAAAAGGGGTGTTGATTGTTTCGATGTAAACGAACAGGGATTGATTGCTATTGTCCAAAGTAGTCTTAGTGAAGATGAAGTATGTGTGTACACATCTCAGGGAGACTTTTTGTATGGATATGCCTTAGATGGTTATCAGGACCATGGTGTTGAGTGGGGAGAGCAAAACATTAATATTTACTTCGTTCGTACTGATGTCATAG
>CAZCOE010000065.1:0-20415 GCA_964500525.1 uncultured Clostridia bacterium | reverse complement strand
CTATGCTCCCATGAACGGTTATATAGTTTTCACTCTCCCAACGGTCCAAAATACTTGACAAGTTCCGTTGTGGTCGGATATGGTAAATACGAGATACTTATTTGTATTATTTAATTATTGTCCATGGTCTGGACAGGAAAGGCAGAGGTGCTCCTGTGAATAACAGAATAAAAAGAATTATTGCAATAATGATTGGTTGTGTGCTGCTGCTTTTAGTGTCAGCATGCGGGACAGAATCTACAACGGATTCTGAGGTTGTATTTACCAACATCCGAAATTCAGAGATGACTTCGTGGGATAAATTTGAGGACGGAACATATTGGATCAAGTCTCTGGATGAGTACAGACAATTGGGGCTGGCCAAGGAATACGAGGCGGAGTTCTTTGAGGACAAGGTCCTGTTTGTGCTTAAGATTGAGTGGATGAATACCGGAGATAGGAGAACATTAACTGCCACTCCCGTAATTGAAGACGGCACCTTGTACCCTGTCATAGATGTCCATAATGACAGTGGCGAAGTAACACCTGCGTCTACTACAACCATAATGCTCGCCGAGGCAGACAGGAAATATGCGGATATGCCTGTTGGCGAGGCTAGATTCACCTATAGCGGCAAAGGTTATGATTACAAGAATCAGCTGGTATTCCACATAGTAAACTATGTAAACCGACAGGATGCACATCAGCTGCAAAAGCTGGATTATGGGGTTCACTGGATTAAAACTTATGAGGAGTATTGCAGCCTTGAATGGGAAGGATATCTGGATAAAGAGTTTTTTGATAATAACGTACTGTTGTTCATCAAGACCGAATGGTCATCCAGTACCCCATCCATCACCCTGAACCGCGAACCTGTAGTAGAAGGCGATGTATATCACCCTGTGCTAAATGTGCATGTTAAGCGAGACACATATGATAAAGAAAGGACCACCTCGGTGATATATGCTGAAGTGGATAAGAAGTTCCAGGACGTGACTATAGGAGATATAAAGTTTTCCTTTAGCGGATCCTTCTACGAAAAGGAAGAAAACAAGCAGCACAGCTTCTACGTAGACATGACTGAGAACAAATAACCAGCAAAATCACTAAGTTTTGCCGCCATTAGAGCCCTTTTTTCTTGTTGACAGGCCGTATGTGAGATGATACACTCATATGCGGCCTTTTTAGGTCGTTTATATTTTTGCGGAAAGGAGGACCGGTTTTCATGCCAACAAACAACCAATTGGTTAAGAAGGGCAGAGGCTCCAAGACATATAAGTCCAAGTCTCCTGCACTGCAGAGCACATTCAATTCTTTGAAGAAGGTTTCTGTAGCTCAGAGCTGCCCCCAGAAGCGTGGTGTTTGCACACAGGTTAAGACAACTACACCCAAGAAGCCTAACTCAGCTCTTCGTAAGATCGCCAAGGTTAGATTCACAAATGGTGCAGAGGCTCTGGTATATATTCCAGGCATCGCTCACAACCTGCAGGAGCACAGTGTGGTTCTTGTAAGAGGCGGTAGAGTCAGAGACCTGCCCGGTGTCAGATATCACATCATTCGCGGTACATTGGATACAGCAGGCGTTGCTAAGAGAATGCAGTCTCGTTCAAAGTACGGTGCGAAGAGACCGAAGGCAAGCGCAAAGTAATTTGCCTATTCGGATGCGCATGATACAAACGGTCCCTGTATATAGGGAAATGTGTCGGCGCTTATTGCACGATAAGTTCGTGCGAGTACCTTGATATCAATTATCAAAGAAGGAGGGAAGAAAAGTGCCTAGAAAAGGACATACACCCAAAAGAGAGGTATTGCCTGATCCTATGTACAACGATATCGTCGTAACCAAGCTCGTCAACAATATTATGGAGAGCGGCAAGAAGGGCGTAGCCCAGCAGATCGTCTACGACGCATTTGACATTGTCAAGGAGAAGACAGAAAAGGAGCCTCTTGATGCATTCTATGAGGCCCTGAACAACGTAATGCCTGTATTGGAGGTTAAGGCCAGGAGAGTTGGCGGTTCCAACTACCAGGTTCCTATGGAGGTCAGACCCGAGAGAAGGCAGGCATTGGGCTTGAGATGGCTGGTTTCTGCAGCCAGGAAGCGCAATGAGAGAACTATGAAGGAAAGACTTGCAGGCGAAATCGTGGATGCTATTAACAGCACCGGCGGTGCCTACAAGAAGAAGGATGACACCCACAAGATGGCAGAGGCCAACAAGGCATTTGCCCATTACAGATGGTAATTTAGGATAAGGGAGATTAACTAAATGCCAAGGCAGTATAGTTTAAAGGACACCAGAAATATCGGCATTATGGCTCATATCGACGCCGGTAAGACTACCACCACAGAGCGAATTCTGTTCTATTCAGGCAAGCTCTATAAAATCGGTGAGACCCATGATGGTGCCGCTACAATGGACTGGATGGAAGAGGAGCAGGAGAGAGGTATTACTATCACATCTGCTGCCACCACCACACATTGGAAGAACAACCTTATCAACATCATCGACACCCCCGGCCACGTGGACTTTACAGTCGAGGTTGAGCGCTCTCTCAGAGTACTCGACGGCGCTGTCTGTCTGTTCTGTGCCAAGGGCGGAGTTGAGCCCCAGTCCGAGACAGTTTGGAGACAGGCTGACAAGTATGGCGTACCGAGAATCGGTTTCGTTAACAAGATGGACATTACCGGAGCCAACTTCGATAATGTTGTAAACATGATCAAGGACAGACTCAGAGCGAACCCTGTTCCCATTGAATTGCCAATCGGCGCAGAGGATACCTTCGTAGGAGTTGTGGACCTGATCAAAATGCAGGCAAATATCTATGAGGATAGCAAGCCCGGATGCCCCTATCGTGTGGAGGAGATTCCCGCAGACATGATGGAGAAGGCAAAGGCTGCCCGTACTCATTTGGTGGAAAGCGCTGTGGAGTTTGACGACGACGGCGAGATCATGATGAGATATCTGGAGGAGGGCACAGAGCCTACCGAGGAGGAGCTCAAGGCTCTTATCCGCAAGGGCTGTATTGCCGTTAAGATGATTCCCATCATGTGTGGATCCGCCTACAAGAACAAGGGTATCCAGCAGTTGCTTGATGCAATTGTGGACTTCCTGCCGTCCCCTGTAGACATTCCTGCTATCAAAGGAACATTGGCAGATGATACAGACGTAGCTATCACCAGAGAGGCCTCTGATGACGAGCCTTTCTCCGCCCTTATGTTCAAGGTTATGACAGACCCCTATGTAGGCAAACTGTGCTACATCAGGGTATATTCCGGCAAGCTTAGCTCCGGTTCCTATGTCTATAACTCTTCCAAGGGACGCAGAGAGCGTGTAGGACGTCTTGTACGTATGCATGCCAATGAGAGAACTGAAATCGATGAGGTATACGCAGGCGATATCGCAGCTGTTGTAGGACTCAAAGACACCACAACCGGCAATACTCTCTGTGATGAGAATAACCCGGTTATTCTGGAGTCCATGGAGTTCCCGGAGCCCGTTATCTCTGTAGCCGTTGAGCCCAAGACCAGAGCCGGTCAGGACAAGATGGGCATTGCCCTGCAGAAGTTGGCAGAAGAGGATCCTACTTTCAGGGTCACATCCAACAAGGAGACAGGTCAGACCATCATTTCCGGTATGGGCGAGCTTCACCTTGAGATTATCGTTGAGCGTATGCTTCGCGAGTTCAAGGTTGAGGCCAACATCGGTAATCCTCAGGTTTCCTACAAGTCCACCGTTAAGTCCAAGGTTAAGCAGGAGGGCAAGTTCGTGCGTCAGACAGGCGGTCACGGACAGTATGGCCACTGTGTAATCGAATTGGAGCCTAACGAACGGGGCAAGGGAATCGAGATTGAGAACAAGATTGTCGGTGGTGTTATTCCCAAGGAGTTCATCAATCCCACAATCGAGGGTATTAAAGAGGCCCTCAGCGATGGTGTAATCGAGGGATATCCCGTTGTAGACGTTAAGGTAGCCCTTGTGTTCGGTTCTTATCACGAGGTTGACTCTTCAGAAATGGCATTTAAGATTGCCGGATCCATGGCCGCCAAGGAAGCTTGCAGGGCCGCTGGTATGGTACTTCTTGAGCCTATCATGAAGGTTGACATTGTGGTTCCCGATGAGTACACCGGAGCAGTTATCGGCGATATCACCTCCAGGAGAGGTCTTATCGACGGTATGGAGCTCAGAAATGGCGCTCAGAACATCGAGGCACACGTTCCGCTGAGTGAGATGTTCGGCTACATGACAGCACTCCGCTCTGTAACCCAGGGCAGAGGCACATTTGTGATGCAGGCCGGCTACTTTGCAGAACTGCCTAAGTCAATTCAGGACAAGATGATTTCTGAGTCCTAATTAAGAGTTGTTTTTTAAAATAAAATTATATATAATGGGCAGTGACTCGGTTCACCCCACATTTAGGAAGGAGATTAGAATAAATGGCAAAGCAGAAATTTGAAAGAACTAAGCCCCATGTTAACATTGGTACTATCGGCCACGTTGACCATGGTAAGACAACACTTACAGCAGCTATTACCAAGGTTATGGCCATGGAGAATGGCAACAACGTTGTCATGAACTATGCAGATATCGACAAGGCTCCCGAAGAGAGAGCTAGAGGTATCACAATCAACACAGCTCACGTTGAGTATCAGACAGAGTCTCGTCACTATGCTCACGTTGACTGCCCCGGCCACGCTGACTATGTTAAGAACATGATCACAGGTGCTGCTCAGATGGATGGTGCTATCCTGGTTGTTTCCGCAGCAGACGGCCCCATGCCTCAGACTCGTGAGCACATCCTGCTTGCTCACCAGGTAGGCGTTCCCTGCATCGTTGTTTTCCTTAACAAGTGCGATCAGGTAGACGACGACGAGCTTCTTGAGCTGGTTGAGATGGAGGTCAGAGAGCTCCTTAGCGAGTATGACTTCCCCGGAGATGATATTCCGATCATCCGTGGTTCTGCTCTTAAGGCAACAGAGTCCACTTCCACAGATCCCAATGCTCCTGAGTATGCTTGCATCAAGGAACTCATGGCAGCTGTTGACTCCTACATTCCCCAGCCCGACAGAGCTGTTGATAAGCCTTTCCTTATGCCCGTTGAGGACGTATTCACCATCACAGGTCGTGGTACAGTTGCAACAGGTCGTGTAGAGTCCGGCGCTATCAAGGTAAACGATGAGGTTGAGATCGTTGGTCTCACCACAGAGTCCAGAAAGACAGTATGTACAGGCGTTGAGATGTTCAGAAAGATCCTGGATCAGGCTGAGGCTGGTGACAACATCGGCGCTCTGCTGAGAGGTGTTCAGAGATCCGAGATCGAGCGTGGTCAGGTTCTGGCTAAGCCCGGTTCCGTTAAGCCCCACACCCACTTCAAGGGTCAGGTTTACGTTCTGACAGCTTCCGAGGGTGGCAGATCCAAGCCCTTCTTCGCTGGCTACAGACCTCAGTTCTACTTCAGAACAACTGACGTTACAGGCGTTATTGGCCTGCCTGAGGGCGTTGAGATGGTTATGCCCGGTGACCACGTTAACATGACAATCGAGCTCATCACTCCTATCGCTATGGATACCGGACTTCGTTTCGCTATCCGTGAGGGCGGCAAGACTGTTGGTGCTGGTTCTGTTACAGACATCATCGAGTAATCTTAGTCACAATCACACAGGGACCGGGTTTCAGGACTCGGTCCTTTTTTCATGCCCTTTATTTTTCGACAACATGTGCCGGTGGGGATAGGTATACTGGGATGCATGAGTACTATTATTGGCAAGTTAAAGAATTTAGGCGCTATTGATCCCATTTCGGATGCTGACCTGATGCCGGGACAGCGTCAGATTGCCTACGCTGACCTAAAGGGAATGGCAGAGGCCTTCAATGCATTGTCAGGACTATGCACAGGTGGAGAAGAACCCTTAGATGCGAGTGAACAGCTCAAGATGGAATTGGACAGGAGAGTGTGCTGCCAGTGCCCCAGGCATGTGTGCTGTTTTGGCAGAGAGGAGCTGCCGGTGGATATTTTTGGCACTCTGTACAATATCCTGACCACATATGGAACCATATACACGGAGGATATCTCCGAAGAGCTGCGGATGATCTGTCCCCAGAGTCGCAGGTTGGCTGCCACTGCAAATACAGCATATGAGATAATAAAGAGCAGAGAAGGCAGTCAGCGGGCTATTCAGCGCACCAGGAAGCTGTTGACCACGGAGTTCAATGTTATGGGCAAGGCCCTCCAGCTGACAGCAAACCGGATCAGATCCACAGCCCGGAACCGCACCATTGAGGACAAGCTGCTGCGCAAGCTGAAATCCATGGGACTTCGCAACTTCACGGTGAGCTGCATGGAGGACGATGCAGGCACCCAGACTGTGGAAATATCCATGCGTGGGCAAGGGTTCACCAAGGAATTGGCCAATGTTGCGGAGAGAGCCTGTTCCCTGTGCTGCAACACATCCATGTCTGCGGAGTACGAGGGTTACGGCTTTGAAACCGGCGGCCAGAACAGACTGCGCCTGACCGCCCGCAACAGGTACATGGCGGAGGTTGGAACCACAGAGCGCAGCGTGGAGGACATTTGCGGCGACTCGGTAATACTGGCTGTGAACAGATTCGGCCATGCTGTATTTGGCATTGCAGACGGTATGGGCACCGGTGCTCCGGCGGCAGAGGTGAGCAGAACCGTGGCCACCATGTGCGAAAAGGCATTTGCCATGGGCATGGACCTGGGTGATATTGTAGCAGCAGCCAATGGCGCCTCGGCCATATTGAGCTATGGGGATAAATACACCACTCTGGACCTGTTGGAGTTAAACCTGAAGACGGGAAGGGCCGAACTCAGCAAACTGTGCGGTTGCCCCACCCTGCTGCTGCGCCGGGGACGGATTGAAACCCTGTGCGGCAGCGGAATGCCCGTAGGCCATATGGAGAATTCTCCGGATTCGGAGGTGACTACTCTCCAGCATGGAGACACTCTGATGATGTGTTCCGACGGGATATGGAACAACCTGCCTGAGGATAGGGAAATTGCCCTGATAGACATTCTTTCTATGCCCGATTTGAACAAGGCGGCGGACATTATTGCGGGGATGTGCCAGCTGTCCAGCAACCCTCCCGACGACATGACGGTTATAATTATCAGGATTTGGGAAAATTAATACAGGTCAGAGGGCGCTTGTGGGTCTAAATGTACTTTCGATTTCTGCTCCACTATGATAGAATTTAAGAATCTATGGGAGGGTAATATGAAGTACAATCCTGACAAGAAGACCAAGGAGATCTTGATAGGCGTCGGCCTGGTGGGAGCGGCGCTGATTATATTTGTATATGTGCTGAATAACCTGGCCACAGTTACAGGGGCTATTCGATTTGTAATCTCAGGATTGTCATCCGCAATTATAGGCCTGATTTTCGCATATTTCCTATCCATCCCCTCTAAATGGATAGAGGGAGCAATACTGGCCAAAATCATGCCCAGAGCGAAACTCTCGGTTAAGAGGGCTATCTCTATCGTAACCACTCTGCTGCTGGCCATTGCAATCCTTGCCGGATTGCTGTCAATTGTACTTCCCAGACTGATCAGCAGCCTGGGCACTTTGCTGGGCAATCTGGAATCCTACAGGGACAGTGTGATTGGCTGGTTAGACAGGCTTTCTGAATTGACACATCAGGACCTGAGCGGCTCCATAATATCCACCATTACCGATAAGCTAGAGAGCTTCATAGCCAACTCTCTGGAGAATTTGTCGGCCCTGCTCCCTGCAGCCTGGACCTATGCAGCCGGTGTGGTTTCCGGATTTGTCAAATTGGTGTTTGGCCTGGTCATATCTGTATACATTTTGGCCAGCCGCGAGAAATTGGTGGCCCAATTTAAGAAATTATGCACCGCAATTTTCCCGAAGAAGTTTATGGAGAGGGCCACTTACATTGCTCAGACCATGGACAAAACATTCCATTCCTACCTTTATGGGCAGTTGATTGATGCTCTGTTGGTGGGTTTGGAGTGCTACATTCTGTCATTGGTATTCTCACTGCCATATGCACCTTTGCTTGCAGTAATTGTAGGCGTTACCAACATAATCCCCATACTGGGACCCTATATCGGAGGCATCCCCTGCGCATTCATTGTGCTGGTGGCCGGATCTCCCCTCAAGATGCTGATTTTCATAATAATGATCCTGGTTATCCAGCAGGTGGACGGCAATATTATTGCACCTAGAATTATCGGAGATCGTACAGGAGTTCCGGGAATCTGGGTAGTAACAGGCGTTATGGTCGGTTCCTATTTCTTTGGCATACTGGGCGTATTGTTGGTAGTCCCGGTAATCTCTGTTCTCCTCAGACTGGTCAAGGAATTTGCCGAAAAGAGATTGGAGAAGAAGGGCGAACCGGTTTCCATTACAGAATACTATACTGTTCCCCCGGAGCCGCCTGTGCCCCGCAAACCTCGCTCATCCCGCAGGAACAAGAGGCAGCAGTCCGATGACAACCCCAACTAAAAACGACATATCCCTGATTGCAATGAGCGGTGGAGTTGATTCTACCGTAGCAGCCCTGCTTACAAGCACACAGGCCCAATTCTGTGCCGGCGCCATCATGAAGCTGTGCAGCAAGGATATGAGCGCCGATATTGATTCTGCCAGTGAAGCCGCAGCCCGGATTCCCATGCCTTTTCATGTTTTTGACATGCAGCAGGAGTTCCACAGGCTGGTGGTTCAGCCCTTTGTGGCCAGCTATGAGAAGGGCTCCACTCCTAATCCCTGTGTAACCTGCAACCGAACAATCAAATTTGGCCTTTTCGCAGACCGAGCCAAGGGCATGGGCTTTAATTCAATAGTAACAGGACACTATGCCCGCATCGAGAGGGATGGGGACAGGTTCCTGCTGCGCAAGGCTGCTGATTTACATAAGGATCAGAGCTATTTTCTCCACGTCCTGACCCAGTCCCAGCTGTCCATGGCCAGATTTCCCCTGGGGGAAATGACCAAGGAAGAGGTACGGGAAATTGCAGAGGGAAAGGGTTTTGTCAGTGCCAAGCGCAGAGAAAGCCAGGACATATGCTTCGTCCCCAAGGATGATTATGCATCTGTAATTATGGAAAATACAGGCAGGGAGTACCAGCCCGGCGACTTTGTGACCCCGGATGGACAGGTGCTGGGACGCCACAAGGGAATAATCCACTACACAATAGGACAGCGCCGTGGTTTGGGACTAGCCGTCCCGGAGTCGGTGTATGTCCAGGCACTGGACATTGAGAACAATCGGGTAATAGTTGGTCCGGAGGAAGGCGTATTCAGCAGGGAACTGAATGCGACGGGAGTGAACTGGGTGGCCTGCCCATGCCCGACCAACCCCATGCGGCTAAAGGCCCGGGTGAGATACAGGCAGCAGGAACAGTGGGCCCAGGTAGAGGCAACCGGACCTGACACCGCAAAGGTAGTATTTGACCAGCCCCAGAGAGCCATAACTCCCGGACAGTCTGTGGTATTCTACGATGGAGACTATGTGGTGGGTGGAGGAGTTATTTGTTTTAGTGAAAAGTGAAGAGCGGAAATGGAATAAACGAAAGCCAGATATCCTTATTTCATAAATCTGGTGGGCAAAATAGAAATTAATGAAAAAGCGCTGTGAGCTAGATGCTCCAGCGCTTTTGAACAACCAAATGAAACTTATCAAGTTTTTGGGACCGTTCGAAGAGTGAAAACTATTTAACCCCTCATATCACCGCTTCGGGTTCTTAGGGCACCGCCCTAAGTCGTGCCCCGCTTCCCAATCGAGCATGGGAGCATGGCGTCCTCAACTCTTCACTCATCACTCTACACTCTTCACTGCGAAGCAAAAGCTTCGCCTCACAGCTTCTCAAAATCCGACGCGCCATGCTTGCACAGGGGGCAGACCAAATCAGGTGGCAGCTCTTCTCCCTCATATATCCAACCGCACACCTTGCACACCCAGCCCTTTTTGCCCTGGGTTTCAGGCTTGGGCTTCACATTATCCTGGTAGTAGTTGTAGGTCATGGTATTCCCGTGGGAAATCACCCTTGCCTCGGTTACGCTGCAGATGAACATTCCATGGGTGTCCAGGTCAACATATTGCTCTACCTCCAAGGAGATAAAGGAGTTAATGTGCCTGGGCAGGAAGGCCAGACCATTGTCCGAGCGCAGGGGGACCATATCTGCAAATTTGTCCACGCTGCGTCCGCTGCGGAAGCCAAAGCTCTCAAACAGGCTAAAGGGGGCATCCTCCGACAGGCAGTTAAGGTTCATACGTCCTGTCTGTTTGATGACGTGGTGAGAATAGTTGTCCTTGTTAATTGTCACTGCAATGCGATTTGGTGTATTGGTAACCTGGGATACGGAATTCACAATCAGACCGTTGTCCTTGGTGCCGTCGTTGGAGGTTACCACATAGAGTCCATAGCCGATGTTAAACAGGGCAGACAGGTCGTTTTTGTTGGCGGTCTCGGGATTCTGGGCCAGATACTCCTGACACAGTTCCTCTGCAAGCTGGCTGATCCGGCTGCGTGATTGTTCGTTCACAGCAGATTTAATTGTAACCACATTTTCAGCAAAGGTTATGTTCTTGGAATTGGCAAGCATCTCACGGATGATTTTGGCTGCCATGGGTGCCCAGCTGCCGTTCTCCATCAGGGCAACGGTACGATTCTGGTAATTGCGCCCGGTAAGGTGATGAACGAATTCCTTCATGAACGGGAAGATGTCGGCGTTGTATGTGGTGGTAGCCAGCACCAACTTGCTGAACCTAAATGCATCGGCAACTGCCTGGGACATATCACACCTGGCCAGATCGTACAGCACTACCTGAGGGCAGCCCTTGGCCCTGAGCTCCTCGGCCAAAATGTCCACAGCCCTCTTGGTGTTGCCATAGACTGAGGTGTAGGCAATGCAAATGCCCTCCTGCTCCACAGAATAGGAGGACCAGGTGTTGTACAGGTTGATATAGTATCCCAAGTTCTCCTTGAGAATGGGACCGTGGAGAGGGCATATAGTGCGGATATCCAGAGTGGCAGCCTTAGCCAGCAGGGCCTGAACCTGAGCACCGTATTTCCCAACGATGCCGATAAAGTAGCGGCGAGCCTCGTCTGCCCAGGGTTCGTCCCGGTCCAGGGCTCCGAATTTGCCGAAGCCATCTGCGGAGAACAGAACCTTGTCACAGCTGTCATAGGCCACCATTACCTCGGGCCAGTGAACCATGGGAGCGGCTACGAAGGAGAGCTGGTGTTTTCCCAGGGGAAGAGTATCTCCCTCCTTGACCACGATTCTCCGGTCTGAAAAATCCGTTCCAAAGAAATTGGCCATCATGGCAAAGGCCTTGGCAGAGGAGACGATTACAGTATCCTTGTACAGCTTCATAAAATTGTGGATATTGGCCGAATGGTCCGGCTCCATATGCAGCACTACCAGATAGTCCGGCTGTCTGTCCTTAAGGGCAGCCTGGAGATTATCCAGCCACTGGTGGGTGAAGCCTGCATCCACGGTGTCTATAACCGCAATCTTGTCGTCCAATATTACATAGGAGTTGTAGGAAATCCCATTGGGAATGACATACTGTCCCTCGAACAACTGGGTCTTATGGTCATTAACTCCCACGTACTTGATATCATTTGTAATCATAAATTACACCTCCCAAAAGCTGACAATCTGTTATGGGTAAAGTATAACAGCAAATGAACTGTTTTTGTAGAGACAATGTGGCAATGGGGAGAGCAAAAATGAGTGAGTGTATCTGCCGGTGCGCTGCATGATCAGGGTTATGGCTGCCTGTCCCATACCACGGAGATATAATCCCTGTGCATGTAACCTGTAATATCATCCTTGGAGATCTTGTACCATTGGCCATATACTCCAAGTACCTTTACAGATGTGCCTTCTCTGAGCTCCGTAACAATAGCAGAATCTGTGCCGGGTCCGGATCTGACACGGACAACGTCCCCTGTGACTGTGCCTGTTCCTGTATCTGCCGGAGCCGCAGTTGGAGTCCCTGCAGGTATGGGCGTAATGGTGGGAGCGGAAGTGGGAGTTACTATAGGCATGGGTGTAATGGTGGGTACAGAAGTAGGCACTGCTGTGGGAGCTGTTGGGAAATCTCCTGTGGCGCCATTTTGATGATTTCCGCATCCTGCCAATATACAGGCTGCAAGAAGCAACGCCGGGAGTAAAAGGTTCATTTTTTTCATAACGTATTCCTTTCTGGTTTTATAGATTGTATTAGTCATATCCGGGGTAGTAGAAGACAAATTAAAAAACGGTTATTGGCTCAGATATTCCTCCAGGCAGAGCCCCTGTTCCATGATTTCCCTGGCAGCCTCCTCGCCTACATATCGATAATGCCAGGGCTCATACTTAATGCCGGTAATGTGGCTTTTGTCGGTGGGGTACCGGAGAATAAAGCCGTATTCGGCGCAATGGCTCATTAACCATTGCTGAACAGGTGTGTTCTCCTGCTGCTCATCCAATAGCTGATAGCCTATATCCACTATGTCCACAGCCAGTCCTAATTGGTGCTCGCTGGTTCCGGGACGGGCTATCCATTGGGCAGCCTTTTCCTCTGCCTGTGCCGCCGAATGTCCCAGATCCAGATACCATTGAACCTTGTTTAAAAACAAATCCCGCTGATTGTTCCATGTGCGATAGGATGAACAGATCAATGGCTGCAAACCCTCTGCCCGGGCAGCGTCCATCATCCTCTGCAATGCCGGATATGCACGGCTGTCGATGGATTGGCCGTTTCGCAATTGGGTAAGCTCAGGTAGTTGAAAGTCCTCAGGCAAAGGTTTTTCAGCATTGACCAGGACCAGATTCCATCCCATTTTATTGTGGTTGGTTCCATCCTGGATATCTACGGTATCATCCTTTTGGGGCGGCCGGCTAATGACAGGAGCAGGTGTTTCCATATGCGGATAATCCATATTTGGCACCGTTCTCCCATTTCCCAGGAGAAAACCGCAGCAAAACAGCAATACTCCCGTGGCAACAAGGAGCATTGGCACAATTATCCCCATGGATTTTCGACGAGGGGGAATATAATAGTCCTGTTCGCATTCAGGCACAGGGTGTTTGGTGGGTCTGGACATAGTAGACACTCCTTGGTATGGGTTCTGTGTCTGAGTCTAATATGCCTTTCCGTCAAACTTCCTTCAGTTTTGCATCATAGTTCCATCATTCTGCATCGGCCTATCTGCCTGAGATTTCGGCACCGGAATCCGTTTCCGGATAGAACAATGCAGGATAGAGACGCAGGGACATATTATCTATGCTGACACAATACTGGAAGCTTGCTCCCTGAATCTTAAACACGGAGAAGAACATTTCATCGGTCAACAGGCTGGATTCAAGTCCGGGCAGCCGGTGCAGCAGGAAGGAACCTATTTTTGAGGACATAAGGCCTTTAAAGTAATATTCCATGGCTGAACTATCCAGCTCCAGCCATAATATATGCCCGGATTCCCTGTCAAGCACCACCATAAGACGGCTGTCATCGGCTTTGCTGTATGTTTCCAGCATATAGTATTCGGCCCTCTCCTGCTGTCGCTGCAGATATAACCTGTTGATATCGGTTCCTGCGCCAAACTCCTTTGGCAGCAGGTCCTGGGGCAATAATCCGGCATCCACAAAGCTGTTTAATTCTTCCAATACCGTGGCGCAGATTTGGTCATACAGGGCATCGTCGTCTATATCGTTCATGGCAGACATGATGTCGTAGGTCTCCTTCCAGTAGAAGAGAAGTTCCAGACGCTGAATCAGATTGGTAGAATGGGTGGGAATGTTGTTTTCTGTGGTTAGTCTCTCTGTGTGAACCTGGCCCTCCAGCCTTTGATCCTGCAGGTCAGACAGATACTGGGGCAGGAACGTGGCGAAAATGACTATCAGAACCGTGATAACCGGCAGCACCAGTGCGCGTATTATTTTCATACCCCGGGGCCTCCCTTAAGATAGATAGATACTTGTGTCCCTCTGCCCGGCACACTCTGAAATTCCATACTGCCGTTGTGCAATGCCACAATTCTCTTACATATGGCAAGGCCCAGGCCGGCTCCGCCTTGAGCCCTGGCTCTGGATTTGTCCACCATATAGAATGCCTCTGTAATGCGGCTCAGCTCCTGGGCTGGAATGCCCTTGCCGTTATCTGTAACGCGAATACAGTATCCCGAATCATAAACAAACCCCTCCAGCACGATCACGCCCCTGCCATCTATGGCCTTGCGGGCATTGTCCAGCAGGTTCAGGCACACAGTCTCCATCAGATCCGGTTCCAGGGGTACAATTGCATCCTCGGTGCGAACCCGGAGACTGATACCTCTCTGCTCAAAAACGGGCCGGAGAGTATTGCCCATGCGATTCAGAAATGCATCCATGGAAATATTCCGCAGGGGGAAATCCTGCTTTTCAAGTACAATCAGGTCCATCAGCTTTTGACTGAGGTGTTCCAGACGGCGGCCCTCGTTAAAAATGTATCCTGCACTCATACGTACCTGCTCCGGTGTGGAGGGTCGGGAACGCATCAGGTCTGCATATCCGATAATAGACGTAAGAGGTGTTTTTATCTCGTGGGCAAAGCTGCCAATAAAGTCATCCTGCCTCTGGGCAGCATCCTTTAGCTCCTGGACCTGGGCCTCCAGCTGGGCTGCCATAGTATTGAAGTCTCCGGAGAGACGTCCCAGTTCGTCGTCTCTGTCCACCCGGACCCGATATTCCAAATCCCCTCCTGCCATTCGCTTGGTGGCAGCGGAGAGCCGTGCCAATGGGCGCAGCATCACCGATGTGACAGCCAGAGACAGCAGGCCAACTACTGTGACCAGTGTCACCATAAGAAATATGAAATCACTGTACTGTTCCTGCCGATATTCAAACAGGTCCGTCACCTCTCTGCAGTTTTCCAGATACAGGGTCTTCCCGTCAAAAGTCAGGGGACTGGCAGCGTGGAGATACGTTCGCTCTCCGGGGGCTTGACGCAGCTCCCAGCCTCGCTGTCCCTCCAACAGCCCATCAATCAGAGGGGAAGCCTCTAGGGGAATTGCACCGCTGCCGGCAACCAACACACCTGCCTGATCGCTGATGCGAAACAGCAATGTTCCCCGGCCTGTGGTAATATTTATATCTTCAATCAGGTGTACCAGATCCTGCTGATTGGAAATCACCTGGTCCTCCAACTCCCGGGCCAGCGTGTATTGCAGCAGGTCGTTCTCCTCGTAGAGTGAGGATACCTCCCGGTCAAGGGATGCACGAAATTGGGAGTCGATCAGCACATATCCACCAATGGAGCAGGCCAGAGCGGTGATAATAACCATGCTGCAGAACATTTTCCAAAATAGCCGCATGAGCTATACCTCCAATCGGTATCCAACCTTGTAGACGGCCACTAATTGATCCTTGAGTCCCAGCTTCTTGCGCATTCTCTGTATATGCAGATCCACTGTGCGGCTGTCTCCGAGAAATTCATCTCCCCAGACTCGCTCATATATTCTGTCCCGATACAGGACTATATTCTTGTTCTGGACGAACAGCAGCAACAGGTCATACTCCTTTGCGGTCAAAGCCACAGGAGTCCCGAATTTCCGGACAACCCGGCTGGCGGTGTCAATCTCAATGTCCGGAGGCAGGGACAGCACCCGGCCTGTCTTTCCGCAGCGCCGCAATACGGTCTCAACCCGAGCCAACAGTTCCATGAGTTCAAAGGGTTTGGTAATATAATCCTCTGCCCCCAGCCGCAGCCCCTTCACCCGGTCCTGCAGACTGCCCTTGGCAGTGAGAAATATCACCGGCACATCCAGAGACTTACAGTATTCCAGCACCTCGTACCCATCGGCCTTGGGGAGCATAATGTCCAGCAATACCAGGTCAAAGGGCTCACTTCCCAGCTTGTCAGCTGCGACGGATCCATCCTCTGCCCAGACGCAGCGGTATCCGGCACCCTCCAGTGCCGTGCGAATCAGGTTGGCAATAGGAGCCTCGTCCTCTGCAATGAGTATCTTGTTCATTGTGTTCACCTCTTGAGGAAGAATACATCATAGTTCCATCATTTTTGCATCGTAATTCAATCCGGCAGCTTTATTTTACCCTAAAACCGCAGTAACCTCTATGGGGTTGGTACCTTTTGGCAATGTTTTATTGCCCTGCCAGACAACTGCAGGGAGAATGGCATTTCTTGACCTCGGTTTTATATATGCGGTGGAGAAAGGCAAGAATTTCAGATACAATTTTTTATAAATTTTAAGACCGGCGCCCGGAAAAACGTACTTAATGGATGAAAGCGCTTTTAGATCAGTCAAAGGGGGTGAACAACATGGATGATCTGAGAATCATAGAACTCTACTTTGCAAGAGATGAACAGGCAATCAAAGAGACGGACACAAAGTACGGAAAACTGTGCTACGGTATTGCATACAACATTCTGAACAACCACCAGGATTCGGAAGAATGCGTAAATGATACCTAGCGCATCGATAAATTACTGCGCCTCACAGGAACATTGCCATATAACAAGCGAATCACAAAAAGCAAGTTCTTATTGCCCATATTTGCACGAAAAAGCAAGATACAAAGTCCTGCTTTTACACGAAAAAGCAAATCGCTGCATTTCACAAATTCCACAGTATCTAATTCGATAAAAAGAAACACCTTTGCCCGGCAGGCAAAAGGTGTTTCTTCTCTGGTGCGCCTGGTGCGATTCGAACGCATGGCCTTTGGAGTCGGAGTCCAATGCTCTATCCAACTGAGCTACAAGCGCAGGTCCACTGGAAATTATGGCATGAAAATAACCTGTAGTCAATACAAATAGAACCAGGGACATCCTAGATTGTGGCAGTTCACACACTGAGACGATGAAAGGAAGATCATGAAAAAGGCACTGTTTGGACTACTGAAGGGCACCTTGATTTTGACTGTTGGCGGCATGATAGCCAGAGTAATGGGCTTTTTCTTTAAGCTGTATCTCACAGGCAAAATAGGTGCAGAGGGAATAGGCCTGATACAGCTGACAATGCCAATATCCGCACTGGTTCAGGCAGTATATTCCGGAGGTCTGACAGGCACCGTATCATCTATGGTGGCTGCCAAGCCGCAGGATTCCAGATTTGTGGCCGGCAGGGCTCTGGCCCTGGGCACCCTCACCGGAATATTGGCAGGAGCGGGCATGTGGATATGCGGGCCCATGCTGGCTCAGCTGCTGGGAGACCTGCGAATAGCCGGCTGCATCAGAGTAATAGCTCTGTCAGTGCCCCTGACAGGTATGGGAGCGGCACTGAAGGGATACTATATCGGGCTCCAGCAGATGAAATTCCCCGCCGGCTCCCAGATGCTGGAACAGGTGGCCCGCATTGGAGTCTCCTGCGGATTGGTTATGTATTTCGCTGAGGGTGCCAGCCTGGCCACAATCGCCCTCCTATGCACTCTGGGCACAGCCTGGGGAGAATTGGCCGGGCTGTGTGCAATCGCGCTGCCCTACATAGCCGGCGGCAGGCGGCCGGGCCCCAGGGGCGCTGTCCAGGCCGGTCCAACCTATCCCGGCCTCACATCTGCCCTGATGCTGCGGTCCATGCCGGCTGCAGCAGGCAAGCTGGCCGCGTCTCTGCTGACGGTGGCAGAGACGGCGTTAATCCCCTGGGCCCTGGCGGCGGGCGGCATGAGCCGGGCACAGGGACTGGCCACCCTGGGCAGGGTAGAGGGCATAACGGTGCCGCTGATTATGCTGCCCGGCATGCTGTGTACGTCCCTGTCTACAGTGGCTGTGCCCGCCATCGCCTCCGCCGGCAGCGACAGGCAGCAGAGGCAGGAAAAGGTGGAAATCTGCCTCCGGATATCTATAATTATGGGATTTGTTATGGCAGCGGTTTTCAGAGGCTACGCAGAGCTGGTGGCCTATGTGACCTATCCCACAAGCAATATAGGAGGCGTAATCTATGGATTGGCCCCTTGCTGTATTTTTGCATATCCCATGTTGACTCTTACCGGAACTATGCAGGCACTGCGACTGCAGAAAAGACAGTTGCTGAATACTATTCTGGGCTACTGCCTGCGGATTGTGCTGGTGTGCATTCTGGCCCAGCGCTACGGTGACAGAGGCTATATGCTGACTATGATAATCAGTTATGGGTGTATCTGCCTGCTGAATATATTCAGAGTTGCGGCCTATACTAATCTCAAAATGAAACTGGCCTCCTGGTGCTGGTGGCCCGGCCTTTGCTATTTGGCTGTGGTAGTGACAGCACCCCGGTTATCTGCTATAATTTCCACCATAGCCGGCGGCTCCAGATTGGCCATTTTAGCCATGGTTGCCCTGGTGGGAGGTGTCACATTCCTGCTGGCCTCCGCAGGTTTGCTATTCAGACTTATTCATAGTTGGTCAGAGGTTGCGCTAGACAATGAACAGACTAAAACAGTCAATACACGATAGGTTTTCGGGACATAGAGGACCGGGTTATGTTGTCTTGGGTATTCTCTGTCTGGCTGCTCTGGTGGCAGCAGCTTTTCCCGGTATCACCACCATTATTTCCCTTATAGATTCCATTTTTACAAGCAAATATGAGTACTACTATATGGTTGCCGCAGGCATAGTGGCCACTCCCTTGGTCTGTATGGCCTACGAGAATATATTCACCATATCCTCCTCGGTGGAGGACCCCAGATTCAGACGCAGGGGTCAGCTGACCCGGCATATATTGGTGTTGGTTCTGGTGGCGGCAGGACTCAGGTTTTTGTATGGGTTGGTGTTCAGACCATCGTCACTGATCAAGGTAGGAGAGGTTTCACAACTGTCTCTGCCTCTGCTTGGCACATCCGGATTGTGGCTGTATGTGGCAGCTAACTGCCTGCTGTCCGTACTGTCGGTCCTCTGTGTCTATTTTATGTCATATATACTGTGCCGCCGATGGAATGCTGCCTTTGCTGCAGCCATGGCTATTGCCCTATGGCCCCACAGCCTGTTCCTGACCACAGTGGCCGGTACAGAGGCTCACCTGATAGTGTTCCTGACCCTGTTGGCAATGCTTATGGGCACCATAGCTCTGTACAAGCCTGGGAAAACCACTGTCCCTGTATCTGTGGTATGCTCTGTGATTTTTGGAATTGCCTGCGGATTTAATACGGTATTTTCCTTTGCCGGCATGGTACTTCCCCTGGCTTTGGTTGTATGCACATGTTTTGTCAGATCCACTGACAAGAGAGAAAGGATACACAACAGGGCAAATTCCATCTATGCCATAATATCCCTTATGGTATCTGTAGCTGTGGCTATGGGAGCCGGGTATTTGATTGCCCATCTGACAGGTGAGGGCCGAGCCTTTGCAAACATATTTACTGCCGGATATACCCATCCCTCCGGCTTGTTGGCCAAGTTTGCCAACGTATGGGGCGGTGAGACCTGTTCCGTAGATGCCATGATGTCCTATTCCGCAAAGCCTGCCGGAGACATATGGGCCTCCATATATGACAGCATCTATGGATCACCTATTATATTTAAATTGATTTGTCAGCTTTACTACGCAGGTATGCTCTATATGATTGGCAGGGGCATATTCATGTCCTTCAGAAACGGATATCTGGATTCTGCTCCGGCACGGGCTGTAATGTTGACCATTCTGGTATCAGCAGTTCTCACAGTCATTGGACCCAACACCCAGATATTCCACATGCCTGTCATTGCAGCAGCCATGTGCCTGTCGTCTCTGGGTTACAGGCCGGTGGAACCGGACTATGAGGGACTCTGATCCCTGTCCTTGAGCAGCGCAGCAATAATCTCCGAGTAAATATCTGCAGAATGTTTATCAAAGCTGTCGCATATGGAAAGTGCGTCCTTTTTGGTATAGGCAGGGAGCTTGATATCCAATAGGTCGTGGTTGCCCTCGGAAAGGGTGAGATTGACGGTGAATCTGCCTATGTCATCCGGAGTATATGATGTGGAGACTGTGGATACGTGGCCCATGGATGAGGGCAGGAAGATATCTGCGTACCTGACAGCGTATTGTGAAATCAGGTCTCCCAGGGTGGCGAGAGTGTCCTCCCCCTTGACAGTAAGTGAAAGCTTAACATGGGTGTCGCCACCGAATCGGAAGATGTATCCCTCCTCCTCCAGGTCGCTGATGAGCTGGGTGAAATCGATATATCCCATGAAGTGGCCGTTAAGAATGGCATTCATGAGGAGGGAATAGGGCACCGGCTCCCCGTAGCTCTTGATAATGTACAAAATGGACAGTCTGTCGTTGCTGCGGTCAAGTGCGTTGCTCATGGAGAACCTCCCTCTGCATAATACTATTTCATTATACATCAATAGATACGGGAGTACAATTTATCACGCGCCAGCGTGCATGAAATCAAGGCGCAGCCTTGCATGAAATCCGCGCCAGCGGTATGCCATCACGCGCCAGCGTGCATGAAATCAAGGCGCAGCCTTGCATGAAATCCGCGCCAGCGGCCTGCAATCACGAGCC
>CAZCOE010000064.1:0-6200 GCA_964500525.1 uncultured Clostridia bacterium | reverse complement strand
TCTATACTGAAATGCTAACACAGCATGCACTATTTAACAACACACCCTGGGGCATGGCAATCTGTACAAAGTTCCGCACCTCTTTTTGTGCAAATTGCAAAGGCCCCCGGATTTCCCCGGGAGCCTCAACTTGCTGTGAACTATATGGTTCGATCTCTGGAACATGGAGACCAGAACTTTTCACTCTTCACTATTCACTCTTCACTGCAAAGCGCAGCTTTGCACATGGGAACATAGCCACCACAACTCTTCACTCTTCACTATTCACTATTCACTGCGAGCGCAGCGAAGCTTGCTTCGCCTCACTCCTCGATCTCGAAGTCGAATTCGTCCTCGGCCAACAAGTTCTTAAACTCTTCAAATACGTTCTTGGCCTCTTCCTCGGTCTCCAGTGATACCAGAGTTACATCGTCGTTCTCCTCTTCGATAACTCTGAAGATCACTACCTCATCGGGTTCGCCGGTATCGAACTGGGGCTCCAGCAGGACATAGATATTGTCATTCCACTCGCAATCTGCCAATAACTTGTAGGGCATGGAGGTGCCGGTCTCGTCGACTATCTCTATAATGTCATCCTCCATCTCCTCTGGAACATTGTTTCTATTATCATCGCTCATTTTAATCTCCTTTCGATCCTACAGGATCAGATAGTTTAGCTAATGGTTCTTGGCGTAATCCAGATAACCTTGCAGTATATAGACTGCGGCCATCCGATCCACCTTACCCTTGTCCTTGCCTACTCTCGCACCGGTCTCTGCAAGCATGGAGTGAATGGCAACTGATGAAAGCCTCTCGTCCCACTTGATAATATCGAAATTGCCGGCCTGAACCAACCTCTGGGCAAACTCATCTACCTTGCGGCAATTCTCGCCCTCAGTACCATTCATGTTTCTGGGATAGCCGATAACAATGGTGTGAACCTGGTTGTCCCTGCACAGCTCCAGAATTTCCTCCAGACAGCCATTGCGATTCTTTACTGTAACCAGCGGCCCGGCAATAGTCTCTGAAACATCGCTGACAGCAACGCCGATACGGACACTGCCGTAGTCAATACCCAGTATCCTGGCCATCAGATGTCGCTGATGCCACAGTGATCTCTGAGGAACTCCAGTGTCATCTCCTCCAGGAGGTCGTTTCTGTCGATACGTGTAATTAATGCGCGAGCATTGTTGTAGCTGGTAATATAGGTGGGATCTCCGGAAATGATATATCCTACAATCTGGTTCAGAGGATTGTAACCCTTGTCCTTAAGTGCAGAGTATACTTGGCGGAGAATCTGGCCTACGTCTTCCTTATCATTGGCCAATTTAAACTTAATAGTGCCTTTGTCTTTTATCGTGCCCTTGTCCATTGACTTAACCTCCGTTCATTACTTATATACAAAGTATACCACTTAAAATGGCATGTTTTCAATAGTGCCATAGGCATATTCCCTGTCTGCAGCCGCAATATGTACAATAACAGCCTGATTTGTCAGGTCTCTGTCACAGCAAAACCTGACTGAAACATAGTTGCCTGTATGGCCCTCCCACATATTGGGTACCCCATCGCACCTGCACTCCGCCAGGACCTCCACATCTTTGCCAATCAGTGTGGAATTAAAGGCATTGCTCATTTCTGCACCCAGGCGAATCAGTTCCTCGCTGCGGCTGTTCTTCACAACCTCGTCTACCTGATCCGGCATGGTGTCGGCCTTGGTTCCCGGTCTGCGGGAATACTTAAATACGTGCATTGCGGCAAAATTTATCTTTTTAAGGAACTCCTTGGTGGCAGCAAAGTCCTCCCGGCTTTCCCCGGGGAAACCTACCATAATATCTGTGCAAATTGCAGCCTCAGGTCTGATTTTTCTGAGCTTCCTGCAATAATCCTCGAACTCTCCGCAGGTGTATCTCCTGTTCATGGCCTGCAGTTGATTGTCGCATCCGCTCTGGAGGGCCATATGGAAGTGGGAACACAGTTTTGGCGTAGATGCCAGCACCCGGAGAAACTCCTCATTTACCATATCCGGTTCCATAGATCCCAGCCGGATCCTCAATATTCCCGGGATTTCTGCCAATTGGGCAATTACTTGGGGTAAAGTGGGTCTGGATGGCAAATCCCTGCCGTAGACTCCCAGATTTATTCCGATAATAACGATTTCCCTGCAGCCCTCATTGGCCAGGCGGCGGGCCTCAGCCAGTATTTCCCCCGGTTCTCTGCTGCACACGGGACCTCTGGCATAGGGAATCGCGCAGTATGTACAATATCTGTTGCATCCGTCCTCTACCTTGATATAGGCTCTGCATCTCTCAGGCATGTGGGAGATACTGGTGGGATCAATGTGCCTGGACAGCAACATGTCGGAACGGATCTTGCTGCCCACCGGGTTATTCAATGCCTGCTCAATGGCATCCGGCAGCAGTTCCCTATGGCGGGTACCCCAGATAATATCCGTCTCCTCCATTTTGCAAACAGCCTCCGGTGACAGCTGGCTGTAACAGCCCATAACAGCCAGAATGCTGTTGGGGTTCTGCTTCTTGGTACGGCGCAGCATCTGCCTGGATTTGCGGTCCGACATGCCGGTAACGGTACATGTGTTCACCACATATACGTCTGCACTTTGGTTAAAGGGCACCTGGACAAACCCCCTCCTCACCAGTTCCTCTGACAGAGCCTGGCTATCGTATTGGTTCACCTTACAACCCAGAGATAATATTGCAAATGTCCTGTTCATCCCTATCTGCCCTCACAACTTTTGTCCAGTTCGAAATATACTCTGCGCCGGTTAATATTGGCGCTCAACACCTTGACTCTGACCCGATTCCCCATGTACAGGGTAATATTGCCGCCTCGGGATACGATTCGGAAGTTGTCCTGATCCACCTCATAGAAGCGATGGAGAGAAGATAGTTCCACAAAGCCCTCCACTCCATTGTCCAATTCCACAAACAATCCGGAGTAGTTGATTCCGGAGATTACACCCTCCAGCCACTGGCCTATGAAACCCTGCATATATTCGATCTTCTTGATATCCTCTGCCTCTCTGGATCCATCCTGGGCATCTCTCTCCTTCTCAGACAGGTGGGCTGCAGCACTATATAGGCTGTCATCCGGGAACAATGGGCCGGTGTATTTGCCCATCATAGACTTAATTATCCTGTGGACAATCAGGTCGGGATACCTGCGAATTGGGGATGTAAAGTGACAATAGCACTTGCTGGCCAATCCAAAATGGCCCATGTTATCCGGAGAATATTCCGCCTTCTTAAGGCTCCTCAGCATAACCGAATGGATCATCTGACGCCGGGGGTCTTCCTCTGTACTCAATATTACACGGGACAGCTCATGCTGTAAATTGCCGGATGCGACATTGACAGAATACCCCAGTCCTCCCGCAAATGCGGCAAAGCGCAGCAGTTTCTCCGGGTCGGGTTTGTCGTGGACTCGGTACATCATAGGATGCCTGTGATTTGCGACAAACTCCGCCACAGTTTCATTACACAGGATCATGAATTCCTCTATAATTCCATTGGCCTCGGTGATCTCCACCTTCTCCACAGATATGGGCTTGTCATTCTCGTCCAGCATCACCTTGTATTCCGGGAATTCGAACTCCAGCGAATCCCGTCGACAGCGCTTGTCCCGCAAAATTTTGGCCAATTCAGCCATATCTCTCAACAGACAACTGTATCTGTCATACTCTGGACAAAGGCCCTGAAGGGATTTATACACCTTGGAGTAGGTCAGTCTGCCGGCAGAGCGTATAACACCCTCTGTAATCCGATAATCCACCACATTCCCCTGGGTGTTCACCTCCATAACCACAGACATTGTCAGCCTGTCCACACCGGGCCTGAGGCTGCATAGGTCATTGGACAGTCTCTCAGGCAGCATAGGCAGCACTCTGTCCAGAAAATACACACTGGTGCCTCTGTAATATGCCTCTCTGTCTGTGAAGGTCATGGAGTCCACATAGTGGGCCACGTCCGCAATGTGAACCTGGAGCATATAGTTGCCATTATCCAGCTTGGCGACATAGACTGCGTCGTCAAAGTCCTTGGAATCGTCTCCGTCAATAGTCACTATATCGTATTTTCTGAAGTCCTCTCTGCCCTGGTAATCCTCCTCTGGGATAATTTCAGGTATCCTGTTGGATTCAGCAAGAACCTCATGACTGAATCTGTCATGAAAGCCATAGGACTTAATTATGGACAGCACATCTATGCCCTTGTCTCCCACAGCACCCAACACCTCTGTCAGGCTGACAACTGTGCGGACCAGGTGGTTCTTGGGGTAGCGCATAATGCGGACGCAGGCCTTGATACCGGAATCCAATTCGGCCCTGCCAAGAATGCGAAGCTCGGATTGGTGGTCCAGCACAAAACTGTATGACGCAAAGCGCCTGTCGTCCGGCAAAAATACAATTCCCCTGTCAGAGCTTACACAAGTGCCTACCAGACATGTGGCTGCCCTGCTAAGCACTCTGGCAACGGTTCCGTGAGCTTTGCCTCTGGCTCCGGAGGGATTCAGCAATACTGCAACGCTGTCCCCGTCCAAGGCTCCCAGGGCATCCTCCATGGCTACAAAAATGTCCTCCGAGCACCAGGAATTCTGGTCGGGAGTTACGAAGCCATAGCCTCTGCCGGTGTCACGGTACGTGCCGTAAATCGTCGGCCTGCTGTTCTTTTGGCGGCTGGCTCTATGTCTGCTGTGCAATTTTTGGGTTTTCTTCTTTTTCTTCATCAATGTAATTTTACCCAGAAAGCCTAAAAAAACACAGCATCGCCATGGATACTGTGTTTAATTATGCAATCTGTCTGACACTTGGATAGTTGCTGCTGTAATGAAATTGACTCTCTGCCGGGAGGTTTGGATTACTCTGTAACGTCAGTTGTCTTATCTGCAGTAACGTCGGTGGTTGCGTCCCCTGTAACGTCAGTGGTTGTATCTGTAGTAGCATCTGTTGTAACGTCGGTGGTGCCATCGGCGCTAGGTGAAGCGGAAGGTGCAGCGGAAGGTGCAGCAGATGAAGGTGTTGCTGTAGGTGCAGCAGGTACATTGGGAGCCTTGGTGTTTGTCATAGCAAACAATGCAATAGACAGGACAACGAAGACAACTGCCAGAACGATGGTGATCTTGGAATAAATGGCCTCATTTCTCAGGCTCTTAGCCTTGGAAACGCCAAAACCTGCATCTGACTGTCCGCCAATAGCTCCAAGTCCACCGGACTTGCTGCTCTGAGTTATGATAATAACAACCAGGGCGATACAAACAATAATGTCAAGAATACCGAAAATAATCTGAAAAGCGTTCATCATTTACCTCAAATGTATGTTAGGTCTATCGACCTCAAATTAATGTCACATTACGGCATTTTAGCATAACAAGAGCCCTATTGCAATACTGAATGGGGCGGTAGTTTGACAAGTAAATTCTCAAGTAAAATCTCAAACGAGTAGGAGGTCACCCATTAATTGCGTAACCGGCCTCTCACACCACCGTCTGATGTGCCGTTCGGTTATTTAAACTGTAATATTCGGTTTTTAGTTTACGTCATTGTACGAGCTTCGATATACAAGTCAATATCATTGATGATATATCTATGTCCCGTAGTGTGTAATACTTCATAAAATGTATCAAGGTAGTCAAACACTTTGTATTTCTCAAAAAGTTCTTGGGCCATAATGCCCGTCAAACCTTTTTCTGCTTTATACATTTCAAAGCAAAAAGTTTTGAATTGTAAAGTTTTACTCATGCTATACCTCCGGGAATTCCAACTTCCCATTCATTTCTCTGTCGAATAGTTCAACAATCATTTCGGAACTATACTGCCATACTTTTGTATCTTCGTTTTCCAGAGCCTTATAAAGTTCCGACCTATGAAATAATGCCATTGCCTTATTTTCGTCTAATTCGTATTTGTCCATTATCTTAGTGATTATATCGGGAGTAATCATAGCCATTAATGCTGAAAACCTATCTTTGTTCATTTATTTTTCCTCCGACCCAATAAACTTCAAGTATGTTAAAGATTTTTCGGTATGGAACAGAAATTGATTATAGAGTTCCTCAACCTTTAGTCTCTTTAATGTTTCTTCCAAATCATAAATGCCGATTTCGTAAAATCTAACAACTTCATAAACTCCGTCATCAGCAACAGGGCCTATGACAATATCGTATATCTCTTGGCATTGTCCTTTCTGCTGTATTGTTGAGTATTT
>CAZCOE010000063.1:0-43533 GCA_964500525.1 uncultured Clostridia bacterium | reverse complement strand
AACCAATGCCCAGGGAGATGTAGTAGCTTTGGCAAACGGTAGTGGAACGGTGGTTGTAAGCTATACCTACGATGCATGGGGTAAGCTAAAGACCATGACCGGCTCTCTGGCCAGTACAGTAGGCAAATACAACCCAATACGTTATAGAGGGTATGTCTACGATACAGAGACACAGCTGTATTACCTGAACAGCAGATACTACAACCCGGACATGGGTAGGTTCATTAATGCGGACTCCTTACTCAGCCAAGAATCTGTTTTTGAGAACAATATATTTGTCTATTGCCTTAACAATCCGGTAAACATGGCTGACACCACAGGTGAGTTACCTTTTTTCCTTGTGACTGCTGCTATCGGTGCTGTCGCTGGAGCTATCATAGGCGGTGTAGTCGCAGCCAAAAACGGCGGGAATATTTGGGCAGGAATAGGAATTGGCTTTGCTGCAGGAGGTCTAGTAGGAGCAGGTTTAGGAGCAACGGCAGGTGTTGTATTGACTGGCAGTGCTATGGCCAACACGACAGCAGTTGCATCTGGTGCAGGTATGCTCGCAACGGCAGTAAGTACTGGTGGTGCTGGAGCAGGTTTAACGCTTGTTGCGGATAATATTTCAAGAGCAGCAAATAATGTTGGCACTGTACTATATTCAGGTGGGGAGCAAGCAAGGCAGGCAGCTACGATGTTCGCAAACAACACAGGAGGCACAATCGTTAATTCTACAGTTATAGGGCAGGTTGCGGATGCTGCCACAAAAGCTTCAGGAGCAAACTATATAGCCTTATGGTCGCAGGCATCTGCCGCATTTTGCAATCAGGCAAGCGGGGTAGTAAATGCATTTGTTTCAAATAGCGCCTATAGAGGGGTTGAGAGTATCTTTTGGAGCGTCGAAATGCCTACGCTTTTGAATAACCCTAGAGTTACAGGAATAATCATTCATATATTCGAATGAGATTGAAGAAATCTATGAAACAGTATTTTTATATCACAATTAACTTCTCTCCTGACTACGAAGGGACAGTGTTCGCAAAACAGCAAGATGATCTCTATGTAAACACTGAAACAGGAGAGATATATCGCAAGAGATTGCTGTATGATTTTGGCTGGGGGCAGGAGAATGGATTTGAATTAATGCCGCAATTGCCGTTCGATGAACTGATTGAGCTAATCGAGCGACCAGCGGTACTTCCTAAAAAGAAGTTTTGGCAAAGGTATAACGAAGAGGAAGTCCGACAATCTATTATTTGGCGCAGCAACCTATTTGGTGCGGTTGCGGTAATAATGCAGGACTATGTGAAGGAACTGATTGAGTTTCTATCGATTAAGGTCGATACGGGTTACTTTTCAAATCCGAGTATACGAGAAAACTTTAAATGGTTCTCCTTTAGTTCACAAAAAGCAAGAGCAGAGGGTAAGATACCTGGTGGAGTTTTCACCCGATCATATGAAGACATTCTTAAGGATTATCCTAAGTGGAGAAAAATCTCTTCTAAGGTTATCAATCAAGTATACAAATAATATGAATCATACCAACAAGTATTGCCGATGGTCTCACATTGGCGATGCTCGTAGGGGAATTGTATTTTCTTGTGTCTACGGAACCCGGTGGATTATTTAGTTCGCACATCGCCTAATAGGTGTTCCATTAATAAAATTGCTCCTGATCCACTATATGATTGTAAAAATCATCTTTAATTGCTGATAAGAGCACAATATTCTCAACAAGCATAAACTCTTGGTTTGTTGGTTTTTTCAAGTTTATAGTATCTATCATATTTTTGATGTTGCCTGGTAATATGCCCGAGAACCAAAAGCTTCAGAATGCCACAACAATCTGTGAGATGTATTTTGAGTATGGACAGACCGGGCTCATGGCTTTACACTATGTAAGCAGCAGCTTGACAGACACATATTATGCAGTAACCAATGCCCAGGGAGATGTAGCCGATCGGGGCCCCCGGAAAAGCTTGCTTTTTTGGGGAGAGGAGGAACGACGGAGAGAGTGATGCAATAGCGAAGAAGCAAAAACTATAGTCGCTGTTGCGAACGATAACGCAGTCCGTGACGACGACGATACAGAGACACAGCTATACTACCTGAACAGCAGATACTACAACCCGGACATGGGTCGGTTCATTAATGCGGATGGTGTTATGGCTGGAGTGGACGGATTAGAACAAGGAAATAACCTGTTTGTGTATTGTTTAAATAACCCGATAAATATGTCTGATTCTTCTGGACATTGGCCACAGTGGATAAATGATGCGGTGAAAGCAGTAGCAGGCTTTGTAGCCAAAGTCAAGGCAGTGATAAGCATTCACTCAACTGCTACTAAGATTGTTGTGGCATCAACTATAGCTGTCGTTAGTGGACAAGCAACTGTTGAGGATGTAGTAAGTGATTTTAAAAACTATAGTTTTTTCAACACAGACGAAACTAAAGTGTTAGAATCCAAAGTTTTTTCATCGTATAATGGAACACCCGTGCTAAAACATAGTATTTCTGGAGTAACATCATTCTCGTTAATGAATACAATCATTTTAAATAAAGATGAAACCTCAAGTAATGGTGGCATAGATACTGTAAAACATGAGTGGGGACACACAGTGCAAGAAAGTGTAATGATAATGCCAAAGTATATGACTCGAATAGCAGCACCATCAGTAGTAGGCTGTATTGTAAATCCTTCTATGAAAACATATTATTCGTTACCGTGGGAAAGATCGGCCGATTTTTTCGGTGGGGCAAATCGCACTGAATATTATGCGGGTTCTGATGTTGCGGCAGGATTATACTTAATTATGCCCTAATTCCTTGAAAGGGGGTTTTATGAAAAAAAGTTCTGTTTATTTGCTGGGTTTTTCTTGTTTTGTTGGATTTCACAGCGTGCAATGAAATAACATACGAGTTCAAATATTCAGTTGATGAAATCGAAAGTATAGAGATTGTTTCGGCAGAAAACAGTCTGGAGTTTACTGTTACGAAAACTCTTTCAGAAGCAGAAAAAGATGATTTTATTGAGAAATTCCAGACGCTCAGATTCGATAGTTATTTTGCTGGAGATCCAATGTCTGTTTACGGAAATGCTGTAAAAATAACCTATCAAAATGGGGATTATGAAATGATTTGCTATTACTGGGCAGAATATGTGAAAATGGTGAGGTTTATTCCGTCCGAAAAAGTTGTGATGAAGAGGACTTTAATATGCTTCTAAATAGCTTTTTAGAATAGGCCTCCTGCTTACAGAATTAATCATATTTATCAGTTTCAGTGCTTAAAAAGGTTTCAGGAGAATCATGACAAATGTTGTCGCATCACGACAGCGATGCTTGTCGTTACATAGCAGCTACATGCTCTTTTGGCAAGTAATCACCCGAAAACACAGTTCAGAAGTGGGCACCACCAGGGTACACACATAAGCCCAGCCTAGCCACAGCTCTATTACCTGAACAGCAGGTACTACAACCCGGACATGGGACGATTCATTAATGTCGACTCATATGCGAGCACGGGAGATGAACTTCTTGGCACTAACATGTTTGCATACTGTGGAAATAATCCGGTGAATATGAGCGATCCAACGGGAGAAATTGGATGGTTGGTAGCAACTATACTAGTTTTATGCATGGCAGGGAGAATTATAGCTGGTGCTACATCCAATGAAAGACTATATGATTGTTCAAGATTGGAAAAGAATGAGTTTGGTATAGAAACTGATGACGAAATAAAAGAAGGTGATGAAACGGCGAGTTGACAGTGATAGAGAGGGTTTCAAATGCGATAATTGGAGGCGCTATAGGAGTCGCAGTCAGTGGCGTAATCATTATATTTGCCTCGGGAGTTGGATCTATTGCAGCGGGATCGGTTTTGCAACAATTGGCTGTATGGGCGTAACAGAAGCACAGGGGTTCGTATTAGGAACACTTGTATATGATATTATGGCGGTAGTGTATGCCCCATTAGTGGGTTTAGAATTAGAAGTAATGGAGTTTGAATCAAGAGAAAATGGATTTTAATAACGATCGTACAATAGAATTTTACGGAGAAATAACGGGTAGTGCGAAAAAGAGGTTCATGAGAGAGTCTCCAATAAAGAAGGAATAAACCAACACAGATGAGCATCCTTGATACCATTCTTTAGAAGTAAAAATGGAAGCTATTCATCGTTGATTTGAGCTCGTGGAAAGCATAAAATCAGTGTCAGAAGATATATGTCATTCTCGGTGTAGCGTTTACAGCTGGCGTAGAATTTATTTTCTGGGAGGTATCGTTGCATTAATGAATGGCTTCAGCGGCTGAAGTTCAGCTGAAAGCTGAAGTGAAAAAAAGATGTTGACAAACCCCATGCCATAAACTATAATAGCCAACGTTCCACAAATTAATGCGCCATTAGCTCAGTTGGTAGAGCACCTGACTCTTAATCAGGGTGTCCCGGGTTCGAATCCCTGATGGCGCACCAAGATCCAAGTCTTAGGACTTGGATTTTTTATTTTGTCCCCGGAACACATCATCATTTCCAGCAAATCAAGCGAAATATTATCCACCAGCCATGGGGATGGCAGCGAAAATGCAGGACAAAGACCCAGCAGCAGATGTATAATCAAAACAGAGAAATAAATGACTTTTGTCCGTACCGATGGAGAAAGAGGGATTGACATGAAAAAAATGAAACAGAAAATTGGAGCCATTGCTCAACGCATCGTGGATTGGGGAATGGGCAACGGTCTGATGCAGGAGGAACTGACAGCAGACGGTCACGATATGGCAACCCCGGAGATGGCAGCTCTGGCTCGCCGCGCAGGTGCGGAGGGCTGTGTGCTGCTGAAGAATGATGGCACGCTGCCTCTGAAACATGGGGAAAGGGTAGCGGTGTTTGGCCGCTGTCAGCTGGACTGGTTCTATGTGGGTTACGGCAGCGGCGGAGACGTGAATCCTCCCTATCGGGTGAATTTGATGGAGGGCCTGAGAAACGCAGCAGTGCCGGTGGACGAGCCCTTGGCGCAGGTCTATGCCGATTGGTGCTCCAGCGAGGACCACAAAGCGGACCAAGGCTGGTGGGGACACTGGCCCATGAATCACCCGGAGATGCCCTTGGAACAGGACATGGTCAGGGAAGCAGCGAAACGATGTGAAACAGCAGTGGTAGTGATTGGACGGGCCGCAGGTGAAGACAGGGAAAACACCTTGACTGAGGGCAGCTACTACCTGACTGACGAAGAAATCGCTATGCTGGATACGGTGTGTGACCTGTTTTTGCACACAGTCGTGGTAATGAACATTGGCAGCATTATGGACATGGCATGGACCGAGAAGTACGGTGATAAACTGTCTGCCATTCTGATTCCTTGGCAGGGTGGCATGGAAAGCGGCAATGCTGTGGCAGATGTATTGACCGGAATGGTCAATCCCTGCGGGAAACTGGCGGATACCATTGCCGGAAATTATGAAGACTATCCAAGCAGCCGGAACTTTGGCGGCTCCGAATTCAACTGCTATACGGAAGATATCTTTGTTGGCTATCGCTATTTTGAAACCTTTGCCCAGGATAAGGTACTGTATCCCTTTGGATACGGTTTGTCCTATACTTCCTTTGAGAGCAGGACGCTGGACCTGCAGTGGGAGGACGGCAACTATACAGTCACAGTCCAGGTTACCAATACGGGGAATACCCCGGGCAGAGAAACGGTTATGCTGTGGTGCAAAGCGCCTCAGGGGAAGCTGGGAAAGGCGGCGAAGGTTCTCATATCCTACGGGAAGACTAAACTGCTGCTCCCCCATGAGTCCCAGCCCCTCAGTCTGGAATTTGACGATAGAGCTATTGCCTCTTTTGATGATACGGGCAAGACCGGCTTTGCCAATGCCTTTGTGCTGGAGGCGGGGAAATATGAGATTCTCCTTGGAGATAAGAGTGCCGGGACCCTCGTCATCCCCGAAACCAAACTTCTGGAGCAGTGTGAAAGTGTCTGCGGCATCCAGGTTCCCTTTGCCAGAATGACTGCCCGGGAAGAAAATGGCAAGATTGTTCCCGGTGAAGAAATGCTGAGCTGCGGAAGTGTGGATCTGGGACAGCGGATCATAGACCGCCTGCCCCAGGAAATCCCCTTCACCGGGGATAGGGGCTATCAGCTGTCCGACGTGGCCAATGGGAAGATTTCTCTGGATGAGTTCATCGCCCAGCTCAGTGACCAAGAGTTGGAAGGGCTCACCCGAGGTGAGGGAGGTATGGGAAGCGGCCTGGGCGTGGCCGGCAACGCAGGTGCCTTTGGTGGTGTCCTGCCATCCCTGAGAGAAAAGGGCATTTCTCCTGTCATTACATCAGACGGCCCCTCCGGCCTGCGATTGAGAAAATACTGCAGTCTGTTACCCAATGGTACCGCTCTGGCCTGCACCTTTGACGACGTATTGATCCGGGAACTCTTTACCCACATCGGCAAGGAGATGATAAAGCATGGTGTGGATGTGGTCCTGTCTCCCGGCATGAATATTCACAGAAATCCCCTTTGCGGACGGAATTTTGAGTACTTCTCAGAGGATCCCCTGCTTGCCGGAAGGATGGCGACGGCCATTGTTCAGGGCGTCCAGAGTCAGGGCGTATCCTGCTGTCCCAAGCATTTTGCCTGCAACAATCAGGAAACCAAACGCAACACCAACGATTCCCGGGTATCCCAGAGAGCACTGCGGGAAATCTATCTTCGCTGCTTTGAAATCGTGGTGAAGGAGGCCCGTCCCGATGTGATTATGACCTCATACAACAAGATTAACGGGGTGTGGTCCCACTATAACTACGATTTGGCTACTACTGTTCTGCGCCGAGAGTGGGGCTTTGACGGTGTGATCGTCACCGACTGGTGGATGCAGAGAAGCAGCAGTCCGGAATTTCCCAACATCAAGGACAACGCATACCGCGTCCGGGCCCAAGTGGATGTACTTATGCCCGGCAATATGGATCACCTGCAGAAGAAATACCATTCAGATGGCAGCCTTCTCAAAACCCTGGGTAAACCGGGTGGCTTGACCCGGGGAGAGCTCCAGAGAACCGCCGGGAATGTGCTTAACTTGGTTTTGAAAACCCAAAAGAAAGGCTGACAATGTGAGAGACCCAGAGGATAGCAGGAAATATTTTCTCTGCCATCTGCACAGGTAAGTATTTCAAGAATCCGGATGGTGGCCCGGGACCAACTTTGGTTTTTCCCGTGTCAAACACAGGCTGAAATCTGTAATCGGACGTGTCATCAGCTGGATTTGCCCAAATTGGCCTCTATGGCAAAATACACAATTCTCACCAGGGAAAAACCGAGTTTACTATGCAATCCTCCAACCCCTAAAAACACGCCTGAATTTTTTCGCTGAAATCCTTTTTCTTTGTCAATTTTTATTCAATTCTTTACCGAAAAAGAGGCAAGGAACTATGGACTTTATTTGAAAACTTAGATATTATCTACCTCAAACAGAGCAGGTGTTTGCGCGTAAAGTGTCGGAGAATGGGAGTAGAGTCTCCGGACGAAGGGGTTTCCCGCGGTGCAGCATCACATCCACTGAGATTTACAAACAGTTTAGATGTACTTGCTCTCAACCGATTTTTGGTATGGGGGTCATTATGAAGAGAGACAGAGTTTACCGCTTGGTTGTTTTGGCAATGCTGACAGCAGTGAGCATTATCCTGACAAGGTTCCTGGTCATCTATCTGACAAACAGTATTCGCATCAGCTTGGGAAATATTCCCATTATGCTGGCAGGTGTTTGGTTCGGACCGGTTTGGGGATTGGTTGTGGGTTTTGTGGCAGATGTTCTGGGCAGCACGGTTTTCTCGGCACTGGGTTGGTATGCACCTATGACCGTATCACCTATGGTTATAGGTTTAGTGGCAGGCCTGCTGGGCAGGATGGTAACATCCAGGAACTCAGTTCTCAGGTGGTGTACATTGACGCTGGTTTGCAACATTCCAACAACCATGCTGTGGACCACATTGTGCCTGTCATGGATGTACGGTTCCCCCTTCTGGACGCTTTTGCCCACCAGAGTGGCACTGTATGTTGGAATCGCAATAGGAGAGGGACTTATTTTGTACGGAATGAGCCAGATTCCATTTATTGCCGCCAAGAGCAGACAATTTGCTAATGGGAAACATAGTATAGAGTATAGCAAGGACCATCGGGATTCACAGAACCCTGATCAGGAAATTTAAGGAGTACACAGATGACATACGAAGCTGCCATTCAATACATCAGAAAGGTCCAGTCCAGAGGATCCAAGCCGGGCCTTTCCCGTATGCGTCGCTTGATGGAGATGCTGGGCAATCCTCAGAAGCAATGCAGGTACGTACATGTTGTGGGCACCAACGGCAAGGGATCATTCTGCTGCATGTTGGCCAACATATTGCATTGCGCAGGATATACTACGGGTTTGTTCACATCACCCCACATGGTCAGGATCAACGAGCGTATGAAGATTAACGGCGTTGACATTTCCGACGAGGAGCTAAGTGAGCTGCTGGAGAAGGTTATCCCTCTGGCTGAGTCTATGGAGGACGATCTCCCCACAGAGTTTGAGATTATGACAGCCATAGGCTTCATGTTCTTTGCGGCACACAACGCATCCATAGTCGTGTTGGAGGCAGGTTTAGGCGGAGAAAAGGACTCTACCAACATTATCGATGCTCCCGAGTTGGCAGTTGTTACCAATATCGGATTGGACCACACAGCAACTCTGGGCAACACCTTTGCCGAGATTGCAGCTACCAAGGCCAAGATTATCAAGCCGGGATGTGACGCCCTGTTCTACGGACAGAACACCGAGGCCCAGGTGGCCATACAGGAGCGCTGCGACGAGTGCGAGGTCAAGTTGATTGTTCCGGATTACACCCGTATCAGCCAGCCCCAATGGGACGAGAACGGCAGCAGCTTTATCTTTGCAGGTCCCAGATGGCATATATCTCTGGTGGGCATTCACCAGATCTACAATGCTGTTATGGTTTTGGAGGCAGTATTTATCCTCAAGGGTCGGGGATGGAAGATCGATATGGACACCATGGACCGGGGCTTGAGACAGACCTATTGGCCCGGCAGATTTGAGATTCTGCAGCGGAACCAGCCTGCAGAGAATGGCGCAGAATATAAGCCTGCGGTTATCATCGATGGAGGCCACAATCCTCAGGGTGTTGCAGCCACCATTCAGACACTTCACGAAATATACCCGGACCACAAGTACGTATTTGTAATGGGCGTCATGGCCGACAAGGACGTAACAGAGATTCTCAACATCATGCTGCCCAACAGCGTCAAGGTCTTTACAGTCAGACCCCACAATACCAGATCCATGGATTCCGGATTGCTGGCTGACAAGATCACAGCCTGGGGCGCAGAGGCAGAGGCCTGTGGATCCGTAGTGGCGGGCGTAGACAAGGCCCTTGCACTGGCCACAGAAATGGCAGACGGCACTCCCATTGTATGCATCGGCTCACTATATATGTATAGTGATGTGAAGAAGCACTTCGAAAAATAACATCCAGCTGACACTAATAAAAACCGTTCCGGATTCGGGACGGTTTTTGAGTTAATTGGCATTTATATCCCTGACATCAGGCTTCATCAGGGGACTGTCTCAACAATTGCTGCAGGTAGAATTTATTGGCAAAGGCAACGGCTGCGGCCCGGACTGCACTGTGCTCCTTGATGTGCTCTCCCTGGGGAACCGGGGAAATAGGGTTGACTCCTCCGCCAAATACATAGTGGATTGCGGACTCCAGCTCGGAACAGAACAGGTTATATACCTCCTCCGGTGAATATGCCTCCAGCTCCATGCCCTTGAGCTCTGCCAGCTCCGAGAAGCTCATTACCCGCTTAAGCAGTGCCGTAACCAGGAAAAAAGCCACCTTGGGACGGTCGTATTTTTTCCCTGCGGGAGGACTGACCAGCCGCTGCTTCACATAGTTGTTGATCATGGCCGGAGTCATGAGCTTGTCCTCCGGGTCCTCGGGCCTGAAAATGCTCAGGTATTTGTCGATAATGCTGATAATCTGGTCCATATATAGGTCCAGCTCCGGCAGCTCATGCCATCTGGGAAGATGATAATTCATAATCTCGCTCTTATCTGTAACCATATGCCCTCCCATGTATAAATCAAACAGTCAATTCCATTATAATATAAACGAAAGGGGAGTCAACAACGCTTTGACCCGTCCAGCAAATTGACATTTTCTCCAGGTTGCGGTACTTTGAAACTGTCAAAGCAGAATAGGAGATTGGTATGGATAAGGTCAGAATGTTATTTGCGAATCCGGGACAGGATATGACCCGGGAAATCAGGCTTTGTTGGCACAGCGATGTGGAGCGGTGTCTGCTGCAGGTGTCGGGGCTGCCCAGCCAATGGGTACAGGGGAAATTGACAGATATTGACTATCCGGATCATGGCCCATATTACAAGTTCGAACATGCATTGACAGGCCTGACCCCTGACAGTGAATATACCTATACAGTTACCGCAGAGAACTTTACCACAGAGGAGAGGCGCTTCCGCACCGGCAGGGAAACCCTGAGCCCCGGAGTAATCGGCATATTCAGCGATGTTCATATGATGCCTGAGGAGGAGTCCAAGGTGGGCATATGTGACGATTTGCTGGACAAACTCCATAATCTGGTGGGAGAACCGGACTTTGTCATATTCTGCGGAGATGTGGTTCAGAGAGGTGCATACTACCGGCAATGGGAGCTCTTTGCACATCCACGCATCGCCTCCGGGTACACCATGGCCCCTGTGGCAGGCAATCATGATTACTATTTGACGGATAAGGTAAGGCGGGATAACAGCCGTTTCCTGGCCATTTGCAACACGCCGGAAAATGGAGCTCCTGAGGTGAGAACCAGCTATTACTTCATAACCAACAGGATTCTGTTCCCGGTTCTGGACCCTGTTATGGAGGAGTGCACCTCGGCCACCGCAACCCAAAGGGACTTGGCAAATCAGGAGAAATGGCTGCGAGGAGTATTTGAGGCCAATGAGGGCAAATATGACTATATTGTGGTTTTGCAGCACTACCCCCATTTTGTGGCAGACGAAGGCGGTTCTATAGGATGGGGAGGATACCATCGCTGGAGAGAACTGTTCGACGAATTCGGCGTAGATTTGGCCATTTCGGGAGATTACCATTGCTATGTATGCAGCAAGCCCCTGTATGGCAATGCCCCTGTGGAACCGGGTCAAGGCACTGTCTATGTATCCGTTCCCATGATTGCCACCTCCTACTACCCATCGGTATTCAGTGGAAATGATCGGGTGGAATGGTTGGACGTGCTGGATGAAAATCGGGCCACTACAGGCGCCTGCTATCTCAAGGTAAATGACAGGGGATTGGAGTTTGCCACATTTGATGGAGAGGGCAATGTCCGCCACAATGTCAGGATTCCTGCCCGAAACCGAAACAAATCCATTGAAGCCACATAGAGTGTTTGGTAAAATATATGCAGATATAACTATCAGGAGGATGAATTATGGGACTTATTAAGGCTGCACTGGGGTCTATCAATGGCATTTTGGCCGACCAGTGGAAGGAATATTTCTATTGCGAGAGTATGCCCGCACAGGTTTTGGTATCCAAGGGAGCCAAGCAGGTTCGGGGCAGAAGCTCCAACACCAAGGGAGAGGACAATATAATCTCCAACGGATCCGTAATTGCGGTAAATGACGGTCAGTGCATGATTATCGTGGACCAGGGGAAGATTGTTGATTTTTCAGCAGAACCCGGGGAGTACGTGTTTAATGCATCCTCAGAGCCCTCCATATTCTACGGAGCAATGCCCAAGGACCTTATTGACAACGGCATCAAGCGCTTTGGCTTTGGCGGACAGCCTGCTAAGGACCAGAGAGTATACTTTATCAATACCAAGGAGATTCCCGGTAACAAATACGGCACACCCAGTCCCATTCCCTTCAGAGTGGTTGACAGGAACGTGGGTCTGGACGTGGACATTTCCATCCGGATTCACGGCGAATACTCCTACAGAATCTGCAACCCTATCATGTTCTATAAGAATGTGTGCGGAAACGTGTCCGGAGTATATACAAGAGACAACCTGGACAGCCAGCTCAGGACAGAGCTCATGACTGCATTGCAGCCTGCTATGGCCAAGATTTCCGAGCAGGGCATCCGGTACAGTGCACTGCCTGCACATACCATGGAGATTAGTGAGGCTCTGAATACTATCCTGTCCGACAAGTGGTCCGATACCAGAGGCATTCAGGTTGCATCCTTTGGCGTCAGCTCTGTTACCGCCTCTGAGGAGGACGAGAACATGATCAAGCAGATGCAGCGGAGTGCCGCATTCAAGGATCCTACCATGGCTGCAGCTACTATGGTGGGCGCCCAGTCCGATGCCATGATGGCAGCCGCCAGGAATGAAAACGGCGCAGCGATGGGCTTTATGGGCATGAATATGGCAGCCCAGGCGGGAGGCGTAAGCGCATCCGATCTGTATTCCATGGGCGCACAGCAGCGCACAGCAGCCGGTGGGCAGAAGACCTGCCCCAAGTGCGGCAAGGTCAGCAGCGGCAATTTCTGCCCTGCCTGCGGCCAGGCAATGCCTCAAAATGGCGGCGGAGGATTCTGCCCCACATGCGGCAAGCCGGTGCAGCCGGGGACAGCATTCTGCCCCAATTGCGGCGGCAAACTCTGATACAATTGATACAGATTAGTAAACTAGACAGAGCAGGGTACCTTTCCTATGGAGGGGACCCTGTTTTTTAGTGAATAGTGAATAGTGAATAGTGAATAGTGAAGAGTTGTGGTCCCTATGCTCCCATGGTCTACACTCTTCACTGGGTCGCAGCTTTGCTTCGCCGGTCAAAGTACCAGGAATCTTGACAAAACAGGAGATAAGACTAAAATTACATATAAGACGACATACTTGAGGAGGCATTATGTACTATTGTTGTAATCGCAAAACCAAGATGGAGATGCTTTTGGTCAAGACGGACAAGGCCCAGCCCGGCAGCAGCGTTATGTATGAGCAGATAGGCCCGGAGGATAAATACATTGGGAACGTATTGCTGGCAATTTTGCAGAACCCGGATAACAACCCATATATCCACATGTGCAAAAAGGCTGCGGGGAAGAGATACCCTGTCATCCTGTCCTATATCCACAGCATTGAGGAAAAGCGATTGGGACATGGGGAGAATAACGACTTCGATGCCGACTTCTTCCGCCGGCTGTGCGATTACAAGTTCAATATAAACATTCAGACCGTGGACGTGCCCTGGGATCTCTTTGAGAACCAGGCTGAGGCCAAGATGATAGTCAACTATGACCGGTTCTGCGAGGATCTGTCCGGAGGGGCAACCCATTCCACGCTGAGGAGAGACAGCTTTGGCGAGGATAACATGAACAACCTCATGTATGGCATATACAAGGCCTTCTGCAACGACAACGTGGAGGATATGTACACTTTCTTCAAGAGGTATGAGACGGACGAGATTGGCAGATTCTGTCTTATTGACCAGGTGTTCAAGCGCTGCGCCGAGGGAAGGTACTTTGACAACCTGAGGGATTGGGATATCTATTCAATTACCACTCCGGAGTACCTGGTGCTGGCAATGTACTACAGCATCCTGAAAAACGGAGTCAAGTTCACATTCTGCAAAAACTGCGGACGTCCCTTTATTTCCCAGGGAAAGCGCTACGCATACTATTGCGATACATTTAATCCGGAGCTGGGTATGTCCTGCAGAGACTTCAATGTGGTCAAGGGTCAGGAGATCCGTACCACAGAATTCGAAAAGCTCAAGAAGCGGGTCAGAGACAGAGTTTACGTAGGTCAGAGACGTTTCGAGGCAAGATACGGCAGCGACGACGGCGCACCGGTTTGCTACTATGACTACCTTAAGGAATGCTTCAGGCGGGGAGTTGTGGAGTACGAGAGACAACTGGTTACCGACCTGGCCGGCATTTCCAAGGAGGAATATGTGGCCCAGACAGAAATCAGAGAGCAGTACCAGGCATTCCTCAATGATATTAATGACAGATGTTCCAAGAAATACCGCCAGAGCCCTGAGTTCCTGGAATGGAAGGAACAGCATAGAACCAGGGGGGATCTGGATCCCAAGTGGCATGACAAAACCGGCAGACTGTCCGTGAAGGGAGACAAATTCAATGAATGACAGCATAGAACGCAGATTGGAGAAGATGAATCAGGCTGAGATCCGCAAGGAGAAGGCAGGCAGGGTAAGAAAGATTCTCCTGGACGTTATTGCGGTATTGGTATTGCTGGCCGTGGTCATATGGGGATTTGGAGGCGCAGACTGGGTTTTCAGGAGGACGCCGGACAAGCCGGTTTCTGAGTTCTTCTACTCTCTGGCTTCGGGAGAGACAGACAACCTTATGAAATATGTAATCGGAGGAGACGATTATCTCCGGGCCCTGGAGGAGAGAGAAAGCAAAATTGCCAAGGGAGAGAAGAATGTGCCTGAGGTTATACCTTCCGCCACCGTCGCCCAGGTTTTGGGAGAGTATTCTGCACTGCGTAAAGACTTTGGCAGCATGCTAACTGTCCTGTACAAGAAAACTGCCCAGGAGAAATGCGGCGAGGATAAATTGGCCGACATCAATCGGCAGCTGCAGGAGTATCAGCTCCAGGGGGACAGGGCCTGCATAATCAGCTATTCTGTGCGAATCAGCGGCAAAGACACGATTACTAAAAATCAGGTACTGGAGGGCACCGCAATTACTGTGCGCATAGACGGCAGGTGGTTTCTATTGCCCGGCAGCCTGGAATACAGTGAGGCAGAACAATGATAGAGCATGAACTGCAATACCATATTCAGTTGAAACAGGGAGATGTGGGCCGATATTGTCTGCTGCCCGGAGACCCAGGCAGGTGTGCAAAGATCGCAGAGTATTTTGACAATCCGGCATTTATCAATTCCAACCGGGAGTATACCACCTACACCGGGACCCTGTTGGGAGAGAAGGTATCGGTGGTTTCAACCGGAATCGGTGCCCCCTCTGCAGCAATCGCTATGGAGGAATTGGCCAAAATAGGAGCGGACACCTTTATCCGGGTGGGCACTTGCGGAGGCATAGCACTGGAGGTGGAGACAGACCACGTGGTTATAGCAACGGGAGCCGCCAGATGCGATGGCACATCCAGAGAATATGCACCGGTGGAATTCCCTGCGGTAGCTGACTTTACTGTTACAACGGCCCTGGTAAATGCAGCCCGGGAAATGGGATATATTCACCATGTGGGAGTTGTCCAGAGCAAGGATTCCTTTTACGGGCAGCACAGCCCTGAGACTATGCCTGTCAGCGGGGAATTGCAGGCAAAATGGGAGGCCTGGAAGAGACTGAACGTGCTGGCCAGTGAGATGGAGTCATCTGCATTGTTTACTGTAGCTGCAGCACGCAAATTAAGAGCAGGTGCATGCTTCCACACAGTGTGGAATCAGGAGCGGATTCTGGCAGGGTTGGACTGCAATGAGGCCCACGACACCAGCCGAGCCATCCGTGTGGCCATAGAGGCCATCAAGAAGCTGATTGTTGAGGACAGGGAGAGAGGATAACAGAAATACACATTTAGTGCCGGAGAGCAAAAAGACAATTTTTGCAGACTATTGCACTATAAAAAAGTTCATGGTATAATGCGGCTTGCGCTTTGGGAAATACCCGTGCGCGATCCCAAGAGTCGGGGTGTAGCTCAGTTTGGCTGAGAGTGCTTGCTTGGGGTGCAAGAGGTCGCAAGTTCAAGTCTTGTCACTCCGACCAAATCGACAGGTTTCCATTGAGACTTGTCGATTTTTTTATGCCTTTGGCCCGGAGAAGAGAGGTTCTCAGCCTAGATAGTGTTGTGTCAGCATCGTATGTATGGTATATATTAGATATAGAACACTGATTCAGAGACCTGATTCATATGGTGGATGGCCTCATGAGACTAACCGGTGCAACATTTGGAGAAGTTTGAGAGCGCATGTCCTCTATTATGGAGGCAGGGCGCTCTTTGTGGTTTTTAGTGAGAAATGGAGGACGCTATGAGAAAATATATTTTATGTATTGCCATGTTTCTTGCTATAGTCTGTGTCCTCGGTGGGTGCGAGGAGCCCCAGACACTGTCGCTGCCTTATGTATTGGCTTTCCCAGAAAATGGGATTTCCGATTTTTTAGCATTAGATAGAGATGCAGATGATTTGGTGAAACAGGTGGAGTATATGATTGGCTATCCTGAATATTGCTACACAACTGATGAAGAAAGAAGACAGTACATTTTAGAATTAATGGATGTGTTGGAGAATACAGAATTTATCATGCTTAGTGACAGGCTGCCGGACAATGTGAATTATTATACAGACGAAGGAACCGTAACCGCTTATTGGAGATATGGAGAAGGATGCTACAGTACATGTACCGTTTATTTGCCCTCTGCTCCCCAGGACTTGTTGATGAAACATGGCGAATATCTGACCCGGGAACCTGAAAGTCTGGGAAGGAATCTGGATTTGTATGCAACCGGAGAAAGCAGTTTTGAGTATAACAACGAGACAGAATACCGTTGGGTAGGCTATTTGAAATACAAGGGCTATTACATAACCTGTGGGCACAGATGTATAGTCGGCATTCCTACTGCCTTAGATGCAGATAGCATGATTCAGACAATAAGGAATGCGCCCAGGGCAACAATTGCTGAATATGCAATGACACCTTACGTATGTATAGGAATGGTTGCAGGAGTGTTGACAGCTGCCCACTAGTGTATTAGTGCCCGCGCTAAACAGGGACAGGCGAAAAAACGTTCCCAACGTGGAACAGGGAATAAATAGATAGATATTACTCCTTTTCTTTTTCATACGGGCCTTGGAGAGGGTGTCTGGAGACAGGCACCCTTTCCGCATAATAAGGGCGTGACTTCTGATGTGCCATAAATTGCACTTACTAAAAAGCCTCCCTCAAAATGAGGAAGGCTTTAATTAAATACTATGTAATTGTGGTTTGACTATTAAACCTCTAGGGGAGTATCGGAATCCTCCTCAGTCTCAGCAGTTTCCTCAGTCTCAGCGGATTCCTCAGCCTCAGCAGTTTCCTCGGGCTCAGCGGTCTCCTCGGTCTCAACGGATTCCTCAGCCACAAAGGCCTCGTCAGTCTCAACGGATTCCTCGGGCTCAGCGGCATCCTCAGCTTCAACGGTCTCCTCAGTCTGAGCAGTTGTCTCAGCCTCTGCCACAGCAGCCAGCAGTGCGGCCTTGGCAGCCTTCTTGGACTTGACAACCCGGATTATAACGTACACAGCGATAAGCAGCACGGCTACCACATAGCCAATAATAGCTGCCTTGATAAACTGTTTGCCCAGAACCGGCATAACGCCGTCCAGAACATTCTTCATAGACTCTTCCATACCCTGGTCAACCATAGACAACAGGGCAGAACCCATGTTCAATCCAATTCCCACGGTCAGAATTATGGTGGAGCTGATAATGGTTACCACTGCATCCCAGATAAGTCCGGCCTTGCTCCTCAGGAACAACAGGAAGATAAGGACGCCCAGCAGAACAACTGCTGCCAGCAGGATTAAACGGGTCCTGACGCTCAGAACCATCTTGGCCATCTTGATCATGTCAGCGATTTGCTGAGAGTCAGCAGAATCTCCAATCATGCTCTGGATTGCTTCCTCATCCATCATGGAGTTAATGTCCTCTGCAAGAACTTCGCTATTCTCCTGGATTACGTCGGATGCCATGGAAACAAATTTCTCAGGCAATTTAACACCGGTTTTTTCCTTAATCTCCGCCGTAACATTTGAGATCAGGCTGTTGAGAGCTTCAGGGGTAATAACGTCCTTATCGGTTTCGTTAACCAGCTTGTCCACGGCGTTGGCTGAAACCTCTGCCAACAACTCCTGCACTGTATCCAGGCCGGTTACGGAAGCATAAATCAGCTCTTCCACTTCCTCATCGGAGGCACCCTCCGGAATAGGCTTCCCGGACAGACCTTCAACGATGGCATTAATATCTATTTCCTCCAGAGAGGCCTGCATCTCCTGCTGTTCAGCCTCAGGCATTTTCTCGAAGGTCTCCACAAAGGAGTTAACCATATTCTCGATAACGTTCTTCTGACTATCTTCGGTGGATTCTTCACCGGTGCCGGTGGGTTTGCTGCCCGGCGCATCCAGGTGGTGGGTCTCGGGCACATAGATAACCTGCTCCCCATTGTCCTCTTTGCCTACAAGCTTAGAAATATCCACAGACTGAATCAGTTCCTGAATAACATCCTTGGTCATGATGAAGCTGGCAGATTGCAGTGCCATCAGGGAAATCTCCGTAACCATCAGGGTAATAGACAATATGATGGCCAGGACGACGGCAAGAAACTTGAGTAATCCTCGCAAAAATTTCATACATTCCTCCATTTTTATTGTTATTTGCAACATAACTTAAGTTTACATAAGGAAATGTAAATGTCAAATAAAGCTTTTGCAAGATGTAATAATCCGGGAAAGCCTGCATATACATGTAGTGTTGTCTCCCATTCCCGAGGTGCCCATGGCCAAGTCACGAATTGTCCTTGTACTGGACAACTCAAACAGTATGTATGGCTCCATGGAAAACAATGTGTGGATGCCAAACAACAAGATGGATGTGGTCAAGGCTACTGCTTCAGAGATTGGAGAAGGAGTGCTGTCAGAGAGAGACGGATCCATTGCCATAGTGGTCTTTGGCTCAGACCTCATTGATTCCACAGGCTTTTGGGAAGGTGGAGAAATACAGGATTTCCGACATTATCTGGAAAAAATCGACAGATATGGCAGATATGTAGGATTGGACGACCCGGGGGGAACGAACCTCCAGATTGGCCTGTATACAGCCGCCAATATGCTGGCCGGGTTTGCGGAACAGGGCGAATACCATGCCATAGTACTGTTTGCCGATGGAGAACCTACATACAGCTACAGGCTCGGGTCAGCACAGGCTGTGGACGGCGGGTATCGCTTTAACGCCTGCAACATGGGACGCAGGGTTGGCTCCGGATATTGCTACGAGCTGGGTCGTCACAGGTATAGAGTGAGGATTCGGGGAAGATGGTTCTCCCCGGGAATTGTGGTGGATGACAACGGCGCTGCCACTCTGTGGCAGGCGGAGCAGGCTATGACCTATGGCATACAAATATATACGGTTTTTACCGGCGGAAACTCCAGGGCGGCCCGGATAGTCTCCAGGATTTCCATGTCGGGAAAGTGTTTTGCAATTGGAGACAGTCTGCAGTGCCCGGAGAAAACAGAGGAAATCGTGGCAGCTGTCCTGTCCGGTATTGATACGAGAGGGAAGGGAAAATCAATCGATGAAGTTGGAAATTGAACGCAGCAGATGTATGGTCCTGGCCGGATTGACAGGAGAATTGGACCACCACGCCTGCGAGGAAATAAGGGAGGAATTGGACGGCATATTGAGAATGTCCTCCACCAAGGCCATGATTCTGGACATGTCAGGTGTCAGCTTTATGGACAGCTCCGGCATGGGACTGCTGTTGGCCCGCAGCAGATTGGCAGCAGACAGAGGCGTTTCCCTGGCTATTGCAGGAGCTGCGCCGGAGATCCGCAAATTGATATCCATGGTCTCTCTGGACAAGCAGGTTCCTCTGTTTGATACGGCGGAGCAGGCCCGGGAGTATTTGAAAAAGGAAAGGGAACAGGTACGAATCAATGGCTGAAACAAACAGGCTTTATGCTGAACTTCCTGCAATATCCATTAACGAAAGCGTCAGCAGAGTGATGATCTCCGGCTTTTTGATGAACATCCGGGGAGTAACTGTGGGAGAGATCGAAGAGGTTAAGGTGGCCCTGTCCGAGGCAGTTACCAACGTTATTCTCCACGCCTATCCCCAGGACAACAAGGGGAAAATCTACATCAAGGCAATTCTGGATGGAAACCAGCTGACACTGAAGGTATGGGACAAGGGCTGTGGTATACCCAATCTCACCAGAGCTATGGAGCCCATGTTCTCCGGGTCCGGCAGCGAGGAGCGGACAGGCATGGGATTCACAGTAATGCAGTCCTTTATGGACGGATTGGACGTGCGATCCTCTGTGGACTCCGGCACCTCCATTGTAATGACTAAACATCTGGGCATCGGTACATAAAATCGGTCTGTTGACCTGATTGGAGGGTAGGATGTCACAGAAAAAGGATAATACTGCAGATCTCATGTTGGCAGCACAGGGAGACAGAAGTGCCAGAGCCAGAGTAATTGAGGACAACATGGGACTGGTGGGCAGCGTGGTTCACAGGTACATGGGAAAGGGATGGGAGTACGAGGACCTGTTCCAGATAGGTTCTATGGGCCTCATAAAGGCTGTGGACCGATTTGACCCTAACTACGGAGTGTGCTTTTCCACCTATGCTGTTCCCATGATCATGGGTGAAATAAAGCGCTACATGCGGGATGACGGCATGATCAAGGTCAGCCGCCCCCTGAAAGAACTGTATATTAAGCTGCGCAAGGCCAGAGAAGAGATAATGGCCCAGACAGGAGAGGATCCTGCAGTTGAGAAATTGGCGGCCCTGTTAGGTGTAACTCCCGAGGAGGCGTGTGTGGCACTGGAGGCAGGCTGCGCTCCGGAATCCCTGGAAAACACAGGCCCGGATGATGACGGAAACGAACTTATAGAGAGGATTTCTACCGGCACCGAAGAGGAGGACCTGATCAGCCGCATAGATCTGTCCAGAGCTCTGGATTCACTGACTCCCATGGAGAAGAAGCTGGTTACACTTCGATACTTCAGAGATATGACTCAGGTGAATATTGCGGCGATTCTTGGTGTATCCCAGGTCCAGGTTTCCAGAATGGAGCGCCGTGTAATAGGCATTCTCAGAGAAAAAATGTGCGGATGAGTGAATAATTTACTGTAATCCGGCAACCATACTCCCATAAAAGCACAGGGAGAATCCGTGATACAGCACTTTAACAAATTAAGAATTATGCTCATTGTGGAGCTAGTGACAATAAGCCTGACCCTTGGGGTTCTATGGGCTTATTTGTTTTGGACCCAGACCGGCATCAATCTGAGCGGAGCAACCCTGGTTTATTCCAATATTTTTGGCACATTGGGAGGATAGTATGGAACTGAATATTCCAAAGGAGAATTACAAGAAGAGGGCTGATGATGCTGTTGAGAAAAGTGATATATGGGTCAATATGCTTAAGGCTTTTTTGGTTGGAGGTATCATTTGTATTATTGGTCAGATTATTACGGATTGCGGTTTGGCTGCTGGGCTTAGTAAGAAACAGGCAGGCGCCACCACATCCATTTTGCTGATACTGATGTCCGCCATAGCCACCGGATTTGGCTGGTACGACAATCTGGGCAGATGGGCCGGTGCCGGCAGTCTGCTGCCCATAACGGGATTTGCCAATTCCATCACATCTCCTGCCATGGAATACAAATCCGAGGGCATGGTGACAGGGCTGGGAGTCAGGATGTTTATCGTGGCAGGCCCGGTGCTGGTATATGGCATTTCCGCTTCTATTGTAGCAGGCATTATCACATACATTGCGGGGATTATTTAGGAGGAAATATGCAGAAAGCAGGAGAGAACACCTTTGTGCTCAGCGGCAGAGTGGGCATTAACGTCCGGGCGGCTGTGTCAGGCCCCATAGAGGGGAAGGGCCCATTGGCCGGCAGGTTCGACAGAATATACCCTGACGAAAAGTGCGGCCGGAAGAGTTGGGAGATGGCAGAGGGAACAATGCTGGGAGATGTGCTGGATTTCCTGTTGAAAAAGGGCAATTTTGCCAACAGCGATATAGACATGATTTTCTCAGGGGATTTGCTTAACCAGTGTATGTCCACAGCTCTGGCCACCAGGGACCGGAACATCCCCACATTCGGCCTCTATGGAGCCTGTTCCACCATGGCTGAGTCCATGGGCCTGGGAGCTATGATTATGGATGGGGGCGCAGTGGACAATGTGGTATGCATGACCTCCAGCCACTATTGCAGTGCAGAGAAACAATTCAGGTTTCCCCTGGAGTTGGGAGGGCAGAAGCCCAAGTCCGCCCAGAGCACAGTAACGGGAGCCGGTGGAAATATATTGAGCCTGGACAAGGGCAAAACTGTGATTACATCGGTTACTCCCGGCTGCGTCAGAGACCCCGGAGTAACGGACTCCAACAATATGGGAGGAGCAATGGCCCCTGCTGCTGCCACAACCATTGCAACCCACCTGAGGGATACAGGCAGGAAGCCCAACTACTATGACATGATTATCACCGGAGATCTGGGCAGCCTGGGTATGGAAATGTGCCGCCAGCTCACAGCCGAACTGGGCTACGATATATCCGGTCAGCTGCGGGATGCAGGCACCATGGTGTACCCCCAGGAGGAGACAAAAAACACATCCGGAACCAGTGGCTGCGGCTGCAGTGCCTTAGTTCTCAACACCATTATTCTGGACGAGATGGAGCAGGGGAAGCTGGACAAGGTGCTGTTTGTGGGAACGGGAGCCCTGCATAGTCCGGCTCTGCTCAATGAAAAGCAGCCTATTCCCGTAATCGCACACGCAGTAAGCATTGAAAGGAGAAAGGCATAATGGACTTTATGCAATATATTTGGGCCTTTGTCATAGGTGGACTTCTGTGCGCCATAGGCCAGCTCTTGATTGATCTTACAAAGATGACAGCATCCAGAATAATGGTGACCTTTGTGGTGGCCGGTGTGGTTCTGTCATTTATAGGGCTGTACAGGCCCTTTGCGGAATTTGCCGGAGCAGGCGCCACTGTCCCCCTGTGCGGCTTTGGCCATACCCTGTATACAGGGGTCAGCGAAGCAGTGGCGGAACATGGATTGCTGGGGGCGTTCACAGGAGGCCTGATGGCATCGGCGGGAGGCATTGCCGCAGCGGTATTCTTTGGACTGCTGGTAGGTCTGGTGGCAAGTCCCAAGGGCAAACATTGAGGATTGTATTTGATTGCATTTCAGGGTGAGGAAGTCATTTCTTCACCCTTTTATTTGCGACCGGACTTGTTGTATAATGTCAAATAGGTAGTTACAGATTCAAGCAGGTGGCAGGATGGCAATTGATTTGAATATAGCTCTGGTAGAGCCCAGGATTGCCGGCAATGCAGGCAACATTGTCAGGACATGTGCCGTTACGGGCTGCGGCCTTCACATGGTTCGTCCTCTGGGATTCTATATGGATGACAAGAAGCTCAAGCGGGCAGGCCTGGACTATTGGGAGTATGCAGACATTCGCTATTACGACAGCGTTCAGGAGCTTATGGACCAATACCCTGACTACGAATTCTACTTTGCCACCACCAAGGGAGAGAAGCTCTACTCGGATGTATCCTATCCGGACAAGTGTTTTATCCTGTTTGGACGAGAGGATGCGGGACTGCCGGAGGATCTCCTGAGGGAGCATAGGGATCACGATATCCGCATACCCATGCGGCAGGGAATCCGTTCTCTTAACCTGTCAAATTCTGTGGCTATTATACTGTACGAGGCGTTGAGGCAGCACGGGTTCCCGGATGAGAACTTTGTGCCTGAGCGCAGGATTTTCGATTAGATATATACTTTATTTCGGGAGGTTCTCATGAGAATTGGTTTGATTATCGGCGGTTCCGACTGCCAGGGTATGAATGCGGCCATCAGAGCTGTGGTTAAGACAGCAGAGGTCTACGACATTGAAGTACTGGGATACAAGGGAGGCTTTGACGGCATCCTGCAGAACAAGTTCGTCCGGTTTAACCCCAACGATGCATCGGGCTTGCTGGACAAGGGAGGCAGTGTTATCGGCACTTCCGCCAAGTGCAAGCTGTACGACAACCCCGACAGTCTGGATGAATATGTCACAGTGATTAAAAAGAACATGCAGATGTTTGACGTAGGTGCCATTATTGCCATCGGAGGAGACACTACCATCGGCATGTGCAATACACTGAGTGCCAAGGGTATCAACATTATCTGCATACCCAAGTCCGGCTGTGACGAGATATGCTGTACCGGGCGTAACCTGGGATTTATGTCCACAGTGGATTTCGTCACCGAATGTATCGACAATTTACATACTAATGCAGAGTCCAACCACCATGTAACCGTTCTTGAGGTCATGGGCGACAGAGTAGGCACATTGGCCCTTGAGGCAGGCATGGCCGGCGGCGCAGATGTTATATTGATCCCCGAGATTAAATACAGCATAAACAAGGTTGCCCATGCAATACTGACCCGTAAGAATCACGGCAAGAACTTCTCCATCATTTTGGTGGCAGAGGGAGCCATGGAACAGGGACAGGAGGTACCGCTGCCCAACACCGGAGAAATACTGGCCAACAAGATTACCGAATTGACAGGAGTGCCCACAGACCTGACCGTATTGGGCAAGCTGCAGAAGGGCGGACGTCCCGACGCCTACGACCGCATATTGGCCACCAGACAGGGAGCAGCTGCTGTAGAGGCAGTGCGCAGAGGTGATTTTGGCACCATGGTAGGCGTAGACGGCAGACAGGTATATACCGTTGCCTTTGAGCACGTTGTAGGCAAGTTCAAATATGTGGAGGAGACCAATACTCTGGTGGAGATTGCCCGAAAGATGAAGGTATGCTTCGGTGACTAATGAGTTCAAGGATGCCAGGCAGCAGCGCAGGGAGCTGATGAGCAAGGCCAAGTCCGAAATGGGTTTCCGCATGGACAAGGTTATGGCGATTTCCCTATGTATTTGCGCTGCAGTGGTTTTGGCAGGAATCGCCGGAGCGGTGCTGATTATCACCGGTACGGGATTTGACAGGACCCTCACCATGGACAATCCAACCTACGGCACAGTTCAGGGCACCATCAGGTTTGGAGTGAATCTTAAGAACCAGATTTCCTCCGGCAAGGTTACCCTAACATTTGAGACTCCGGAGGCGGCGTCTGGGGAGTTTTCACGACTGGAGAAGCTGACCAACGACTTCTATGAGGAACAGTCAGCCGAGGGGGAATATCCCAACTACTATGAGGACATTAATCTGGATGGCAACCGGATTACGTTCCGGCTTACAGAGGCATATCTGGATGTGTTCGTAGACGATAGAGTATACAGCGACAGGGAGGTAGAGGCCCTGTGTGACAGAATACAGAATGTGGTCTTTATCTATCACAGGACAGGAGCTGTATGGACCTACGTGAATGATGGCAGCAGCACTGTCACAGGACTTATCGACTGTACCATGACCTACGACCTGAACCCGGACATGACCGTAAAGGGCATACAGGTTAAGTATTCCTTTGAGGGCCGGGAGGGCGTGAACCAGATGAAACAGATTGTGGAGGATGAGAGCGACCAGTATTACACCAACCACGTGAGCTATGCTGTAATGCTGGGCCTGGTCAACTCTTCCGATGAACCATTCAAGGAGTATTCCAACATGGTTACCACTGAGACCACCCTCAGCTACGACTATTCAGACATATATATTTCTCTGTACAATATGACCGGAGGGTGTATGGAGGATGCTCTCAGAGGCTTTGAACTGGCCGGAGGTCAGTGGAACTGGACAGATTGACACCATTTTCTCTAGAAAAACAAGTATACAAATATCATTATCAAAGGCAGCCTGTCATCGTCAAAGACAGGCTGTTCTGATGCAGCCAGCAATTGCATTATTTTCAGCATTTTGTCCGCCCTGCCCCGCCTGCCAGGACTGAGGAAGGGGCACAGGGCGCTGGTCAGTGTACACAGGCGGCTGCAGGAGGAGTTGCAGCTGCTGCCGGATTTGCCCAGCAGCCCTGACAAAATGCCCCCTGTATTGCCCAGGCCTCCCAGGGCACCCAGAGCGCCTGTATTGCCCAGGCCTCCCGGATTCCCCAGGCCTGCCAGGTTTCCCAGGCCTCCCAATGCATTTGCACCTCCCAGCCCTGAAAGCAGGGAGGATAGGTCTATGCCTTCAGGACTGCTGTCTGATTGGGGAGCGGGGCCTGGGCTGTGGGCGGAGGCATTTGTGTCAGGGCTCTCGCAGCCTCCTGACAGGAGGCTGTTTATGGTGGCGGATATTCCTTCTGCGCCGCCCAGGGAGGAAATCAAAGCAGACAGGTCCGGCATACCGGTACCGGCAGCATCCTGCTGGGACTCCGGCCGGCATGCCTCCTGCTGGGACTCCGGCTCCTGCGAGGATTGGGACCGGTCCTGCTCAGCACCGGGACACCGGCTCTCATGGACATATGTTTCCGAACACTCCTGCACTGTGGGACACTCCTGCACCGTGGAACTTTCCTGCACCGTGGGACATCCCTGCACCCCGGCATCCTTCATCGCTGCTTGTTTCTCTCCGGAGTCTGTGCCCCGTGCCTGGGAGGCAGGCCTTTTGCAATCCACGTTATTATAGACCCTGTAATTCCCGGGCCTGGGGGGATATCCTGCCCTCCTGGAGGCATAGACAGCCATGATTTATATCTCCCTGAACAGTTTTACTGCTTGGTCGTACAAATCCTTGTATTCCGTACCGGCGGCTTCCTGCAGCTTCTTAAGGTCAGCGTCGGAGATCTTTGCCTTCAGGGCATTGGCATCAGGCACCATGGCCTTGATTTTTGCAGCATCAAAATCCTTCAGATTTTTCCGGATCTCATCCACATTCATCCTGCTGATGCGCTTCTGCAGGCTCTCCTTGGACTCCTTTCTGAGGGTGTCCAGGGCAGCGTTAAGCTTCATTTTAAGTATGGCGGTATCTATGGGCATGACTTCTCCCGTCAATGGTGTTTCTCTTGTATAATATGCGGGGCAATGGTACAATTGACATTCACAGATACGGTAATTTTTATATGGAGAGACCCATGAGACAGTGCGGCAAGGAGCATATTATCAATAGTTCCAGAATATTTTCCGGACGCATAGTACAGTTGGACCATGCTGAGGTCAGTCTGCCTGAGGGAGGCACTGCCATGAGGGAGATTGTCCGCCATGCTAAGGGCGCATGCTGCGTTGCGGTTGCCCCTGACGGACGCATTTACACAGTGGAACAATACCGTATCCCCATGGACGACTTTACTATTGAACTGCCTGCAGGCAAGGTGGATCAGGGAGAGGAGCCCATGGATGCAGCCAGACGGGAGTTGCGGGAGGAGATTGGCATGAACGCCGCCAACCTGGAGCTGATTTGCCCTGCTGCGGTTTCACCGGGATTTACAGACGAGGTTGTATTTATCTACATGGCAACGGACCTTACAGCCTGCGAGATGCAGCCCGACGAGGATGAGTTCCTGACAGTCAGACTGTACACATTGGACCAACTCATGGATATGATTTCACAGGGGCGCATTTACGATGCAAAGACCATTTTAGGCCTTTATTACGCCCTATTACACAGAGATAGATATGGCATTAAGTGATATTGATGAAAAACGCCTGGTCAGACAGGCCAGAGACGGGGACGTGGAGTCCTTTGAGAGGCTGATTGAGTCTGTCAAATTGCTGGTTATCAACACCGCATATCAATACCTCAAGGACTATGAGGATGCCTTGGACTGTTCCCAGGAGGTATTCATCAAGGCCTATCGCAACATGGCCTCCTATCGGGAGAACAGTGCATTTTCAACCTGGATATACCAGATAACCAAGAATCAATGCATAGACATGTTACGCAGGAACAAGACCACAAACCTGTCTATAGAGGAGACTATGGAGGACGAGGACTCCCCGGGGATTCAATTGCCGGCTCCCGAGTCCCAGCAGCCAGAAAACAGCGCCATCCGCAATCGACAGATAGAGGCTGTGCGAATGGCCATAGACCAATTGCCGGACAAGCTCCGGGAGGTATGCGTCATGCGGGACATCCAGGAATTGTCCTATCAGGAGATATCAAAACTATTGGATATTCCCGAGGGAACTGTCAAGTCCCGACTGAATGCCGCCCGGTTCAAGCTTCGCAAAATTTTAGAGAAACAAATCGAACTGTTTGACTGATACAATCGTCTATCCAGTATACCACCAGAGGATTATCGTTCATGAAGGAAAACAAACTCCAACTTCAGAAGAAAATAGCAGAAACCATGTCTCAGATGAAGATTACACAGGTGCCGGCGGATTTTGACGCCAAGCTCCATCAGGCGCTGGTTGCCGAGAGAGACAAGAGAAGTCAGGTTACAGTTGTCACTGTAATGCCATGGCATAGGATTATGTCATTGGCCGCCGGCTTGCTGATTGCCATCTCCGTAGGCCTTCTCTCTGTTGAACATATTCAAGGGCAATACGATTCTCAGGGAAATTCCTCCGCATCGGATGATTCTCCCGGCGTTGCAGAGAGCCTGGCGTCCGACGGGAGCAACAAAGGCGATGAGACTGTGGGTTTCCCCGGCCACGTTCAGGGTATAGTACCACCCAGCGGGCCCAGCGACGGCAGCGAGCCCAGTGGAGGCAACGTGCCCAGCGACGGCAGACCCACCGAAGACTGGGTGTCAGACTCGACTTCAGAGGCAAATAAACAGGATGGCATTCCGGACCGGGTGGCTGTCCAGAACGACATTCCGGACAACAACAATCAAGCATTTACAGAATACGTCACTTCCAATGAGGCTCCTGCCTACAACGAGGTCTCATCTGTGGCCCAGATGTCCAATATGCGCCTGGACATGTACGACAATGGGTACGTTAACGCCACCGACTGCAGCAGTCTGGAGGAGTGCAAAACATACCTGGTTGACAATGACCTGGATTACACCGAGTGTATGGTTGTGGGTTACATTGGTGATACTTCATATGTTATACTGTCCAACATGGAGACAATTTTGGCCGGAGATGATTCCAGCCTGGACGGTTTGGTAGGCCAGTACGAGATTTTCTCCAAATAATCTCAACCCGGAGAGTCCTATGAACGGACGCATTTTGCTGGTAGACGGCAATAGTATTCTTAATCGCGCCTTTTACGGAATTGGAGGCGGCAAGGTGCTTACTAACCGACAGGGGTTTGCCACCAACGCCATCCACGGTTTCATGACCATATTGCTTAAGTATATTTCCCAAGGCGGCAGCTATGACCATGTGGCTGTGGCCTTTGATCTTAAAGCACCTACATTCAGACATGCCAAATACACCGAATACAAGGCGGGCCGCAGGCCCATGCCTGACGAGTTGGCTATGCAGTTTCCCAAGATGAAGGAAATACTGTGGGCCTGGGGAATTTCCTGTGTGGAGCTGGCAGGCTACGAGGCCGACGACATCATAGGGACCCTCTCTGCCATTGGACAGGAGGCCGGCTATAGTGTGACCATTCTGACGGGAGATAGGGACTCCTACCAGCTGGTGAGCCACAGTGTGCATATTTCCATGCCATCCACCAAGGGGGGCAAAACCACCTACGAGGAGATTACGCCTCAGGTTCTCATGGAGAAATACGGCCTGACTCCTGCCCAGATGATAGACCTTAAGTCCCTTATGGGAGACTCATCCGACAATATCCCCGGTGTAAAGGGAGTGGGAGAGAAGACGGCGCTGGCTCTGGTACAGCAATATGGATCCCTGGACAACATATATCAACACCTGGATGAAATCCCCAAGGCAGCCCTAAAAGTCAAGCTGACAGAGGGGCATGATCAGGCCTACCTCAGCTATTGGCTGGGTACCATTTGCAGGCAGGTTCCGGGAGTTCCATCTATAGATGACATTGCTCTGAGACCTATGGACAGAGGGCAGATGTATGCCCTGCTGGAGGAATTGGAGCTTAACAAGATGATCAAGGCCTTGGACCTTTCCCCATCGGATGCTCCCATAACAGCCAAGGACACAGTACAGGTGCGCACCATGGATACAGTGGCTCTGGATGTTGCCGGCTTGGATAATTTGCGCTCTGCAGTTACGGATGCAGGAGTCCTCTATGTCTATGCAGATATAACCGGCAGCGCAGTGAATCGCACCCTGTCGGGGATTGCATTTTCCGACGGCAGGACAGCATATGCACCCTGTGGAGAATTGGCCCATTCCGGAGATTCCGGTGTCTGGACGCCTCTGTTCAATACCGGCGCCAGATTGGTTACCAATGATCTTAAGGGACTGTTGATATGGCTTAGCAACATGGGCTGCGCTGTGGATGGAGAGTTTTTCGATACAGAGATCGCAGCATATATGTGCGATTCCACCAGACGTCATCCCTATACAGAGATATGTATGGAATATCTGGGGACAGCTCCTGAGTCCCAGGGAGAGCAGCAGATTTCCCTGTTGGATATGCCTGAGAGTACAGACGGCAGTATCTGTGCAGACAGAGTCATGTTGATGCCGGATCTGGAGGAAGCTCTGGTCCGGGCCATGGAGGATGTGGGAGTTTACGACCTGTTCCTCATGGTGGAAATGCCTCTTGCCAAGGTTCTTGCAGAAATGGAGCTCCGGGGTATGGACGTGGACAGGGATGCCCTTGAACAGTTGGGCCGGGATTACGACAGGCAGATCAGTGCCCTGGAAGAGTCTATCTATGAAATGGCCGGAGAACGATTCAATATCAACTCCACAGCCCAATTGGGTCAGGTCCTCTTCGAAAAACTGGGGCTTAAGCATGGGCGCAAGACCAAGACCGGATATTCCACAGATGCAGAGGTGCTGGACAAATTGGCAGATGAGCATCCTATTGTTCCCCAGATAATAAAATACAGACAGCTTACCAAGCTGAACAATACCTATGCCCGGGGCCTGTACAAGTTTATCGACCCCAAGACAGGCAGGATACACACCACCTTTAACCAGACAGTTACAGCTACAGGCAGACTCAGTTCCCAGGATCCCAACCTGCAGAATATCCCTGTGCGCACAGAGGAGGGCAGAGAAATACGCAAGGTCTTTGTCTGCAAGCCGGGAGAGGTTCTGGTCAGCGCAGACTATTCCCAGATAGAGCTGCGGGTTCTGGCCCATGTGGCAAATGATCCAAACATGCGGGAGATTTTCCAAAATGGAGGAGATATCCACACCGACACTGCTGCCAAGGTGTTTGCAGTGCCCAGAGATCAGGTCACATATGACATGCGCCGTGCGGCCAAGGCGGTGAATTTCGGCATTGTATATGGCATCAGCGAGTTCGGACTGTCCAAGGATCTGGGCATTTCCTATGGGGAAGCCAAGTCCTATATAGAGACATATCTGGAGAACTTTGATGGCGTCAGGAATTACATGTCCAACGTTACCAGGGAGGCGGCGGAAAAGGGCTATGTCACCACCTTTATGGGCCGTCGCAGGTACATTCCGGAGCTTAAGTCCCGGGACCACAATATCCGGTCCTTTGGAGAGAGGGTGGCTCTCAATGCACCTATTCAGGGAGGAGCCTCCGATATTATCAAGGTTGCAATGATTCGGGTCAGCGATGCCCTCAGGGATTCCTGTCCCGGAGCAGAGCTGGTTCTCCAGGTTCACGACGAATTGATAGTCAGATGTGCCCGGGAGGACTATCCCATGGTAGTGAATATCCTGAGGGACAATATGGAGAACGCAGTTTCTCTGTCTGTTCCCATGACAGTGGACATCAGCAGCGGCCACAGCTGGTTTGAGGTATAGGATGGCAGACAGCAGGACTTACGTATTAGGCGTTTCTGGAGGCATGGGCTCCGGCAAATCCAGCGTTTGCAGCATATTGGAGGAGCTGGGTGCCCAGGTGGTGGACGCAGATCAGATATCCCACACAGTTACAGAGGGTGGAAGGCCTGCGGTATATGAAATAGCCCTGGCCTTTGGAGACAGATTTGTGGACATGTACGGCAGGCTTAATCGCAAACTGTTGGCAAAACACGTATTTGGAGACAGAGACAGGCTGGACCGGTTGGAGGCCATTGTCCACAGATATGTGGTGGATGAGATGGTTTCCAGGGTTGCTGAGTTCAGGCGCAGCGGCAGGGGCGTAATGGTTCTGGATGTGCCAATCCCTGTGGAACACGGATTCTTGGACCAGGTGGACGAAGTATGGATCGTGGACGCCGATACAGAGACTCGCATACAGAGAGTAATGAGCCGCAGCGGCATTTCCAGAGAGGATGCAGAGAGGCGCATTGCATCTCAGCTCAGCCGGGAGGAGTATCTGGCATTGGCAGACAGAGTAATCAACAACGATGGCAGTGAAGAGGCACTCAGGCAGACAGTCTGCAGAGAGGCCCAGACTCTGGCGAAGCAAGCTTCGCCAGTGAATAGTGAATAGTGAAGAGTGAAGAGTTCTGGTCCCCATGATCCAGAGATCAAATGATGAAGCGGTGCCCTAAGAACCCGAAGCGGTCCCTATGCTCCCATGTGCGAAGCAAGCTTCGCCAGTGAATAGTGTAGAGTGATGAGTGAAGAGTTCAGGACGCCATGCTCCCATGCTCGATTGGGAAGCGGGGCACGGGCGAGGCAAAGCCTCCCAGTGAATAGTGAATAGTGAAGAGTGAAGAGTTCGTTCTGGTCCCCATGATCCAGAGATCGAATGATGAAGCAGTGCCCTAAGAACCCGAAGCGGTCCCTATGCTCCCATGTGCGAAGCAAGCTTCGCCAGTGAAGAGTTGATTTCCGTCGCTTGAGTTATTCGTTGACTAAATTGCAAATTTTGTATAGAGAGGTATATTTATGAAAAATCCCACCATTGAAATGACAATCAAGGATCAGGGGGTAGTTGTGCTGGAATTGGAGCCGGACAAGGCACCAAATACAGTAAACAACTTCCTGAGTCTGGTACAGAAGGGCTTCTACAACGGCCTTACATTCCATAGAATTATTCAAGGTTTTATGATTCAGGGAGGAGACCCGGAGGGTGTGGGCATAGGCGGCCCCGGTTACGCCATCAAGGGCGAGTTCCGCTCCAACGGCTTCAAGAATAACACTATCAGCCACCGCAAGGGAGTAATATCCATGGCCAGATCCATGAACAAGGATTCCGCAGGTTCACAGTTCTTCATCATGCATGGAGACGCACCCTATCTGGATGGAGAGTATGCAGCCTTCGGCCACGTTATCAGCGGACAGCAGGTGGTGGATGCAGTAGCTGTAGTTCCTACCTGGCCCGGAGATAGGCCCAAGGCAGCACAGATTATTGAATCTGTGAAGGTGCTGGACATGGGGGATTGGCAGTTTGCAGAGCCGGAGAAAATAGGCGAGAGGTAATGGGACTGTGATCCGTCAGCCGGAATTGAGCATAGTAGCAGACATTCTGACAAATTCACCCCGAGAGCGACACATCGTGCCGCTCTCGCTTTTTCGACCCGCTGGATGACTGCCTTATTTTTCCTTGTACGGACAATTCCCCAATGGTATAATTACCCTGTGTTTATGTTTCACAGAATCGAAAGGAGCAAAATATGTTTAAGAACAAGCGTTCCGGTTTATGGATTGTTGCAATAGCCCTTACATTGGCAGTTGCACTGTCTGTACCTATGTTTGCAGGCGCTGCCATCGACACAAACGACAACCCTGTGAACCTGGTTATGACTAATCCCACAGAGGACTGCAAGACCTCTATGATGATTAGCTGGCATTCACCTTTGGCACAGTGCACTATCAGCTATACCACAGCTGATGATACGGAGTTCGCCAAGGCCACCGCAGTTAATGTTGATGGCACGGCAGCCACGTTGGACTACTTTGACCTTAAGGCAGACAAGTACTACAAGTATGCATATACCATTACAGGACTTACAGAGGATACCCAGTATATCTACAAGGTTTCCAACACCTCCGGTGAGTCTGCCGTATATACATTCAAGACTGCAGGCACCAAGGCCTTCAGATTCATTGCCATGGGGGACACCCATGCAGATGGCGGCAGCAATTTTACTTATGTAAAGCAGACAGCCACCATGCTCAACAACGTTGTCAACAAGATCGGCCCCTATGACCTGACAATCTTCACAGGAGACTATGTTGAGACAGGTGCTACATACAACAACTGGGTACAGTGGAATGACAGCAAGCTGACAACATCATCAGTTATGTCCCTTACCATCGGAAACCACGATACAGACAACAGAGCCATAGGAGTCAAGAGAATTTCCAACAAGTGGTTTGTCAATTCCCTGGGCAATCCTGTAAACGGCCCTGAGGGTCTGGAGAGTGTCTACTGGTTCAACTACAACGGCGTTTTGTTCCTTTGCGTAGATACACTGGCTCCTGAAATGAGCGAGTTCACAGCTGCACAGAAGAATCTGGCCGTCCAGCTCCAGTGGATGAAGGATGTTGCCGCAGCCCAGCAGGGCAAGTATCAATACATTGTGGTCTACCAGCACAATCCCTATGGATTGGGCAGTTCCAACGAGATTGCCTCCTGGTCCTACTATGGTCAGATGTACAAGACATGTGACGAAATCGGAGCAGACTTCGTCCTGGGCGGAGACAACCATGAGTACTCCAGGACCAACAGACTCTACAATAATCAGGTTGTAGATGCTGATGGAGACGTGGGTTCCTACTATGTAACAAATCCAATGGTTACAGGCGGAACCATGAACAAGACGGTTAAGGGCTCCGGCCTCATTGCTGCACGTTTCGCCGGGGCAGGCACAGGCTGCACAGTCTTTACTGTCACAGAGGACAGCCTCACCATGCAGCTGGTTAACAAGGCCGGCAAGGTTATTGACGAGGTATCCGTACCCAGCAGAAGAGATGCTGTGGTAGTTGGGACAGAGTTGGCAGGCCCTGTCGCTACAGCTACACCAGAGCCTACAGCAGCACCTACAGCTGCTCCCACACAGGAGCCCACAGCTGCTCCCACACAGGAGCCTGAGACAACCGAATCTGCAGAGCCCACATCTGCACCTACCGGCGGCAGCACATCCGGAGACAAGGCAAACAACGACATTGTCCTGCCCATCGTACTGGGTGCAGCAGTCATTATTGTAGTGGCAGCAATTGTGGTGATTATTCTCAAGAAGAAGTAATCTCCAGGCAGGCTGTTGACAGGATTCTCTGTCAACCATACAGCAGATACAGTTTAACAGATTTTATTAGAGCACCATGTACTTTGCCAAATCCGGCAGGCATGGTGCTTTTTTGCTTCATTATTTCCCACCCATGTGCTACAATTCCAATGACTATAGACAGATCAGAGGTATTGATACATGCAGAGCAAAATACTCATCGTCTGTGCACCCTCCGGAGGAGGCAAGGGCACCATTGTGCGGCTGCTGCGGCACCATTACGGTGACTGGATGTGGGAGTCCATTTCCTGTACATCCAGACAGCCCAGAGGAGATGAACAGGATGGCAGAGAGTATTATTTTATTTCCCAGGAGGAATTCGATCGGCTCAAGGACACCGGTTACCTGGCGGAGTACAACCACTTTGGCAACGGCAAGTCCTACGGCACCCCGGCGGACAAGCTGAACAGCCATCTTGAGCAGGGATGTATGGCAGTTCTGGATATAGACCTGAATGGCGCCAGGCAGGTTATTGAAAAATACCACGACAAGTATCCAATTGTGGCGGTGTTCCTGTTGCCGGAGTCTCTGGTGGAACTGCGCAGGAGGTTGGTTAACCGGGGCACAGAGACCCGGGACCAGATAGACAAGAGGATAGCCACAGCCAAGCTGGAGTATCAGCGCATGATGGATGGAGAGTCCCGGCTGTTTGACGCTATTATTCTCAATGCATCTGGACATCAGGAGGAGACAGCCTCAGAGGTTATCAGGATTATTGATAGTATTGACACAAAGAGGGCAACAATATATGCACCGGGAGACACGGATTTCCCCAGGAGATATGACTTGTTTTTCATAGGAGAGGACATATTATGAAGTTTGTAACCATCAAGGACGTGGCAGATGCATTCCAGTTGGAGCAGCTGGCAGGCCGCAGAGATTTGCAGAACATCAAGGTTACCACAGCCGAGATCAACAGGCCCGGCTTGCACCTGCAGGGATATAGAGAATACTTTGGCAATGACCGGATTCAGCTCATGGGATTGGGAGAGATTTCATTTATCGCCAGCATTCCCCCGGAGGAGAGGGAACGCTGTCTCACATCATTTTTCGAGCTGGGCTTTCCCTGCATTATTGTCACCAGGGGTTTGGGCCTGACAGACGAGATGATCCGGATCGCAGACAAGTTCGGTCACCCTATTTTGCGTACCGGGCTTGTAACATCCGAGTTTACAGGTTTGCTCATATCCTATCTGAACAGTGGATTGGCGCCTACCGTAGATGTATACGGCGTTTTCGTAGAGGTCTACGGCGAGGGCATTTTGCTGCTGGGGGAGAGCGGCATCGGCAAAAGCGAGATTGCTCTGGAACTGGTTAAGAGAGGTCACCGACTGGTGGCAGACGACATGGTACAGGTCAAGAAGCTGTCTGCCACAGCACTTATTGGCAGTGCCCCTGAAATTACCAGGCATATGATCGAGATTCGAGGCATAGGAGTATTGGATGTAAAGAATATGTACGGCGTCAGCTCTGTTAAGCCTGCGGAGAAGATTGACCTGGTTATCAGATTCGAGCAATGGGTGGAGAGCAAACTCTACGACAGGCTGGGATCAGAGACGGAGACAACAGAGATATTGGGAGTCAACGTGCCCTGTCACACAATTCCCGTCAGCCCCGGACGTAATCTGGCCGTTATCATCGAGGCGGCAGCTATTAATAACAGACAGAAGAAGATGGGATACAATTCCGCAGCCGAGCTGGCAAGGCGCAGCGAGGAGGCTGTGAAGGCTCTCCAATCTTCTGCCAAGGAATGAGGATAACAAATGGACTTACACCAGACAGCCCGCATAATTCACATTGTCGGACCGCAAAGCGCTATTGCCAACAGTCCCATGAGTCGCCACACCACCTTCAGAGTAGGAGGTCCTGCGGAGCTATATGTAACTCCCGAAAATCAGGATCAGATCTGTGAGGTTTGGCAGTATTGCCTCCAAAACAGCATCGATTGCCTGATTATTGGCAACGGATCCAACCTGTTGGTGAGAGACGGAGGCATCCCCGGCGTGGTTATGGACCTGTCTGCCAAGTTCAATGAAATATCAATTGAGGGCAGCATAGTTCGCGCCCAGGCAGGAGCATTGTTGTCCCGAGTGGCCCGGGCTGCTGCCAAGAACAGCTTGACAGGTATGGAGTTCGCTGAGGGTATTCCCGGAACTATAGGCGGAGCGGTATATATGAACGCAGGAGCTTATGGAGGCGAAATGAGTCAGATTACAGGGACAGTCCGCTGTCTGAGACCGGACGGCACCATTGTGGTCCGGAACCGGGAACAGCACGAATTCAGCTACAGACACAGCGCATATATGTCCTGTCCGGATATTATTCTGGATGCACAGCTGCAGCTCAGCCCCGGGGATCCACAGGCCATAGAGGCTGCCATGGATGACCTGCGGGAAAGGCGCCGCAGCAAGCAGCCAACAGACAAACCCAGTGCAGGCAGCACATTCAAGAGACCTGCCAACGGCTATGCTGCAGCCATGATTGAGCAGTGCGGTCTCAAGGGATGCAGGGTTGGAGGAGCAGAGGTTTCCACCAAACACAGTGGATTTATCATAAACACAGGCAATGCAACAGCAGCAGATGTTCTGCAGCTTATGGACCGGGTGACAGATGAGGTCAGGTCCCGATTCGGCGTCACTTTGGAGCCGGAGGTTCGCATTGTGGGCATAGACAGGGAGTAATTCATGGGGATAGAGTATACAGGCAAGCAGCTGGCAGATTATATGGCCGCATCTGACAAGAATTGGATTCTGACCAATGGCCTTGGGGGATATGCGTCTCTTACCCTGGGCGGCGGCAATACCTCCAAGTATAATTGTCTGCTTTCCGGGGCTATGACACCCCCATTCGACAGATATGTGCTGTGCTCAAATATTCACGAGCATGTTCGCCTTGGCACAGCTACAGTTTCTCTGGCGGCCTTTGACGCCAACGGAGTATGCAGCCAGGGAAATCAATATCTCAAGAGCTTTTCCATGGAGGCCTACCCCACCTATGTCTATAGCATAGATGAGGTCAGGATTTCCAAGGAGATTACCATGATTCGGGGAGCCAATGCCACTGCAGTCCGCTACCGAATCACCACAGGCCGCCGTCCTGTGGAGATGGAATTCTATCCCTTGATTAACTATCGCAGACATCATGACGTTTCCCGTAGAGATAATTTGGATTTTGACGTTTTTCCGCACCCAGGCATGGTGGACCTGGTGTACAAGGGAGAGACCGAGTACCAGAACCGGCTGCACATTTCATACAGCGCCGGAGCCTTTGAGACAGGAGAGGAGCCGGACTACTTCCGCGGCATGTTCTATAGGCAGGATGCGGACAGATGTACAGATTGCTGGGAGGATCACTTTATCCCGGGAAAGTTTGTGCTGAAGGCGGAGCCTAGAACCACCAAAACTCTGGAATTTGTAATTTTTACGGAACAGGGGTCCACCTTGGATATTCTCAAGACTGTGAGCATGGCGGACCGGCCGGACTTTTTTGCTGTCGAGACCGGACGCAGGACCGAATTGGCCGCAAAATGCACCATAGATCAGGAGCGGGCTCCATATCTGGCAGCCGGGGCAGAGGACTATCTGGTACAGGACCGGGAGGGAAATACCTACATTATGGCAGGTTATCCCTGGCATGGGTTCAGAGGCAGAGATGCTGCCCTGGCAGTTATCGGGCTGTGCATATCCACCGGCAGAGACCGGGAGGCCAAGGCTGTGCTGCAGAATCTGGTAAAATACATAGACAATTCCCTGTTGGCAGATAATGTGGATAGTGGGCACGCTGCCGAATACGACTCCGCAGATGCATCCCTATGGCTGTTTGAGGCCGTGTTTGAATACTACCTGGCATTTGGGGACAGGGAATTTGTGTGCAGCCTGAGGAACGTTCTGGAATCCATTATAGAGAGATATCAACAGGGCATCGTCACAGACCGGGGAGTATATATTGCTATGAACTCACTGGGACTTATAGAGACAAGCCCCGGCATGACATGGATGGATGCCAGGATAGATGGCAAACCAATAACTGGCAGGGAGGGATGTGCAGTAGAGATAAACGGACTCTGGTACAATGCCCTGCGCATTATGGAGAAACTGTGCCCTCTGTGGGGGGACAAGGCATCCAGGAGATACGACATCCAGGCTATTCTGACCAGGGATTCCTTCCGCAAGTATTTTGTATATGAGGGAGGCATTGCGGACACGGTAACCTTCCATAGAACCTATGACGGCGGAATGGAGCCCCATAGGGACATTTCCGTGAGATGCAACCAGATGTTGGCCCTGGGGCTGAACTTCTCTCCCTGCGATACAGAGACCATGAAGAGGTGCGTCAGGCGCGTGGGAGGTCTGCTGTACACCCCTGTAGGTATCAGGACCCTGTCTCCCGACGACCGCAGTTACATGGGCAGGGGCCTTGGACCTGCAAGTGTCAGAGACTACGCCTCGTATAACGGCAACAGCTGGACATGGCTGATGGGTTTCTATCTCAGACTGCTGTTCCGACTGGGCATGTATGGCAAGGAACAGATTTTAACAGTGATGCAGCCTATATTCGCTGAGATGGACAGTACCTGCCTGGGTCATGGTGGGGAAATGTATCAGGGAGACCTGCCAAACATAAGGACCGGCGACTGGGCCCATGCCCTGAGCGATGCAGAGATTCTCCGCACATTGGCTGCTGTATGCGGCATCAAAAAGGTAAAGAGAAATGGCAAATCCAGGAAATAGCACAGAGACCTTTTCCCGCAGAGTCAGAGACGAGGCCTGCGAGTTTATATGCGATTCCGGCAATATGTGCATCCGGGAACTGGCAGGATTCGTGGCAGGCTGTATCTGTATGGACAGGGAGCCTGATAGATTGACTATCAGGATTAACAAGAGAGGTCAGGCAGCCGCAGACAGAATACGGGCAGACCTCAGGATGTATTTTGGGGAAAATGGCATTGAACAGGTGTTGGCTCCCGACGCAAATGTGCTGGAGTTCAGGGACGTCCTGTCAGAACTGCTGTATACCGAGCTGACACAGCTGCCCCAGCAGAAGGACGACGATATGTGCCGGGCATTCCTCAGAGGCATGTTTGTAGGCAGTGGAACTGTAAGCACACCGGAAAATCAACACTATTTTGACGTTTCTTCTCCTGATCGGGGGCCCTTGACGGCCTTGCAGAATTTCCTGAACAAATACCAGATCAGATCCAATATTATTAAGCGCAGGAACCGCTGGGTGCTGTACGTTAAGAACGGAGACGGCATAGCAGATATTCTCAAGCTCATGGGAACCACCAGGGCCGCAATGTACTACGAAGAGGCCCTCATTGCATCCACTGCATCCAACTTATCAAACAGGACATATAATTGCTACAGTGCCAATGTGAATAAGTTTATAGTTCGCAAATTGCGCATCAGGGAAATGATTCTGGCAGTTGACCCCACCGGGAAACTGGGATGGGCGGCAGAGGATATGAAATCTGCTGCAGAGGCTCTCATGGACGATGACAACGAGGTTCTCAGCCTGACGGAGCTGGGAGGGAGAATGAATCCTCCCATAGGAAAATCCGGAGCGGCCCACCGCTTAAACAGGCTGGAGGCAATGCTGAGAGAAATACAGACTAAATACCTGGACAGAACATAGAGAAATACAACAAACAAGGGCTTCACCGCATTGGTGAAACCCCTGTTTTTATTTGAGGAACCTTCGATAAGATGGGATTAGCACCCGCAGCCACAGCTGTTGTTGTTGCAGCTATTGTTGCATCCGCAGTTGTTGTCGTTGTTGCCACAGCAGTTGCCCAGCAAGGCAAGCAGAATGAGCAATGTGATGATGTCGCATCCGCAGCCATTGTCGCCGTTGTTGAACAGGCTTGAGCCGTTATCGCAGCCACATCCCAAAACGGAGAGAAGGATGATGATCCACAGCAGGGAGCATCCGCATCCGTTATCACAATTTGAGTTTCCAGTTCTGAACAAGTTCATTTGTTTCCTCCGAAAAAAGATTATGTTATAGATTATTCTTCCGGTGCCAAAGTGTGACAAAAGGGATATGCTGTGCTATGATTTATTTTGAAGAAAAGCCTTGTAGTTCTTATGGGAGGTTTGTGTGAAGAGGCGTACCCTGATTCTATCTGCAATTATCGGATTTGTCGTTGTTGCCCTGCTTACAGCAGCACTAACCCTGGACAGTGTGGGCTTTAACAGGATCAATGCCACCGCCGAGACTAAATGGCTGGACAGTGAGGACATCCTCAAGTACCAGGACTATGATTCTGCCAAACAGCAGCTTAACTACGATTTGCTGCACGTCATGTACGACGGCCTGGCAGTCAGGTTTGCAAATACTACCTTTGGTCAGGCTGAGGCCATGGGCCCCTGGCCCACAGAGCTGGATGACAATTCCTGGGATGCAAAGATTACAGGCAAGGCATTTATTCAGGTTATGGACCTGATTCCCACCATAGGAACAACCGATGAGGTAACCGAACTCAGGGAAGGCTTGCTGGAAAAGGACACTGTCAAGGTATCCGAGGCGGCCGGTTACATTTATGCTCTGCTGCATTCCTGTGTAATTAACTATGCTGAGATCTCCAATCTGGACCAGCTGGGAGAGTACATAGGCGTGGTTCTCGATAAGCAGTATTTCAATTGTGAGTTTTTATATACAGGTGATAACTCTCCGGCCATGGTTCTCAATGTGGTGAGAGCGGCTATTCTGGATAGAGGACAGTATACTCTGTCTTATTCTACCGAGGCCACGGATGAGGGAACCATGTATGTATTAGTGTTTGGATATTAGTATAGTTAATAGCGAATAGTGATGAGTGAAGAGTTGTGGCCCCCATGTTCCTATGCTCAAGAGGCGAAGCGGGGCTTCGCCAGTGAATAGTGTAGAGTGATGAGTGAAGAGTTGAGGTCCCTATGTTCCTATGGTCAAATGGCGAAGCGGGGCTTCGCCAGTGAATAGTGTAGAGTGATGAGTGAAGAGTTCTGGTCCCCATGTTCCTATGGTCAAATGGCGAAGCGCGGCTTCGCCAGTGAATAGTGTAGAGTGATGAGTGAATAGTTCTGGTCCCTATGTTCCTATGGTCAAATGGCGAAGCGCGGCTTCGCCAGTGAATAGTGTAGAGTGATGAGTGAAAAACTTCGGTCCCCATGTTCCTATGCTCAATTAATATTGCATACAAAAAGAGCCGTCCGCCTAAAAAGGGAACGGCTCTTGCTTTACAGCGTGCACTATTCTGCCGGAGCAGCGTAGGCTCCCACAAACAGGGGTTTCATTGTGGTGCAGTCCACTATCATGTACAGGAACGGACGGTCTAATGTTACAGTCTTAGTCTTTGAAGGTTCTGCCGATTCAGCACCAACTATTACCGCAGTTACGGCAGCGGCCTTGGTACCGGACTCGGAAACCTCAATCTTGGTCTTGTGAATCACATTAGAAATGAACAGTTGTTCCTCTGAGTTGATTCCGGAGAAATTGGCCTTGTTGCTGTCGAAGGCGTCAACCATGCCCATTTGACTCAAAACATCCGGCAGCAGAACAGAGGATTCACTGGAGAACTTGGGCATAGCTGCATTTACACTGCCTTTGGATACACTGTCATTTAGCAGTCGATGCAGCTCTTGACCGGTAAGACTATCCACATACTCCTTGAGAGTCATATCGCTGTTGGGCAGAATGGCGGCAAAGGCATAGTTGCCTTTGTAGGGTTTGATGAATCCGGTGGCGTTGTCTGTCTCGATATATTTGCCCTCAGAAGAGTACATCATGTCAACGGTGTGGCTTAGACCTTTGTAATCTGTAAAGTTGCCCTGGCTTACGGAGTATTCATTGTAAGGGTCTTTCCACAGGGCCTCAAAGCGCAGGGCATTTACCAATATCAGGCGGGTATCGACGTCAAAGTCGTCTTCATTCAGTACCTTGGGAATCATTCCGTTTGTCTTGTCGTTGGCCCACAGGTTTACATCTCTGACGGTGGTGATGTCCATGGGAGTTGAGAAAATATCAGCACCAAAGTAGGATGAATTCTTATCCAAAAAGTCAGGAGATACAGGGAACTCTTCTCTGATCCACATGGAGTTGGCAATGGACAACTCGCCGTTATCCTTGGAGTTCACCATGCCCATGTAATCACGAAGGGAAGCACTAATTACTCCAATATCTGCTCCGAAAACCTGTTCCATCTGGGCAAGGGTTTCTCCAGAGGCACCATTGCCGGCCATGGCCAATGCATACAATACGGAGATGGGAGACATAAACAGGTTTCCCTCCTGGTAGGACTGTTTGAACAGTTCCACAGAGAAGTTCTCCAGAGCATCCTGACTATCGGGACTTAGCTGTGTGCCTTGGGCAACGGGGCCGGGAGTAGGATAATCCTTGGAAAGATTGGTGGAGGAATAATTGCCCAGGGGTTCTGTGGGCTGGTCTGTGCTGCAGGATGTGAACAGGAGAGATGCCGACAGCAAGACACATATAGCAGCGATAAGGGATGTTAATCGAGCTTTCATAATATGGCCTTTCTACTATGTAATAGTAATAGATAATGGTTTGCCGGGGGTTACATAGCTATGACGATGGTTGGAAGAAAAAGGTTCATTGGTTTTGTTAAGTTAAGAGTGAAAAACTTCGGTCCCCATGTTCCTATGCTCAATTAATATTGCATACAAAAAGAGCCGTCCGCCTAAAA
>CAZCOE010000062.1:0-14717 GCA_964500525.1 uncultured Clostridia bacterium | reverse complement strand
CCGTCCGTATTGTCAATGCAGTAGACCCACTCATCACAATTTTCGATTACAAGAAGGTTCTCGGGAAGACCATACTCTCGATAATTCATGGTTTCATTAGCGGAAATCAGCACGTTGTTTTTTCCCATACCCATGATTTCTATTCCGCCAATACCACCATGTCCAAATTCTTTAAGGAATGTAATGTACAAATCATCGAATTTGTATCCGAGCATTTCCTCTGCTGCCGTAATAACTGCGGGGTCATAAGGCATATGCGTGAAATCGCCTTCCGCCTCGAACTCGTTAATTAGATTTTTTATTTCATTGGTCATTTTAAGTAGCCCTCCATAATCTGTTTTGCACGCCATTTCCAATATACTACACGGAAATTGTTATATTGTTTGTTTAGAATCGGATCGTTACGAAAACTGCCGCCGGGTTCAATCAACCCATGCAGAGTATGATAGTATTCTTGATGGGTAATTTCACGTATTTCGACAACTGAGCCTGACTCTTTTTGAATAACGTGGTGTAGTTGAACAGGTTTGCCGTCATTTCCGATAGGCGGCTTTCCTTTTTGCATGCGTTCCAAATTTGTTAGCCCGGTTGAGGGATCGACATGAAAATAATCGATATCATTTCTTTGGTATACTTTTCTGCTAACGTCCCTAACTTCTCCATTGACCTTTACCACACCTTCAAAGCGAATAGGAGTAAAGATTCTACTTTTTCCTGTTCCTTTGGTCCCGTTGAAGAGTCTGCTTCCGCCTTTACTCATGACTTTTCCTCCTCTCAAACGCAATGGACGTTTTGCTCGGAAAAGCCACGATATTGATGCCCTGAGCTTTCAATTTATCAAAGCACGTATAGTTTGCTGAGCCATATACGATGATGGTATGAGGCTGAAGCACCCGTACCATCTCGTACAGACCGTTTTCAAAGCGCTCACGGTCAATGTACTTGCGAGGACTGCCACCAACCGTACCGATACATACGACGCTGTTTTTCGGTATACCATCAAAGCAGTACCGATATGTCTCATCAGTTCCCCAACGGACGTTGTTGATAACGGCGATGTCGTTTCTACCGAGCCAGTAGCCCATCAGACGCATACGGTATGTAGCGTAGGTTTTGAGTGGCTCAGGAAAGTCCTGATAGGTCGAGAAGTCGGGCGTGATGACTCCGGCAAAATGACAGAGAACGGCGAGCGCATGTTCCGCATCGTGCCAGATCCCGCGTGGTCCGTCAAATTTATAGTCGTCGATGTAGAAGCATACAAACGAATCATACATGAAGTCTCTATTAACAGAGATATTCCTCTTGTAGATTGCCTTTGCTTCTTCCCAAGTGACAATGCCGTGCGGGAGCTCTGTTGCTGTGGTCGGGCAAAACGGAATGTCATTAGGTGAAAAGATGGCTTCTTCTGCCATATGTGCATTCCAGATGTCTTTACACCCTGCACGGACATTTATTGTATCGTTATTCTGTAAACTCTTCAAGGCGTTTGTCTCCTTTAGTATTGTATTTGGCCGGAGAGCGTCTCCCGGCGCATTGTTTTTGGCAAAACTCATCGTTATAACCTCGTTTTCAAGACGGTGTAGTGTTTTTCTCTTCCGCTCCCGGAAATGCCAGCGGCAATCTTATCGGTGTTCTTATCTAACAGCTGTCAATAATCACGTGATTTTCTCCTATACATCTGCAATCGCAAACGAGAAAGTGACTTTTGCGGTGTCCCGTTGTATGTTTTTACACAGGACAATGAAATCTCGTTTCTACACTCGTTTTTTCTGTGTTTAGTTTATAAAAACAGGTCTTTTGAGTCGGGGACGGTAAGATACAAAGGGGACAAATGGAGACAGGAGACAACGGTTTGAAATTCTGCGTATATTTGAAAATACTGAATTGCTATATTGGCGAAGAGAAATCACAGCCTGGCCTCACCACCGGCTGTTCTATCACCTGCCACCCCTGCATAGACTTTCCCGAACAACCATGGGAGAAGCACAGGTGGCACAAGCAGAAGGGACACACAAATTGGTCTGTGAAGGCAGGAAACTCCTGACTCTGGAGGGGCTGACAGACGTGGCAGGCTATGACGACAAGGAAATACAGGCCCGCACCAACAAAGGTGTGCTGAATATCAAGGGCACCGGTCTCAACATAGAGAGATTGGACAAGGAAAGTCACATTTTGTCGGTTTCCGGCACAATAGACTCTCTGGTATATAGACACTCCACAGACGGGGAACACTCATTCTGGAAGAGGCTGTTCAGATAAATGCTTTGGCAGGACGGATTATACTATCTGGCCCTGGCCTTTATCCTGGGGATTATCGGAGGATGTCTCCATAGGGTGCTGGGATGTCTGTTTTGCCGCTGGCCGGGAACAATGGCCGTCAAATGGATCAGGGATTTCCTGTTCTGCCTGGCCTCTGCAATTCTGCTGCTGCTGATGATGCACCATTTCGACAGCGGCAGGTTCCGGCTGACACCCTGCCTGGTCTACGTGGGCGGATGGTGGCTGTTCCGGCAGCAGGCGGCGCCCTTTGTGGACGAAACCATAAATATGTTCTTCACTGCAATCTCAAAATTTGCTATCATAATAAAAATGAAGATTGTCAGGAGGTTGGGCAATGGGCATCGGCACAAAAACTCGGCGAAATCTATGGCTGATACTGTTAACAGTCATAGTTCTGTGCGCCACCGTCGTGGCGGTATCCGTGCTGGTAGACGCAGTAGACAAGGCCATGGACAAGAAAAACGAATATGAGGCCGCCCAACGGAATCTGACAGAGGCCCGGATCAAAAAGCAGGAGCTCCAGGTCTTGATTGACATGTACAATGAGTCTCCCAACAAGTTCAAGGAGTACATTGCCCGCAAGAACGGATACATATACGATGGGCAGATTATTTTCGAAATAAATGGCGACTAGACAGCGGAAACCCCGCAGGAATTTCATTGTGGTTCAGGAAGGCGGTCCCGGCATCAGCAAGGGACTGTCTCTTGCCATATACTGCGGAGCCTTGATTGTGTTCCCGATTCTGGCTGCATTCCTGTCCCAGACCCTGCATAACGGCAGCTTCTCCTACACCTTGGGCTGGCTCCGCTCCAGCTTCTGGATTTTCTTGGTGAACGCAGTTGTGTTCTCCGGCATGATGGCCATAGCTGTGTCCGCCTCGGGGAACCTGAACGTAGGCACTGCAATATTTACTTTGGTCACTTTTTTGTTGACCTATATCAGCTACTTCAAATTGCGGACAGTGGACGAGCCCCTGCTGGTGTGGGATTTCCTGTCACCCAGGGAGTTGTTCTCGCTGCTGCCTTCTATAATTAACCCCAAGAGCCTTATTCTGGTGGTGCTGTGTGTGATATTCTGCATTGGCATAATTGCTGCCGCACCATTGACTCGCCTGTACAAAATCAGCATAACCAACAGAATTTGCGTATTTATTGCAGGACTGCTCATAGTGCTCATGGGCTGCTTTCCATCACTGCCGGTGGTCAGCACTGCATTGACCGCCATGGGTGTTGACCAGTCCAGCACCAGTCAGGACCTGAGATATGAGAGGAATGGCTTTATTCTCAGCTTTCTCATGGGCTGCCAGGATGCGTTTATCGATATACCCGGCAAATATACCGAGTCACGTATTGACGCCATGGGCTCTCAGATCAGACAGCTTGCCAGCCAGGAGGACAAGAAGGAGGTGCCTCAGGATGCGGCCCACCTTGTCATGGTTGTCAACCAGAACTTCTGGGACCCCAATGTGTTGACAGAATACGAGCACTCCAGGAACCCGGTTCCCAACTATACAGATCTGGCTCAGGAGGGCTACGTGAAGAACATCATATCCCCGGTGGACGGGATTAAGGTATGCAATCTTGAGTATGAGCTGCTCACAGGTCTGTCCATGGAATACCTGCCTGCAGGGTCTGTGGCATACCAACATTATATGAAGCCCTCGGTCCCTACAATTTTAGACATGCTGGAGGACTTCGGATATAGGACAGTGGCCATAACCGCAGAGGCGTCAAAGGTATGGGACAGAGAGGAAATCTATCAAGGCATGGGCTTTGACATGTATCTGTCTCTGGAGGATTTCCCTGACAGCGCACCTTTGGTGGGAGGCGTGGTTTCAGATGAGGCCCTGGCAGACATGGTTTTGCAGATACTCTCCGACGCGGAACAGCCCACCTTTGTGTTTGTGGTGACCGGGGAGAATACCCGGCCCTATTCCAAGGATAAATACCAGGACAACGACTTTGTAACATTGAACATTCAGGTGGAATGGTCCGATGCGTACAACACCTATCTCCGGGGACTGGAGCATGCAGACAACATGTTGGGCAAGCTGACCAAGGGCATGGATGGGATGAACTATCCCGCCAAACTGTGCTTTATGGGCAGCAGACTGCCATCCTTCGACGGATTCTACGGACTGTACTACCGGGGAGGATTGATTTCCGGAGGCCATTCTTACCAATGGACCATGGAGGAGAACCTGCTTATGCATACGGTTCCTGTGGTCATCTGGGGCAACGGGACTTACACCGAGACCAAGGAAGAATTTGACGAAGAGGGGAATCTGGTGTCCACCACCCAGGTTGTCCACAAGGACACAGCAGAATTTATGTGCCAAAATGACACAGTCAGCGCATGGCTGCTGCCGGAAATCATGATCGATTGGGCTGACCTGCCTATGTACGGAATGTATAGGCAGATATGGCGCAGAGGCGAGGTGTTGTCTATCATCTACGATGGCATTATTGTGGACGACGAGGGCCGTTTCTTCAGCGAGACCCCCCAGGATTTGGAGGCCAGTATTGAGTCCTACCGGATTCTCAACTACGATGCGGTTTTTGGCTACCGCTACCTGAGGAAATACTTGTACGAGATACCATAAAGTTCGACTACCCATAGGTCGAAAAAGGTGATAGAATGATGTGAGGCATTTTGCGACCCTCGTCAGAGGGCTGTTTTCGCCGGGCATACCCACGCCCTGGGAGGACGGTGCCGTTCAGTGACAACAAGCAGACAAGGCGGGTTATTCTTTATGGAAAAGCTGATTATACAAGGCCCCAGCGTCCTTGCAGGTAGTGTATCTGTAGGTGGTTTCAAGAACGCCGCCGTGGCAGTGCTGCCGGCAACGATTATTCAGGCCGGTGAGTATAATCTGGAGAACATTCCGGATATTACAGACATTGACTGCATTCAGACCATCTTCAACAAGAAGGGCATGGAGTGGACCAAGCTATCCAGCAATACCATCCGCATCGACACCCGTTCCTTGAATACATATGACTTTACAGATGACGAGATGTCCTGTATCCGTGCATCTATCTACTTTGCAGGGGCATTGCTGTCCCGCTTCGGCCATGCAGTAGTTGCTCTGCCGGGAGGATGCAACTTCGGAGAGAGACCCATAGACCTGCACATCAAGGGCTTTGAGGCCCTGGGCGCCACAGTTCGCCAGGAGTACGGCAAGCTGTATGTGGACGCTCCCAACGGACTCAAGGGCACATCCATATATCTGGACACCGTCAGCGTAGGCGCTACAGTCAACATTATGCTGGCTGCAGTTAAGGCCGAGGGCAGTACCACCATCGAGAACGCAGCCAAGGAGCCCCACATCGTCGATTTGGCCAACTTCCTCAACAACATGGGAGCCAAGATCAGGGGCGCAGGCACCGATGTTATCAAGATCACCGGAGTTAAAGAGCTTAAGGGCCATACGGCATATACCATCGTACAGGACATGATAGAGGCTGGCACATTTATGATCGCCGCCGCAGCCACCAGAGGCAACGTGTTTGTCCGCAACGTGGTCCCCAAACATATGGAGTCCCTGACAGCCAAGCTGGAGGAGATGGGAGTGGGAGTAGAGGCCGAGGACGACTTCGTCCACATTTTCCCCAAGAGCTGGCCTCTGGACAAGGCGGTTATCAAGACCATGCCCTATCCCGGATTCCCTACAGACCTGCATCCCCAGATGGCAACTCTGCTGACCCAGGCCCAGGGAGACAGCACCATAAAGGAAACCGTGTGGCTTACCAGATTCCAATATGCAAACGAGCTTAACAGAATGGGCGCCAGCATAGATGTTAACTGCCCTGTGGCCAGCATTCACGGGCGCCAGTCCCTGACAGGAGCACCGGTCAGTGCCAGCGACCTGAGGGCCGGAGCGGCGCTGGTTATTGCAGGACTGTGTGCAACCGGCACAACTTCTATTTCCGGCGTTCACTACATTGACAGGGGCTACGAGAACTTGGTCGACAAGTTCCGACAGCTTGGAGCAGATATTGAGAGAGTAGATGAATAATTTCCTCCCAGAGGGTTGGCAAATATGACAGAACTATGCAGTCTATATAGCGGCAGCAGCGGCAATTGCATCTATGTAGGCAATGACGATTCTGCTATCCTCATAGATGCCGGAGTCAGCGGCAATCGCATTCTTACAGCACTGAATACGGCAGGCAAGGACATCTCCCGGATCAAGGCGGTGTTTGTTTCCCATGAGCACGCAGACCACATCAAGGGAGTAGGCATCCTTTGCCGCAAGCTGGGCATTCCAATATATGCCAACAGACTTACCTGGCTGAACATGGAGAACCTGATTGGCAAGATTTCTCCTGATATGCAGCAGGACATAGAGCATGACGGAAACACAGTACATATCGGATCACTGGAAGTTCAGGCCTTTGCCACCCCCCACGACGCAGTGGACCCCCAGTTTTACTCAATCTACGACAGAGACACAAAGGTAACGGTGTGCACCGACATCGGACATGTGGAGGATGAGCTCTATGACCAGATCAAAGGCTCCCACGCCGTGCTGCTGGAATCCAACCACGATATTGGAATGCTGCAGTGCGGACCCTATCCATACTATCTGAAACAGAGAATTATCGGAGATCTGGGCCACCTGTCCAACGATGCAGCGGCAGAAAACGTGCTGCGGCTGGCAGGGGACGGCACCAGACATTTTATCCTGGGACACCTGTCCAAGGAAAACAACTACCCGGACATTGCCAGGATGACCACCGAGACGGCCCTGGTCCGAGGCGGAGTCGACATCAAAGGGGATATTTCCCTGGATATTGCATCCAGAGAGGGCCCGGGAAGGACTGTGTGTATCTCCAATGCAGACCATTGAGATAATTGCCGTAGGCACCATGAAGGAAAAATACTATAGCGACGGCGTACAGGAGTTCCGCAAGCGGGCTTCGGCCTTTTGCAATCTGGTTATCAAGGAGGTCCCCGACGAGAGGATCCCCGGAAATCCTACTGCCGGAGAGGTTAAGAGAATCATAGACATGGAGGGCGGCAGGCTGCTGGCCCAGATTCCCTCCGGAGCGTATGTTATCGCCCTGGACGTGGTAGGCAAACCCATTTCCAGCGAGGAATTGGCGGACAAGCTGACTAACCTGGCCAACAGAGGCTGCTCCAAGGTGACCTTTGTTATTGGCGGCTCTCTGGGGATTTCCCCTGCAGTTTTGGACAGGAGCAACGAGACCATGTCTCTGTCTCGGATGACATTCACCCATCAGATGGCGCGAATGATTTTGACAGAGCAGATTTACAGGGCCGAGACCATCATCAATCACAGACCCTACCATAGATAAGCCATGCTCAGAGTAAATCAGGTGAAACTAAAGACAGACAGGTCCCGGAGGGATCTGGAGAAGGCAGTCCTGGGCATATTGGGTCTGCCCCCCCGCACACCAATTACTATCCATATAGTGCGGCGCAGCATCGATGCCAGACAGGGGCTGCGATATTGCTATACCCTGGATGTACAGGTGCCCGATGAGGGGGCAGTGGCTGACGACAGGCGGATTTCCCGGGTGACGCCGGTTAAGTACCGCTTCCCTGTAGAGCAGGTTGGCCCAGGACCCAGGCCGGTGATTGTGGGATTCGGTCCTGCAGGAATATTCGCAGCCTTGCTCATGGCAGAGGCGGGGATGAACCCCATAGTCATAGAGCAGGGAGCGGACATAGAGACCCGGACAAAGCAGGTGGAGAACTATTGGCACACCGGGGAGCTGGACCTGCGCACCAACGTACAATTCGGAGAGGGAGGAGCCGGAACCTTTTCCGACGGCAAGCTGAACACCAATACCAAGGACAGCACAGGACGGAATCGCTATGTGCTGGAGACATTTGTAAAATACGGTGCACCTGAGGACATTCTCATAGATGCCATGCCCCATATCGGCACAGACAAGCTAAGGGAAATAGTGCCCAATATCCGGAACCGCATAGAGGAACTGGGAGGAGAGGTGCATTTCCTGGAGAAGATGGAGGCCTTGTTGCTGGAAGGCAATGGGATAAAGGGAATCATCACAGACAGAGGCACTTATGAAACCGATTCCCTGGTATTGGCCATAGGCCACAGCTCCAGAGACACCTACTGCAAGCTGCTGGAGCAGGGTGTAGAGATGTGCGCCAAGCCATTTGCCTGCGGATTCCGGATCCAACATCCCCAGAGCCAGATCAATCAGGCACTGTACGGAATGGAGGATCCCGGAGATATTGGCCCCGCCCCCTATAAGCTCACATACAACACAGCCCAGGGACGGGGAGTATACAGCTTCTGTATGTGTCCCGGAGGCTATGTGGTGGATTCTTCATCGGAGCATGGGCAGATATGCGTCAACGGCATGAGCTACAGCAGCAGAGCAGGCGTAAACGCCAACAGCGCCATAGTAGTATCTGTGACGCCGGAGGACTACGGCGGAGAAGGTCCTCTGGCGGGAGTGGAATTCCAGCGCCGGATGGAGGCCAGGGCCTATGAGGCAGGCAAGGGAGCGGTTCCGGTGCAGACTCTGGGAGACTTCTGCAGGAACCGTGCCACAGAGGCGCTGGATCCGGGAGGCGTTGAGCCGCAGATTCTGGGGCGCTGGGCAACGGCAAACCTGCGGGGCATACTGCCCATGCAGCTGGAACAGCCCATGGTGGATGCCATCCGATACTTTGGCAGCCACCGAATATCCGGATTCGACAGAGACGACGCCCTGCTGGCAGGTGTAGAGGCCAGGACGTCGTCACCGGTGCGGATTGTCCGCAACGATCTGGGACAATCCACAAGTGTTGAGGGATTGTTCCCCGCGGGAGAGGGTGCAGGATACGCAGGAGGCATTACCTCCGCAGCAATAGACGGGATTAAGGCCGCAGAACATGTGGCCATGAGAAGAAAGACAAGGTAACATGAAGATTTCTACAATCAAACGCTTTATTCGCTACTACAGACCACACATGAAGCTGTTCATTCTGGACATGCTCTGTGCCCTAGTGGTGTCCATTATCGATTTGGTATACCCCTCGGTGGCCGAGAAAATCATCGACAATAGTGAGGGATTGGCTGCAGGCACAGGAACGTTGACAGCAGGGGGCATTCTGCGCACCATCCTCATGCTGGGCGCATTATTATTGGTTATATATATAGTGAAAATGGGCTGCAACATGTTCATCTCCTACTGGGGCCACGTTATCGGAACCCGTATGCAGGGTCATATGCGACATGACGTGTTCCACCACCTGCAGAAGCTCCCTCTCAAGTTCTACGATAACGCCGAGACGGGAACCATTATGTCCAAGGTGTACAACGACCTGTTTGACGTGTCCGAGCTGGCCCACCATGCTCCGGAGAACCTGTTCCTGGCGGGGATCATGATGATCGGTTCCTTCATAATTCTGGTGAGGAAATGCTGGCAGCTCACCCTTATAATCTTCCTCTGTGTCCCGATTATCGTGGTATTTGCCCTGTTCATGCGCAAGCGTATGCACGATGCATTTTCAGCCTGCCGCAAGAAGACAGGAGAGATGAATGCAGACGTGCAGAACTCCGTCAGCGGAATCAGAGTCACCAGAGCATACACATCCAGGGACCATGAGCTGGACAAGTTTGACAGAATCAACAGAGAATTCGTGGCAGCTTCCTCATTCAGATACAAGTCCATGGGACAGTTCCACTCGGGAATGACCTTCCTGATGGATATGCTGTACCTGATAGCTTTGATTGGCGGCAGCATCTTCCTCTACAGGGGCGCCATTACCATCGGCGCATTTACCGCGTTTCTGCTGTATATAAACAGCTTCCTCAAGCCAATCAACATGTTGGTTGCACTGTTCGAGCAGGTCCAGGAGGGAGCAACGGGATTTGAGAGATTCCTGGGTCTCATGGAGGAACCCGAGGAGCAGGACGATCCCGGCGCAGTTGCAGTGGACAAGCTGGATGGAAATATTACATTCGAGCATGTCAGCTTTGACTACAGAGACCAGGAGACCATCGGCGACGACAAGCTGCTGATACACGACCTGAACATCCAGATTCCCGCAGGCAAGACGGTTGCCTTTGTAGGACCATCGGGAGGAGGCAAAACCACTCTGTGCCACCTGATTCCCAGGTTCTACGAGATCAGCCAGGGGCGTATTCTCATAGATGGACAGGACATTCGCAGCATGACCAGGGATTCTCTGAGGGAAAACATCGGAATCGTGGCCCAGGACGTATTCCTGTTTAACGGCACCATTCGGGAGAACATTGCATATGGCAACTTTGACGCCGGCCAGGAGGAGATCCAGGAGGCCGCCCGCAGGGCCAACATCCACGACTACATCATGAGCCTGCCTGAGGGATACGACACAAACGTAGGTGAGAGGGGAGTCCGGCTCAGCGGTGGACAAAAGCAGCGAATCTCCATTGCCAGAGCATTCCTTAAGAACCCATCCATCCTCATTCTGGACGAGGCAACCTCCGCTCTGGACAACGCCACCGAGATGCAGATTCAGGCATCCCTGGAGGAGCTGGGCAAGGGCAGAACGGAAATCGTAGTTGCCCACAGACTGTCCACCGTCAAGAAGGCAGACGAAATCATAGTAATCGACGAGAGAGGCGTGGCAGAGAGAGGCACCCATGAGGAACTCATGGAGCAGGACGGCATCTACGCCGGCCTGTACAGATACCAATTCAGGGAGGCATAACAAATGGACATCACAGAACTGTTGGGCCATGTGGACCATACATTGCTGGCACAGACAGCCACTTGGGATGAGATCAGGGCCATTGTGGACGATGGCATCAAGTATGGCACTGCATCGGTGTGCATTCCGCCATGCCATGTACAGCAGGCCGCCATGTATGCTGCAGGCCGTGTGAAGATATGCACTGTTATCGGCTTTCCCAACGGATACAACACCACATCCATCAAGTGCCTGGAAGCCTCCGAGGCTCTACAGAATGGGGCTGACGAGATAGACATGGTGATTAACCTGGGCTGGGTTAAGGAGGGCCGCTGGGAGGACCTGCTGAGGGAGATTGCCTCCATCAAACAGGTGTGTGGACAGAATGTGCTTAAGGTAATTGTGGAAACCTGCCTGCTGACCTGGGAGGAAAAGGTGCGCATGTGCGAAATTGTAACCGAGGCGGGAGCGGATTATATCAAGACTTCCACCGGATTCTCCACCGGAGGAGCAACCCGCGATGATGTGGAATTGCTGGCGGCAAACGTGGGACCGGGGGTTAAGGTCAAGGCAGCCGGCGGCATTTCCAGCCTTGAGGATGGAATCCGATTCCTGGAATTGGGAGCGGACCGACTGGGAACCAGCAAAATCGTCAAAATAGCAAAAGCCCGGATGTAGCCCCTTTTTCGGGCGAAAAAATCGGCCTATAGGCCTGCTTTCTCTGTAAAGGTACAGGGCACAAAGGAGAGGAGTTTTGGGCAACATGGCCTAAGACCCCAGAAATTGCCCTCAGAGCCCGCATTCTTGAAAAACATATTATTTTATGCTATAATTAACAAGCTAACGCAGACTGTTGCGGCGGTCTGCGTTTTCAATGCGTTTACACCGGTTTTTCACAGGGCACGTCAGTGCAGAGAGGACGTATATGGAATACATTGAGAACGTTGGAAACATTATTCCCATAGAGATTGAGACGGAGATGAAGCGCTCCTTTATCGAGTACGCCATGAGCGTTATCGTAGACAGAGCTTTGCCCGATGTGCGTGATGGCATGAAGCCGGTACACAGGCGTATCCTCTACTCCATGTTGGACATGGGATTCACTCCCGACAAGGCTTACCGTAAGTGTATGGCTACGGTGGGTAACGTTCAGGGAAAATATCACCCCCATGGCGACGCTGCAATTTACGACAGCTTGGTTCGTATGGGACAGGACTTTTCAATGAGATATCCCCTGGTAGACGGCCAGGGCAACTTCGGTTCCAGAGATGGAGATCCGCCGGCTGCCGCCCGTTATACCGAGGCACGTCTGGCCAGGATTTCCCTGGAGCTTATGGGAGATATTAACAAGGACACGGTTGACTTCCGCCCCAACTACGACGAGCACGAGATGGAGCCCTCTGTTCTCCCGGCCAGGTTCCCCAACCTGCTGGTCAACGGCACCAACGGCATCGCTGTAGGTATGGCATCCAACATCCCCACCCACAACCTGGGAGAGGTTATCGACGGTATCCGCATGCTGCTGGAGAACCCAGACTGCACCACAGATGAGCTGATGACAGTGATCAAGGGACCTGACTTTCCCACAGGCGGCAACATTCTGGGCAAAATGGGCATTCGTGAGGCATATCGCACAGGCCATGGCAAGATGATTGTCCGCTCCGAGTGCGAGATTGAGCAGCATACCAATGGCAGGGCCTCCATACTGGTCAGCGAGCTTCCCTATGGAGTCAACAAGGCCCGCCTGATTACCCGCATTGCCGAGCTTAGCAAGGACAAGGTGGTAGAGGGCATTTCCGACATCCGGGACGAGTCCGACAGAGAACACGAGGTCCGCATCAACATCGAGCTGCGCAAGGATGCCAATCCTCAGGTGGTTCTGAACCAGCTGTTCAAGCATACAGACCTGCAGATTTCATTCAGCGCCAACATGCTGGCCATCGTTCCCGCAGAGGGAGGCAAGCTGGAGCCCAAGGTTCTCAACCTCAAGCAATTGCTGGAGTACTATGTGGACCACCAGAGAGATGTTATCAGACGCAGGACCCAGTACGATCTGGACAAGGCCCTGGCCAGAGCCCACATTTTGGAGGGCTACATGATTGCGGTGGACAACCTGGACGAGGTCATCCACATTATACGTTCATCCAAGAATGTGCCACATGCTAAGGCCAACCTGATTGAGCGCTTTGGATTCACCGACGTACAGGCACAGCACATTGTAGATATGACTCTGGGACGTCTGACCAACCTGGAGGTAGATGCTATTCGCCGTGAGTATGCGGAGCTGCAGGAGACCATTGCCAGGCTCAGAGGCATCCTGGCAGATATGTCCAAGATCGAGCAGATTATCATGGACGAGCTGGAGGTTATTCGCAAGAAGTTTGGCGACCCTCGCCGCACCAAGATTGTGCCCTACGAGGGAGAGATCGACATCGACGACCTTATCAATGAGGAGGCAGTGGTAGTTACCATGTCCAACGCCGGATATGTTAAGAGACTGCCCACCGACACGTACAGAGCACAGCGCAGGGGAGGCAAGGGCATTGCCGGCATGGCCACCAAGGAGAACGACTTTGTCAAGGACATTATGGTATGCTCCAGCCACGATATGCTGCTGTTCTTCACCACCAGAGGCCGTGTGTTCAAGCTCAAGGCCTACCAGATTCCCGAGGGCAGCCGTCAGGCCAAGGGTATGGCTATTGTGAACCTGCTGCAGCTGGAGGGAGGAGAGACAGTTACTGCTGTTCTCAACCTGCCGGAGGAGTTCAGCGAGGATATGTTCCTGACTTTGGTTACCCGCAAGGGCGTTATCAAGAAGACTCCCATGTCCGAGTACTCCAATATCCGCAAGAGCGGTTTGCTGGCCATTGCACTCAGAGAGGATGACGCTCTTGTTGGCGTTGCTGTCAACGGCGGCGAATGCGATATCATTATCACAACCAAGCAGGGCCAGTGCATCCGCTTTGACAACAGCGACGTAAGGCCCATCGGTCGTGTTTCCCAGGGTGTGCGAGGCATTCTGCTGGAGGAGGGCGACAGCGTTATCTCCATGAACGTGGTTACAGATGACGAGAGCAAGATGCTGATCGTCACCGAGAAGGGCTACGGCAAGAGAGTTCCCGTCTCCGAGTATAGGGTTCAGACCAGGGGAGGCAAGGGCGTTACCACCGGAGACCTGAGAGACAAGACTGGACTGCTGGCAGGAGCTGTTTTGGTAGGTGAGGACGACGACGTAATGCTCATCTGCGACGACGGTACCATTATCCGTATGCCTGCATCTGATATTAATGTATATAAGAGGGCTGCGTTGGGCGTATCCGTTATGAGAGTGGGAGACGACACAAACATCGTGGGTGTGGCCAGAGCAGATAAGGAACCCGAGGAGGAATTGCCGGCCCAGGATGAGACATCCCAGGAGGAGGAAAACTCGGAGGAAGAGGCACCTCTGGAATAGATTTAGTGTTATAGAATTTATTTCCGACACAAGAGACCCTACAGGCCGAAAACCCTTGAAATATAAGGATTTTCGGCCTCATATTTTGTCAAAAAATTTTTTAAAAAAAGGTGTTGACACGGTGTTGGCAGGGTGGTAATATAACGAAGCTGTCGCGATTGACGGGTTGTTAAAACCCCTGCGCAGCGGTTGAAACTTGAAAAATAAACAGTGCAAAACAAGAACTTTTATTTAACTGAAAGTGATTGGGACTCTAATAAAGTCAATCACAGTCGAAAGACTGTAACCTTTTGAAGTAATTCAAAAACGCGGATCTCGCAA
>CAZCOE010000061.1:0-8680 GCA_964500525.1 uncultured Clostridia bacterium | reverse complement strand
AATTATTCATATACAGATATCATTCCTTTCAAGATGTAATTTCAAGTCCTGCTTGATCCTATCTATTTCACGGTAAACGGTAGCCACAGAAATCGACAGGTCCGCAGCAATGGTCTCCACAGATTCAGCCAGATAGAAGCGATCGATAAATATATACCGTCGACGATCCGGTAGTTTCCTCACATAGTCGTTGATTATCTTCCCTACTTCCTCAGCCGCATACTCTGACTCAACTGTATTATCGCTATGTAATGTTTCATTCAAGTCCTCCATAGAGACAGTGAGCTCTGATGGTATGCGTCTCTTCCTCATCTTCGCCTTGAAGCGATTGATGGCTATATGCCGCATGATCTGCGCAATAAACGCCGGAAACACAGTGGGTCTTGCAGGCGGAATGGCATTCCACACCCCAAGGTATGTGTCGCTCTTGCATTCCTCGCAGTCCTGATTGTCATGGAGAATATTGTAAGCAATTCTAAAGAGAACTTTACCATACTTTTTATCCGTCTCTTCTATTGCACTTTCATCCCTCTGCCAATACAACTGGATTATCTGCTGGTCAGATGGTGCAGTCTGCTGTTCTGTGCATTTATCCATGCTGCCTCCCTTCTTCGATCTCTAAAAGCGCCTTCATAAATGTATGTCAAGAAAAATTTAGAGTTCTCTCACATTTTTCCGGTAATTTTGAGAGTTATTTTGTCGGTTTCCCGGTGCACTCCACCCCACAAATGCAAAACGAGGCACACCCATGCAGGATATGCCTCTGAGAAACGAAACGAAACTCTTCACTAGGAACTGGGGGGTGCGAAGCTATGCTTCGCTGGATAAACTCGGTTTCGCCTGTGACCCGGCCCGCAGCATGTTCCACTTGAGATCCCACAGGTTCTGGGACAGGTCCACATAGTACTTGTGAGGGTTCTCGAAACGGAGAACAGAGTCCCACATAGTATCCACCTGCTCCTTGCAGTACGCCTGGATCTCCTGAACGCTCTTCCGCTGATATACCAGCTTGCCGCCTTTGAACAGTTCCACTCTCACCCGTTTGGCTGTGAAGTCGTAGACTGTCTTGCGCTTCCATGTGTTCTCAGGGTCGAATATCTCGTAGTCCCGGCTGTCGTCGATGACCTCGTCGGCCAGGGTGATAACGTCGGCCAGGGCCTTGCCGGTCTGATTGTCATACAGTCTCCACAGCTCCTTGATACCGGGGTTGTTGATCTTGCCAATGTTCTCGCTGAGCTTGATCTTGGGCTCAACGGTTCCGTCGGGATGCTCCACAGCACACATCTTGTATACGCCGCCAAAAATAGGCTCGGACTGGGAGGTTATGAGCCTCTCGCCTACTCCGAAGCTGTCTATAGGTGCGCCGTCCCGCAGCAGTTCACGGATAACGTACTCATCCAGGGAATTGGACACGCAGATCTTGCAATCCGGATATCCTGCCTCGTCCAGCTTCTTCCGCACCTCTCCGGACAGCCAGCCCAGGTCGCCGCTGTCGATGCGGATGCCGGCAGGCCTGTATCCCATGGGCTTGAGCACCTCGTCAAAGCAGCGAATTGCGTTGGGCACACCGGACTTGAGCACGTTGTATGTGTCAATCAGCAATGTGCATGAGCTGGGGTATGTTCTGGCATATGCGCAGAAGGCCTCGTACTCCGTATCAAAGGTCTGAATCCAGCTGTGGGCCATGGTTCCCAGGGCGGGGATGCCGAATTCCCTGTCAGACAGGGTGCAAGCTGTGCCCACGCAGCCGCCTATATAGGCAGCTCTGGCTCCCAGTATAGCAGACAGTGCGCTCTGTGCCCGTCTGGAGCCGAACTCCATAACAGGCTTGCCCTCGGCAGCTCTGCAAATACGGTTGGCCTTGGTGCAAATCAGGCTCTGGTGGTTGATTACCAGCAGTACCATTGTCTCGATGAACTGGGCCTGCATAATGGGCCCCCTGACGGTGACAATGGGCTCACCGGGGAAAATAGGCGTGCCCTCGGGGACGCACCATACATCGCATTGGAACTTGAATGTGCGCAGGTACTCCAGGAATTCCGGGCAAAAAATGTGCTTGCCTGCCAGATATTCGATGTCCTCGTCGGTGAATTTCAGCTCCTGCAGGTACTCGATGAGCTGGTCCACGCCGCACATAATGGCCATGCCTCCTCCGTCGGGAATCCTACGGAAGAACATATCAAAATATGCGATTTTGTCTGCCTGGCCCTGCTCCAAATAGCCGTTGGCCATGGTCAACTCATAAAAATCTGTCAATAATGTTAGGTTCATCATACTATTCTGCCCTCTTTCCCAATTCTGCCAAATTGTCCATTGCTACGCCGGTGCCCTTGGCTACGCACAATTCCGGCTCGTCTGCCACGATAACCCTGATTCCTGTCCTGTTCTGCAGGTACTTGTCCAATCCTCTCAGCTTGGCTGCACCGCCGGTCAAAATAATGCCCCGTTCGCTGATGTCCGCCGACAGTTCCGGAGGAATTTTCTCCAAAACCACACACACCGTGTCGGTAATTGTATCTGCAACCTCGTTAAGGGGCTCGTACAATTCCTCGGCAGTTACCCTGACCGACATAGGCAAACCTGTTGCAGTGTTCCGTCCCCGAACATCCATGGAGTCCTCCTTGGAGGGGGAAGACAGAGTGCCCAGCCGAATCTTGATATTCTCTGCAGTGCGGTCCCCAATCAGGATGTTGAATCTCCTGCGCAGGAAGCGGACAATTGCCTCGTCGAACTTGTCTCCTGCCACCTTGACGGAACTGCTCTCCACAATGCCTCCCATGGAAATAACCGCCACGTCGGTGGTGCCGCCGCCTATGTCCACAATCATGGAACCGCAGGGCTTGGATATGTCCAGTCCCGCTCCCAGTGCAGCTGCCAATGGTTCCTCCAGAATGTAGGTTCTCTTGGCGCCGCAGTATTCCGTGGCCATAACTACCGCTCTCTTCTCCACCTCAGTAATGCCGCAGGGCACGCATATTACCACGCTGGGCCTGAACAGAACTCTGCGGATGCTGCCCGGGCCAATCACCCTGTCCACAAAGGTTTTGAGCATTTTCTTGGTAATCTCGTAGTCGGAAATGACTCCGTCCTTAAGGGGCTTGATGGCCACCACGTTTCCTGTGGTGCGGCCCAACAGTCCATATGCGGCCTCCCCAACCGACAGAATCTGGTCATCGTCCTTGTTAATAGCCACGATGGACATATCGTTAAGGACCACGCCTCTGTTCTTGTTGTAAATCAACACGGTGGAGGTGCCCAGGTCGATGCCCAGGTTAATTCCAAAATCAAATTTCATCTATATGCCTCTCCTATTACTCTACTCCCGTGCTGCCAAAGCCGCCGCCTCGGTCCGTTCCAATGGCCGAAACGTCATCACAGGGAACAGGGCAAATCTGTTCGTATTTGTTCAGCACCAGCTGGGCTATTCTGTCGCCCTTCCTGATCACATATGTGCCCGGGCCCTTTTCCGACAGGTTACGACGCCTGAGTCCGTAAATAGCCGGGGATGTGTTGTGAATAATAATGCCCAGCTCCCCCCGATAGCCGCTGTCCACTGTGCCTACTCCGTTGGCCACTCTCAAGGGCGTCTTGAGGGAGACTCCGCTCCTGGCCCGGACCTGCAGCTCATATCCCTCGGGAACGGCTGCCTTGAGACCTGTGGGAACTATGCATGTGTGTCCCGGCCGGATCACGGTGTCGGCACAGGCAGTAACGTCCATACCTGCATCTCCCTGATGTTTGTACTGTGGGATAGATGCATCAGGATTGATTTTCTCGAAATAGACCTCCATTATAATCCCCTCTCTCTGAGCATGTTCATGGCCTCAGTCATATAGTCCGGAACACCTGCGTCTATTGACAAAGGTTCCCCTGTAATGGGGTGAACCAGTTCAATATGTTTGGCGTGGAGCAGCTGTCCTCCTGCCTTGGCAAACAGTTTGTCGCCCTTGCCATACAGCGGGTCCCCGGCAACGGGATGGCCTATGTGGCTCATATGGACCCTGATCTGATGGGTGCGGCCTGTCAATATCTCTACGTCCAGCAGAGTATACCTGTTGAACCTCTCAATTACATTATACACAGTAATGGCAGGTCTGCCCTGGGGAAACACGCCGTATTTCAGGCGGTTCCTGGGGTCTCTGCCAATAGGCTGTTCAATCCTGCCGCTGTCCTCAGTACGTCCGCATACCAGGGCAAGATAGTGCTTGTGTACCTGCCGGGCCGCAAACATACTCGACAGAGCCTCGTGGGTGGCGTTGTCCTTGGCTGCCAGAATGACACCGGATGTGTCCTTGTCCAGCCGGTGCACTATTCCCGGCCTGACGACTCCCCGTATGTCGGATAGCTGTCCCTCGCAGTGGTGCAGCAGGGCATTGACCAGGGTGCCGTCGTGGTTCCCCGCTCCCGGGTGGACCACCATGCCTCTGGGCTTGTTCACCGCCACCAGATATCTGTCCTCATACAGTATATCCAGGGGAATGCTCTCAGGCTCGGCCCTGTCCGGAATGGGATCCGGCACCGAAACATCTATCTCCAGCCCTATCTCTGTGCGGAGGCTGGGCTTAACGGGTTTGCCTCCTGATGTAACCTTGCCCTCTTTGATGAGTTGGGCCAGGTAGGATCTGGAATAGCCCTCCATCTGAGTGGTCAGCCAGGCGTCAATGCGCTCTCCCTCTGATGTGCAGACAAATCGGCGCTGTTCCATCAGTTCTCAGGCTCCTGCTGCCGGGGCTGGGCCTCTGGGGTGGCGGTGTTCTCCGGGGTGGCGTTGTTCTCCGCGGTCCCGGTATCCTCTGCAGTCTGGGCGCTTTCTGCAGTCTCGGTGCCCTCTGCAGCCTCTGCCGGCTGTGATGCAACATTCAGCCTGGCCTGAACCTTATCGTAGAACCCTATCACATATACAACCAGCACGCCTGCACCGCATACCACCAGTATGTCGGCAAAGTTAAATACGGGATAATCATATCCAAATATGATGAAATCCAGATAATCCACCACTGCCCCGGCAAATATTCTGTCGATCATGTTGCCAAGGGCGCCGCCTACAATCATGCTCATACCCAGGCGCATAAAAGTGTGCTTGGTCCTGGTCATATAGAATATCAGCCCCACTGTCATCAGTGCGGAAATCACTGTCAATATCCATGTGTGATTGGAGAATATGGACCAGGCGCCGCCGGTGTTGGTGACGTAGTGAATGCTGAAGAATCCATCAATAATGGGGATGGACTGGTACAAGTCCATGAAGTGGGTGACCAGATGCTTGAATACCTGATCGAGTATAACCCCTATAACGATAATAATTGCCCAAATCAATGGCCCGTCCTCCGAAAACGTTAATTATAATGATTTTATCAAATGCCTATATCAGTTGCAACGACTCACATTTCAACTATGCGGTTAATGCGGATTATCTCCCGGCATATGCCTCGCTGAGGATCCAGATCCACTACTACGGCGTTTACATGGCCTCTGCCATCGGCCGGCTTATATCTGCACATCATGCCGGTGGTCAGCTTGTATATGGACAACTCCGGGTCCACTCCCAATATGCCCTCATAGGGGCCTGTCATGCCCACGTCCGTGAGAAATCCTGTGCCTCTGGGCAATATCTTCTCGTCAGCGGTCTGAACGTGGGTGTGAGTGCCGACTACAGCGCCTACCCGCCCGTCCAGGTACCATGCCAGGGCTCCCTTTTCCGAAGTAGCCTCGGCGTGGAAGTCCACAAATACCATGTTGGTCTGCTGCTTGGCCTGTGCCACCAGCTGATCTGCCCAGGCAAAGGGGTCGGATTGGTTGAGTTCTCCACAATTGTGTCTGCCGATCAGGTTGATAACTGCCACCTTGTCCCCCGAGGGCAGGCTGACTATTGTCAAACCGCTGCCGGGCAGGTTCTGGGGCAGGTTGCCCGGCCTGATCAGACGGCTGTTATTTGTCAGCAGGTCGTAGGTGTCGTCCTTGGACCATACGTGATTGCCCAGAGTAATAACATCAGCTCCTGCGTCGAATATTTCCCTCATGGAACGGGCGTTGATCCCCAGGCCTCCGGCGGAGTTTTCCCCGTTGGCCACCACCATGTCGATCCGGAACTCCCTCTTGAGGCCCGGCAACGTGGCCTTCAATATATCCCTGCCGGATTTGGCCACCAGATCTCCGTAAAACAACAGCCTCATACTTTCTCCCTTCTACTACCAAAAAAGGGCGTGATAATCCACGCCCTGTATCCTGCATCTGATTGTAATTTGTGTCTACTTGGCATAGCCTGTGGCTCTGGTCTCTCTGACAACAGTGACCTTGATCTGGCCGGGATACTCCATCTCCTCCTCGATCTTCTTGACAATGTCCCGGGCCTTGAGCACCATATCGTCGTCGTTGACCACCTCGGGCTTGACCATGATACGAATCTCACGGCCTGCCTGGATGGCATAGCACTTGTCAATGCCGTCAAATGACATGGCAATGCTCTCCAGCTTCTCCAGACGCTTGATGTAGTTCTCCAGGCTCTCTCTGCGAGCTCCGGGTCTGGCGCTGGAAATGGCATCCGCCGCCTGTACCAGAACTGCGATAACAGATGTGGGCTCTACGTCGCCATGGTGGGCCATAATTGCATTGACAACAATATCGCTCTCCTTGTACTTACGGGCCAGGTCTGCGCCGATCATGATATGAGTTCCCTCAATCTCGTGGTCAATGGCCTTGCCGATATCGTGGAGCAAACCTGCTCTCTTGGCAATAACTGAGTCTACGCCCAGCTCGTCCGCCATAATACCAGCCAGAATGGCAACCTCGACGGAATGTCTCAGCACGTTCTGTCCATAACTTGTCCTATATTTCAGCTTGCCCAGTGTCTTGATAATCTCGGGATGAAGTCCATTGACACCTGTCTCAAAGGCTGCGTCCTCGCCGGCCTTCTTGATGGCGGAGTCCACCTCACGGCGGGCCTTCTCAACCATTTCCTCAATCCTGGTGGGATGAATACGTCCGTCCAGAACCAGCTTCTCCAATGCAATCCTGGCAACCTCTCTCCTGACTGGGTCAAATCCGGACAGGATAACTGCCTCAGGTGTGTCGTCTATGATCAGGTCCACTCCGGTCATTGTCTCAATGGTGCGGATATTGCGGCCCTCACGTCCGATAATGCGGCCCTTCATCTCATCGCTGGGAAGTGCCACTACAGATACTGTAACCTCAGAGGCCTGGTCTGCTGCGCATCTCTGGATGGCGGTTGTGATAATCTCACGGGCTCTTGCCTCGCCCTCCTCCTTGGCCTTGGACTCAATGTCACGGATGATAGTTGCAGCCTCACGCTTGATATCATTCTCCACGTTCTTAAGCAGGTACTGCTTGGCCTCCTCTACTGACAGGCCTGCGATGCTCTCCAGCTTAACCAACTGCTGCTGATGAATTTCCTGGGTCTTGGCCTCCAGCTCCTGAACCTTGGCCATGCGCTCGGCAATAGCCTCCTCCTTGTGCTCCTGCTGTTCCAGCTTGCGGTCCAGAGTCTCCTCCCGCTGGTTCAGGCGGTTCTCAGTGCGCTGCAGCTCTGACTTGCGCTCCCGAACCTCGTTCTCCAACTCTGTGCGGGACCGGTGAATCTCCTCCTTGGCCTCCAGCAGCAGCTCCCGCTTGCGGGCCTCGCCGTTCTTCTCTCCCTCGGCAACGATGCGGCGGGCCTCATCCTCGGCACTGCCGATAGCCTGCTCTGCAACTTGTCTCCTGTACTCCACGCCCTTGTCAAAGGACTTCTTAGAATTGATCTTAACTAAAATAAAACCTATAACAAGGCCGACGACCAGTCCAATTACTGCACCGACGGCCGCATAAATCCATCTGTCCAAAGTCTATGTCCCCTTTCGGTAAATTGTCACATAGTTTGATGGCTCAGTAAATATCCAAGCTGTAGCGATATATCTGCCGCGGACTGAAGGCCCAACTGTCCCCTATAGGAGTAAATGAGCCTGATGCGGCCATGAATAACTAAATTTGTATATATCTAACACCTGTTGGTGAGTCTAGTTTCCATGAAACTATGTTATCTACACTATATTAGAATGATATTGCGGATTTGTCAATAATAAACAAGGCGGAGCGAAGCAAAGCGTAGCTTCGCTTCGCAGTGAATAGTTAAGAGTGAAGAGTGAATAGTTCTGGTCCCTATGCTCCCATGGTCGTTTGGCGAATCAAGCTGTGCTTTGTGACCCAGTGAAGAGCGAATAACTCTGGTCCCCACGTTCCACGGCGAAGCAGGCGACCCAGTGAATAGTTAAGAGTGAAGAGTGAATCGTCGTCCTATGGTCGACTATATCAGTGAATGGTGATGAGTGAAGAGTGAAAAACTCTGGTCCCCACGTTCCTTTGCTCGACTATATCAGTGAAAAGTGAATGCGAAGCGATGCTTCGCAGCTTCCTGGACATGGAAAAACTATCCAAAAACTTCATCGAAAAAACTTGCAAAAAATTGAAAAAAAGGTGTTGACACGATGTTGGCAGGGTGGTAATATAACGACGCTGTCGCGATTGACGGGTCGTAAATCCCCTGGCGCAGCGGTTGAAACTTGAAAAATAAACAGTGCAAAACAAGAACTTTTATTTAACTGAAAGTGATTGGGACTCTAATAAAGTCAATCACAGTCGAAAGACTGTAACCTTTTGAAGTAATTCAAAAACGCGGATCTCGCAA
>CAZCOE010000060.1:0-9655 GCA_964500525.1 uncultured Clostridia bacterium | reverse complement strand
GCAAACACGTCGAAAATGCGGTCGGTCAGGCCTGTCAAATTGAGCTGTTGACCATCTGCGGACAGGAAGGCAGCCTCTTGCTTCATACTGGCCTTGTTCTTATACATGTAATAATCGGCAATACGCAGCACGCTGCGCAAGGTAGCGTATTCCTTCCCTGACATGGCGTAGCCAATGGCCAGACCCATCCTATAGGGAACCTGCTTGGACATGGCGTCGCAGTCCTTATGAACCTGGCTGATTTGCTGCCGGATATCCGCCTCATCTGCGCCCCGGTACACCGCCAGGAACTCGTCGCCGCCCATACGGTAGATGCTCTCTGCGCCATGCATATCCCTCATCAATATCTGGGCGATGTGACCGATATATGCGTCTCCCTCCAGGTGGCCATTTTCATCGTTGACCTCCTTGAGGTTATTGATATCACAGAAGACCAGACCAAATCTTGCATCCCGGTTCTGGGTATACTCCTCCTCCATTCGCTGTATATCCATTTCGTAGCTGTGGCGGCTCTTCATGCCGGTAAGGGCGTCCAACAGCAGCTTCTGCTTAAACACCTCCACCGGGTTCTCCAGGGAGAAGAAAAAGCCAACTGTTACAATGGTTCCCGCTCCGCCTGTGATAAGCAGCTCGGGCACCGCAATCTGGATACACTCTGCAGCCACCAGCACGGCCAGCATAGGAGCCAGGGACATGCGCACATGGGGAGCCAGCTTCTTGAAATTCACACCCAGAACGATGCCGCTGGCAATAAAGAAGGCCATGCCCAGGCCGTATCCCACAAAGGCCGCCGGTCCAAGGCTATAATTAGTGCCGTTTCCCTGGAGATATACGATGGGCAGAACAGGCAGGAGAAGTAAATAGACCGACAGCAAACAGAGGCCACCGATACGGACAGCCCTCTGCACTCGCTTTTCGTAGCAAAGTGCGATTACGTAGCAAAGGAATTCAAGGGAAAACAGAATGGCGAATAGGTAAAATACCACATGGGCGACATAGTTAAACCAGTCCGGAACCTTGTCCAGACTGTTTACTGTCAGCACTGTGACAATATCAAAGACAACGTGGCAACTGGCATAGGCCAGCATTCTCTGAAAGATGCCATGGTCCTTGCCCATCTTGTAGAACCGCCCATTGATCCAGAGAAAAAACAGGATGATCAAACAAACGATTTCTTCCCGCACAATTAATAACGGATACATTTTCTCGCCCCCAGACGAAGCCCATTAGGCTATTTATGAATACTTTACTAAAATTTTGTCAAAAATTCAAGGAAAAAGCCTGCGGAGCTTGCACGAATATTAAAACTGGTTTAGCATACGAAGTTCCGCCGATTTTAAGGATAGGGGAACAAATGAAAAAATCCAAGTACGAAGACTTGGATTTCTGGCAGGGGAGACAGGACTCGAACCTGCAGCCGACGGTTTTGGAGACCGCTACTCTACCAATTGCGCTACTCCCCTATGAGCGTGTTGCATTATAAACTATTTGAGCTTCCTCTGTCAATGACGTGGAAAGCTATTTTCCATTAAAACTGATTAAAATGCTCTATATCTGTGACAAATACCACTGCACTGCCCACAATAATGGGTCTGTCCGGATTGCGATCGTGCTTTATGGCTCTGGCCTCACGGCAATATCTGCCGATTATCTCCAGAACATCATCCACTCTATTGTCCTCTACAGCAGCAAACAGCGTGGAATTCTCTCCCTGCAGAAATCCTCCATAGGAATCTGTCACAGTCACCGGATGTCCCAGAGCAGTCATCTCGTCCAGGATCACGTTGGTGTCTTCCTTATTTACTACAGTAACAATCAACTTCATGGCCGGCCTACATTTTGAGATATCTCTCTATATTCAACACCAGAATGGTGGCACCGCCAATATCTACCAGAGTCTTTTCCTCTTCCTTAATCTGGTCCTGAGCCTTGTCCGGTCCCATATAGACCATCTTGGTACGACAATGGCACTGTCCTCTCATACACTCTATAAATGAGTCTACTCTGTGGTCCTCCAGGGCACACATGAGTGTGGTGTTGGTCTCCCGAAGGAACCCTCCGCATGTCTTAAGCTTAGTCGTTCTGAAATTGTTGTCTACGAGAGCCTCGACAATAGACTCTTCTTCATCCGCATTAACAATAGCAAATACGAGTTTCATCTACCCTCCGACACAAAATAACAAAAAATGATGCAGTGAAGAATATTTTAACACCGCTAAAATATTAGTCAACATGGGTTTTATCTACAGCACTAAAGCGTAAATTGCATTATCAATAATATATAAAACCGAGTAAGTCAATAAGCCGGGTTCTGTATTTGATAGTCATCTATCTAGGCCTGAAATCTCTGACAGGCTCAATCCACCTCCCCGGAACGGACGGGCCGCCCTGTTGTTCCTCCACGGTGTTTCTCCGAATGGGGTTTACACGGTTCGGTATGTTACCATATCGCCGGTGAGCTCTTACCTCACCTTTCCACCCTTACCCGACGGTAACGCCGGGCGGTTTTTTTCTGTTGCACTTTCCTTAGAGTCGCCTCCACCGGTATTTCGCCGGCATCCTTGCCCTACGGAGCCCGGACTTTCCTCGTTGGGAGCCTTTCGACCCTCCACCGCGACTATCCGGCTTACTCGGTTCTATTCAGTTGTGACGGCAATTTGCCGCTTTGAGATTATACTATTTTTTATAACCTCAGTCCAGTTGGCCAAATTCTGCCAATCGATCCCGGAGCCACTGCATATGGGCCTCCATGGATTCCTTGGTATCCTCCCGACCTGTGCTCTCCCCCAGCTGATCCAGGGCCTCCCTGACATAATACAGCTTGCGTTGGAGGTACTTCCCGGTGATGGAATCCCTCCTGAAGGGGATAAACCTTCCATATAATATATCGAATCTGCCCGCCGGATGTTCCTCCCTCTCCCGGGGATTAACCACAAACACCACAAAGTATCTGCCGGCGTCCTCCAAAATATACTCGTCCAGGATTTTCATCCTCTGGGAATAGAGGAATTCCCTCAAGGCGTCCTCCCTGTTGGCAGGCTGCAGAACCAGCCTGTTCACACGGGAAACCATATCCATGCCCCGCTCCAGAATCTCCGCTGTCACAATGCCTCCGATACCGGCAATAAACACTGCTCCGGGCATTTCTGCAGGTTCCATGCCCCTCAGCCCATCAAAACCATCTGCAACAATGCATCGGATACTATGTTCCAGGCCCTCCTGTGCTATATTGCGCCGAGCCTTAGATGCAGGGCCTTCCTTGTTGTCTATTGCATATACGAATTGAGCTAATCCGGACCGAACCAGGTGCATTGCCAGATATCCATGGTCCGTGCCTATATCTGCGGCAAACCTGTGTCTGCCCCCGGACTCTGCCAATTTAACCATGCGATCTGTAATGTGCAGCACAATTCCTCCAAAGAAAAAGAGCCCGATGCAGTGCAACAGGCTCTGTGTGGTGGACCATCAGGGACTTGAACCCCGGACCAATCGGTTATGAGCCGAGCGCTCTGACCAACTGAGCTAATGGTCCTCGCTTTCGCGACGCTGTCTATTATAAGGTCGGAACGGCGTGTTGTCAACGGATTTCCCAAGTGAAGAGTGAAGAGTGATTCGTTCAGGCCCCATGCTCCCCGGCGAAGCATAGCTTCGCCGGGAGCGGCGCCTTTTCCCGGTACTTTTGGGCGGTCAAAAGTACCAAGAGAGATATTCACTCTTCACCATTCACTATTAACTGGCGAAGCGCAGCGAAGCCTCGCTTCGCCTATTTCTCCAGACCGTCAATTACATTCTTGAGGGACTCAATTTCCCTCTTGTTTATCAGCAATTCGTTGATTCCTGCGAAGTCCAACCTGTAATACTGGGTGCCATACTCCGTCAAGGTCATGGTCATCTGGGAGAACTTCTCAGTATTGCGGTAGAACTTGATTGTAACGTCAGGCTCGTTATCCGTTACGCTGATAGTTGTCCTGTCATCTGCCACAATGCCGTTGAGTGTGGTGAACAACAGCTCCTGCTGCTCAGTAACATTCTCATGGTCGATTACAGTTGTGATGGAGGTTCCGTCTGCGTAGGAGATTTCAACCTTGTCTACAGTAGCAATATCCATTTTGCACATGTCCATGGCAAGTGATGAGGATGCATCAAAGGTTAGAATCTTTTTAAGGGTTTCGGTCTTGATGCCGTACACTACTCCATCCACATTGTGGGGCTTGCTCTCCCCTGTCTCAGGATTGACCTCATTTACTGTAAGCTGGACATAGGTGTAGTCCCCTGCCGGATACCCGATATTCAGGATGTACTCATAGTTGGTATATACCTTGGCGTCCTGTGTGCTGTCTGTAGTAACGTCAGCGGTGGCATCCTCAGACAGGACATAGTACACATATATGCTGGATTTGGGAGTATCCAGGCCGTACTCTGCCAGATCCTCCTCTGTTACGTCGAAGTCCACTCCCACGTCGGGCACCAGATCCAGAATGTTTTTGAGAACTCCCTGGACAGGAGAGGTGCTGCAGGCACGAGGTGTTTTGTAGGGGAATCCCAGGAACCAGGAGTAGTTGTTTGCAGTATTGTCATAATAGTCCGGGTTGCCTTGACCATATGCGGCGAACTCGTAGGTATTGTCCGGTGACTTAACAGCAAATTGCACAGCTGTGTACAGATCAAACTCAGACCAGTCTGTGGGCAGAGCTGCCAGCTCATTCAGATGATATGAGAAGTATTTGAGCATACTCTCATTCATTAAATAGACCCCCTCTTTGGCAGAGGTTTTGAAGAAATAGCTGTTGGTGAATCCGTTGAAGGCGCCAAAGGTCTCTGTGATAACTGTCCCGTCCGACATATGCACCTTTATTTCCAAGGGGCTCTTGTCAAAGCCAAAGGTGGTATCCGGGTTGTCCACCCCCTTGGTATCCACCTGCTGATTGGAAGTCACATTGCTGGAGTAAACCAGCATGAGAATTACCGCATCCTGGTTCAGTGGGAATTCCGGGTTCTCCTGTGCATAGAACTTGTCTCCGTCCCGCCTGATAGTGACGGTCTCTCCCTCAAATGTGTACTCAAAGTAGTCCACATCGGAGTTGGGCTTGGATACCAGGACAAACTCCCGCTTAGCATCCGCTGTGGGATCTGTAGTCTTGTCATTGCCAAGTCCCCGGACCAGGAATACTCCTGCCACAATCAATGCCAGTACTGCTATCAGCACAATAATTACATATGGTTTCTTCATTACTTTCTTCTCCTGATGATGAATACGATGACACCTGCCAAGAGAACCACTGCAGGTATAACAATCTGCACCACAGTGCTCCAGGTATTGGCCTCAGACTCCAATATTGACAGCCGATCATAGGCCAGATCCACACTGTCAATCTCCACAGTAAGGTTCACATTGCAGGACTCCTTGAGAATATCGGACAGGGCCATATAGTTGTAGGATCTGTCTCCTAAGAAGATTCCTGTAAAGATGTAGATATTTGTCTCAATCTCGTCGTATGCTTCCACAATGTGGGCACCGGATACGTATTTGGAGGTGCTGGAATTGTCGAACTCGTCTCCTTCCCAGGTTGCCAGATATCCGGTATCTGTGTAGCAAATTGGGTTAAATGTAATGGAACTCCTGTGACTGGCGGTTTCGCTGATGGGCAAAGCGTAGTAGTTCAGGGCATACAGGTTGTTCTTCTTGATTGTAGTAAATGCTTTGTCCTCTCCCAGTGTGGGCACGAAGATATAGGGATAACTTGCAGACAGCAGGTGGTCCGGAGACAGCTCCATAATGTAGTTGTCGTTGTCCATAGTGAAGCCATAGGACTCAAACAGCTTGTTGAAGTTGGCAAAGTCCGACTCCTTGGAATGCTGCATCATAAATACTATATCTTTGCCCTGGTTGAGATATTTGGACAGCAGCTCATACTCTGCATCCGTCAGGTCAAATTTGGGGTTGTATACAATTATCATGTCACAATCCTCGGGAATAGACTCTCCCAGCAACAGGGTATTAAACTGGATTATATTATTGGAAATAACATTATGCCAATAGGTCAGGTCATCCTCCCCATGGCCGGACAGCACGTATACCTGGGGCCATACTGTATTGGTAACGTAGTTAACAGCTGTTGCCATCTGCTGCTCTCCCACGAAGGATGCGGGATAGTATACCATCGTTCCTGTGTTGTAGTAGGCATTGGAGTCCATTGTCCAGCCGTAGAACTCGCTGAGTCCCTCTGTGGTGTCTGTGGTGCTGCTGACTCCTCCGTTGATTACGAAATAGAGGGGTTTGCCTTCCTTGTCTTTCAGGTTCTGATTCTCCACGATTACTGTGTTGGATGTGAGCTTTTCGATGCCGTAGTTGGCATAGAAGTTGGGATATACAACCGGGTCGATATACTTCAGGGAAATGTGATCACTGAGTCCCACGTAGTTCTCCACAAAGGTCTTAACCGTCATATCCTCCTCTCCTGCTGCACAGAGGTAGTATACAATCAGGTCCTGATCCAGTCGGCCCAGGCACTTGGCTGTCTCCTCGGAGGTAGCCGTGTAGAGATTTGTCTTGGTCATGTCAAATCTGGTGTATTTTTCAGGAATTGCAGATACCAAAACGTTCAGCAGTATGACAACTGCCACCACAATTGCAGTTACCACAATGGAATATCCTGCATTTTTGAATAGTCTTTTGTTAGTCTTCTTGTTCATGTTTGCCACCCCCTATCAGGACCATCTCTTCTTATCCACAGACTGGATAGTCAGGAAGATAAACAGAGCTGTGACAGAAATGTAGTAGATGATAGACGGAATATCGAATATGCCATAGATGAAGTAGTCTACTCTGCCAAACAGGGAGAACCAATCCATCACTGCAGGGAATGTTCCGGCCAACAGGGTGCTGTCCACAAAGAATACAATTGTCAGACCTGCAATAGTCACAAAGGACACAATGACCGGGATCAATATGTTCTTCATCATAAAGTAGATTAGTGTGGATACAAGCAACGCCAATACCACAAAGCAGATGTAGGAAACCGTGGGAGTGCCGGGAATCATGTCTGCGATACTGGTTCCCAGATAAGTGAACAGAACCACCAATACGGAAATAATTGCGGCCACAATCTGGTTCTCAGTGAGAGATGATATGAACATGCCGATGGCCAGCAGCGCAGCACTGAGCAGCATAAATGCCATCAGTGTGGAATAGGTGGTTGCCCAGAACACCTCGCCGAACATGGAGATAATCAACGGGTACAGGCAGATGATTGCACAGGGAATCAGGTAGAAGCACAGCAGTGCGAAGTACTTGCCCAGCACGATCTTGGTGGATGTAAGGGGCAGTGACATCAGCAGCTGGTCGGTCTTGAGCTTGCGGTCCTCTGCCACTGTCCTCATGGTCAGAATAGGCACCAGAATAATCAGCATGAAAAGTATACTGCCGATTACGTACTCAAAGTTTGGATAGGCATATTCAAAAATGTATACCGAAGTGTACAGTCCAACCACTACCAAGAAAACCGCAGCATAAATTGCTCCGATGAGATTGGTGAAATATGACTTAAACTCTCTCTTGAAAATTGCGCCCATGGATCAGTTCTCCTCCTCGTGGCTGTCTAAATCTGTTTCGGTAGTGTCGATGTTCTGGCTGGTAATGCGTATGAATACCTGCTCCAGAGTCATCTCCTGTCTCTCGATTTTGATAATAGGGCATCTGGCGTCGCTAAGGGCGTAGAAGATATCCTCCTCCGGGTCCGCGTCCTTGGCACAATCCACCAGCACATGCACTGCATCTCCATCTGTGTCCAGAATGGATGCGCTGCCCACTCCCTTGACTGCCTGAACTGCATTGATAATCTTGACTGAGTCTCCCCTGGCCACCAGGTCAAAGGATACTCTGTCCATAAGAATGTCGGACAGGTTCTCCGGGGTGTCGTTAGCCAGCAGCTTGCCCTTGTTAATAATCAGCACATGGTTGCATATGGCTGTAACCTCCTGCATGATGTGGGTGCTGAGGATAACTGTACGATCCTTGGCCAGGTCCTTGATCAGGTCCCGGATCTCAATAATCTGAGTGGGATCCAGTCCTACTGAAGGCTCGTCCAGAATGATTATTTCAGGATTGCCCAATATGGCCTGGGCAATACCTACTCTCTGCTTGTATCCCTTGGACAGATGGCGAATGAGGCGGTTGGCCACATCCTCAATACTGGTGCGCTTGCATACGTATTCCACAGCCTGGCGCAGCTCTGCACCGGACAGGCCCTTGGCCTCTCCCACAAACATAAGGTACTCCCTGGGGGTCATATCAGGGTACAGGGGCGGAATCTCCGGCAAATAGCCAATGCACTTCTTAGCTGCAATCTGATCCTCCAGAATATCGTGACCATCGATCAGGACCGTGCCCTCTGTGGCTGCCAGGCAGCCGGTAAGGATATTCATGGTCGTAGACTTGCCTGCTCCGTTAGGTCCCAAAAAACCATAAATCTGGCCCCGCTCCACAGTGAAGCTCAGGTTGTCTACAGCCTTGTGAGGTCCATAATATTTGGTTAAATTTCTTACCTCTATCAATGTCAGATCCTCCATGTAAATAATGAAATCATTCTATTAGTACTATGTTAATTACCCGTAAATAAATCCCTAATTCCATGGCTCAGAGGGCCGGGAGCTCTGCCACCACATTGGTGAAATCCCGGTAATAGCCCTGGGGATACATGGAAAAGTCCATATTCCTTGAGTTTATCATATTATTCTTGAGCAAGTAAACACACATGCCCAAATCTGCTGCCACCATATCCTCCCGCACGTCGTTCCCTACCATCATGCATTGAGACGGAATAATTCCGCAGCGGTTCATAACCTCCTCAAAGTATTCCCGGGATGGTTTGGCATAACAGTAGTCCTCGTAGGAGGTAATCAGGTCAAAGTCCTCCGGATCCATACCCGCCCATTGAACTCTGCGCCTGGTACATCTGGCGGGAAACAGTGGGTTGGTAGCCAGGATAAGCCTGTATCCCTTGTCCCGCAAGGTCCGTATCCATTGGCCTGCCATAGGGTTGCAGTCGGTGCATTGCCTGACTGTATCAAACTCCACATCCGAGAATCTGTGGAAAATTTTGAGAATCAGGTCATAATTGGGCCCGGCATTCTCCTTCATGCGGCTGAAAAACAGCTCCTGATTTGTCATGGAGCCATCGTTGTGCATCATGGTGACAAAGGCCTCCTCAACCACATCGTACAGGTACTGTCGGGTGAGTCCGTAGGGCTGGCCCACAATAGCCATACCGTCGTAATACAGTTCGATAAAGCGCTCATCATCCATTGGCAGCAGAGTGCCATCCAGGTCAAACAATATGGTATCTATAGTGGTAATATTGCTCAAAGCAGACCTCGGCATAATTTTATTTGTAAAAAGATACCCGTTAAGTTTATCCTTAATTTAGTGCCTTGACAAGGCTATATCTTTTGTTATAATTAGTAGGCCGTTTGGGGGTGTAGCTCAACTGGTAGAGCGCTTGAATGGCATTCAAGAGGTAATGGGTTCGACTCCCACCATCTCCACCAAAAATAATAGGGCCACCCTAAATAAAGATGGGTGGTCCTATTATTTTTGGTCCAATAAAGGAGGGAAGTCGAATCCCGAGAGGGTCTGGGCGATAAGGGAAGTGTCCGG
>CAZCOE010000059.1:0-20240 GCA_964500525.1 uncultured Clostridia bacterium | reverse complement strand
CAATTTGCAGATGAGCTTGAAAGCGCCTCCGATTTTGAAAAAGCGCTTCATGACCTTATAAAGCGCGTAATTAAAGAGCATAAGCGCATAATCTTCAACGGCAACGGCTACGATGACAATTGGATCAAGGAGGCCACCGAGAAGCGGGGATTGCTAAACTACCGCACCACCGCAGATTGCATGCCCCACCTGCTGGACAAGAAGAACGTGGATATGCTCACATCTCAAGGTGTATTTACCGAGGCAGAACTGCGGTCCAGATGCGAAATCATGCTGGAGAACTACTGCAAGACCATTGTCATTGAGGCAACCACCATGGTGGATATGGCAAAGACTCAGATTGCTCCCGCCATCGAGGCATATACTGCAGATGTGGCAAGGGATGCTGCCGCCAAGAAGGCACTGGATTCAGCACTTGCCTGCAGCTATGAGACCGGTGTGGTGAGGAGACTCTCCGTGCTTACAGACCGGATTGCAGTCAAGGCAGATGAATTGGCTGAGACATTGATTTCTCTGGACAAGGCTGAGGATGTGGAGGCCGAGTCCATTATGATTCGCAATACAGTATTGGGGCTTATGAGTGAGCTAAGGCTTGCCTGTGACGAGGCAGAGACTCTGACGGCAAAGTCCTACTGGCCCATGCCCACCTACGCTGACCTGTTGTTCGGCGTGAGATAGAAAATGGTTTTCCTATGGCATAGGGAGATATGATGCGCCTATGCCGGGGAATCCGGTATCCCTTATGTTTGGCTTTTCGACTCAGCGAAAGCTGCAGCGATTCACTGTATCGGCGGGATAACTGCACCGACTGGTGTAATTATGGTAGGACCACGATTTTGCAGTAGCTGCAGCGCTTCACCGGGTCGACAGCATAGATGCACCAATTGGTGCGATTATTGTCGTACCCCGACTTCGCAGGAGCTGCAGCGAATTACCCTATCGGTGATAAAACTGCATGTTGCAGGGATTGGGTTATTATCCCGGCTTTGCAGGAGCTGCAGCATTTCACCGGGTCGGCAGGTGACCGGTTCCATTGGTGGAATCAGCACCAGAACTAAATATCTCAAAGGCGTTTGAGAAAAGAGAAGTAATGCGGATTACTGGCTCACAGCGAGTACGGGACGATGGAAGCCGTACAGACAGCCTGCATGAATAACACTTTTCGAGCTGCAATCCGAAAGGGAATTCCCTCAGTAGGTGCGCCGTTTCGTCACACGTCAGCTGACAGAGCCTTGTTGGAGGCTTGGAAATGAGAAAAAAATACAGGTGGCACCGCGAGTACAGCAATCGCCCTGTAGTATGCTGAAACATCTATAATCAGATGTTTTGTGACTATGGGTAATGCTGGAAACCGGTGCTTTCTTTGTAATTTTATGCAGATTTGAACATGCTGCCGGCGGGACACAGCAGGAATATATAATTTTCAGACTCAGGAGGAAATTATACATGAAAAGGACATTATATTGTGGACTTGTCCGTCCGGTTCATATGGGCACTGAACAAGTGTGTTCGGGCTGGGTAATCACCAAACGGGATATGGGAGGCGTAATATTCCTGGACCTGCGGGACCGGGAAGGAGTGCTGCAGGTCGTGGTAGATGCCGCAAAGGTATCCGGTGATGAATTCAACCTGGCAGAGAGACTGCGCATGCAGTCTGTGGTCAGCGTGAGAGGCAAGATCAGGAAGAGGTCACCGGACACCGTGAACCCCAAAATCGAAACCGGCACCGTAGAATTGGCAGCAGACAAAATAGAACTGATTTCCATGGCGGAAAGGCTGCCCTATTCCATTGACGATTGCGACAACGTCCGGGAGGACCTGCGGCTTCGCTATCGCTATCTGGATATCAGGCGCAGTCAAATGGTGGATAACCTGCGCACCCGCCACCTTATTCAAAAAGCAGCCCAGGATTATCTGGACAGCAAGGGCTTTATATATGTTGAGACCCCTATTCTGTGCAAATCCACACCGGAGGGAGCCAGGGATTATCTGGTGCCCTCCCGGGTTCATCAAGGCAGTTTTTATGCCCTGCCCCAATCCCCCCAAATATACAAACAGCTGCTGATGGTTGGCGGTATTGACAAGTATTATCAGGTGGCCCGGTGCTTCCGCGACGAGGACCTGCGGGCAGACCGTCAGCCTGAATTCACCCAGGTGGATATGGAAATGTCCTTTGTGGAACAGGAGGATATCTGGGAACATCTGGAAAGCATGTTCAAGCACATATTCAAATGCTGCAAGGGGGAGGAAATCGGATATGATTTTCCACGAATTACCTGGACCGAAGCTATGGACAAATACGGAACCGACAAACCGGATATCCGCTTTGATCTGCCAATCGTTGACCTGACAGATATTGCCGGCAGATGTTCCTTTTCGGTTTTCAGAAAGGTGTGTGACCGGGGAGGGGTGGTTCGGGCAATCAATGCCAAGGGCTGTGCCGGTTTTTCCAGAACTGAGATTGAAACCCTTACCCAAAATGCAATTTCCTACGGAGCAAAGGGTATGGCCTGGATAGCCTACCGCCCGGATGGAGAGATCTATTCCATCCTCACAAAATACTTTGATGAGCAGGAGATGAAGCAGATTTTGCAGCAGATGGATGCTGTTCCCGGGGATTTCGTCTTCTTTTGCGCAGATAAACCGGATATAGTCCGCAAAGTATTGGGCAGCCTCCGTGTGGATGTGGCGGAGATGCTGGGGCTCAGGGACAAGGACAAATACGCATTCCTATTCGTCACCGATTTCCCCCAATTTGAATATTCCGAAGAGGAAAGGCGATGGATATCCACCCACCACCCCTTTACAATGCCATATCCGGAGGACGTGCAATACCTCCTTACCGATCCCGGCAGGGTGCGGGCCCAGGCATATGATGTGGTTCTGAACGGAGTGGAGCTGGGCTCCGGTTCAATAAGGATTCATAGGCAGGATGTGCAGAAGATGATGTTCCAGGCCCTGGGATTCAGCGAAGATGAGATAGAACAGCGATTTGGCTTTATGGTCAATGCCTTCCGATACGGGACTCCTCCCCACGGCGGCTTTGCCTTTGGGCTGGACCGTTTTGTAATGCTGATGGTAGGTGCAGATTCCATCCGGGATGTTATTGCATTTCCCAAGGTTAAGGATGCCTCCTGTCCAATGACCGATGCACCCCAACCGGTAGATGCTGAGCAGCTCCATGTACTGGGCCTGGATAGTCCACTGGGAATCAGCCAGGCTGGCAAGATGGGGATAAACAGAGGTAAAGGCAGCACAGATGTGGAAATGGCTGCAAATCTGGCACGCCTGGAAATTCCCGATGAGGATAAGGACAGTCTCCATGAGGAAATGCAGCGCATCATCGCATTTGCGGATAAGCTCAGCACCGCTCCCACCACAGGTATAGAAGGGACCGCCCATATTGTCCCTATAAAGAATGTGCTCCGTGAGGACGTGGTGGAACAGGAGTTTTCGGGAGAAGAGCTGCTGGCTGCAGCAGGTTCAAAGTATGGCGGATATATCCTGGTTCCCCGGGTAGTTGAGGATTGAAAGGAGAACCCAGTATGTCGGAATTGACTCAGAGAACAATTTATGAGCATGCAGAAGCTCTGCGCAAAAAGGAATATTCCTCATTGGAACTGACTGAGGCATACCTGCATCAGATCGAAGCAGAGGAGGAAACCATCGGCGCATATATTACAGTAACTGCAGATCGGGCGCTGGAGAGAGCCAGAGCCTTTGACCAAGGGGAAGGTGCTGCCGGGAATGTGTCTCCCTTGGCCGGGATCCCCTGCGGCATCAAGGACAACATGTGTACAAAGGGCATCAGAACCACCTGTGCATCTAAAATGCTGGAGAACTATGTACCTCCCTACAGCGCTCATGTGGTGGAGAAGCTGGAACAGTCCGGGGCAATCATCCTGGGCAAATTGAATATGGATGAGTTTGCAATGGGTTCATCCACTGAAAACTCGGCTTTTAAGATCTGTCGCAACCCATTGGACACCCACAGAGTTCCCGGCGGCTCCTCAGGAGGATCTGCTGCGGCAGTTGCGGCAGGGGAGGCCGCATATACCTTGGGCTCGGACACGGGAGGATCCATTCGTCAGCCTGCATCCTTTTGCGGAGTTGTGGGTATGAAGCCTACCTATGGCAGGGTCTCACGATATGGACTGATTGCCTTTGCATCCTCCCTGGACCAGATCGGGCCCATTACAAGTACGGTTTTGGATAACGCGCTGGTATTGAACGAAATCGCCGGCTACCACAGTAAGGATGCCACATCTGTTAAGTGCGCACCGGAGGACTTTACCGGGAATATTGGGAAATCCGTGAAGGGAATGAAGGTCGGCATTCCGGATGAGTTTTTCGGAGAGGGAGTATCCCGGGATGTGAGGGACAAGGTGCTGGCCGCCGCCAAGACCTATGGCGAACTGGGAGGGGAGCTTGTGTCGGTTTCCATGCCATCCATTGACTATGCCCTGTCTGCCTACTATGTGATTTCCTCGGCAGAGGCCTCCTCCAACCTGGCCCGGTTTGATGGTGTGAAATACGGATACAGATGTGAGAACTGCAGCGACATGGACGAACTCTACAGAAAGAGCCGCAGCCGGGGCTTTGGACCGGAAGTGAAAAAGCGGATTATGTTGGGAACATTTGCCCTTTCCTCGGGATATTACGACGCCTACTACAAGAAAGCACTGCAGGTAAGGAGCCTGGTGAGGAGTGACTTTGACCGGGCTTTTGAAAAATGCGATTTCATCATTTCTCCCGTAGCTCCCACCACAGCATACAGAATCGGAGAAAAAACAGGAGATTCATTACAGATGTATATGGGAGATGCATACAGTGTTCCCATCAATATTGCAGGAATACCTGCCCTTTCCCTGCCCTGCGGCCTGGGGGAGGACGGTATGCCGGTGGGTATGCAGCTGATCGGCCCTCCATTCAGCGAGGGAATGCTGTACCGGGCAGGCTATGCCTTTGAAACCAGAGGAAAGTGAGGGAGAGAAAAATGATAGAAGATTACGAAATGGTTATCGGCCTGGAGGTCCATGTGGAACTCAACACCAAGACGAAAATATTCTGCTCCTGCTCTACGGCATACGGGGCTGCCCCCAACACCCAGGTCTGCCCGGTCTGCATGGGACTGCCCGGCTCCCTGCCGGTGCTGAACAGGAAGGTTGTGGAATATGCGGTTAAGGCAGGATTGGCAACGAATTGCACCATCGCCAACTATTCCAAGCAGGACAGGAAGAACTATTTCTATCCCGATTTGCCCAAGGCCTACCAGATAAGCCAATATGACCTTCCCCTGTGTGAAAATGGATATATAACCATTGAAACCCAATCCGGTTCAAAGAGAATCGGTATTACACGGATTCATATTGAGGAGGATGCAGGCAAGCTGGTTCACGACGATAAACACGGAACCATGATCGACTGCAACCGATGCGGCGTTCCTCTCATTGAAATCGTATCCCAGCCGGATATCCGCTCCCCGGAGGAGGCAAGGGCCTACCTGGAGAAGCTCCGCGGGATTATTCTCTATACCGGAATCTCGGACTGCAAGAAGAATGAGGGCTCCTTCCGCTGTGACGTAAACCTGTCTGTTCGCAGGAAAGGGCAGGAGGAACTGGGGACCCGTACCGAAATGAAGAACATCAACTCCTTCCAATATGTCGTCAAGGCTATCGAATATGAGTTCAGACGACAGGTTGAGGTGATTGAAACCGGGGGAAAAGTAGTTCAGGAGACCAGAAGATTCAACCAGGAGACGGAAAAGACGTATACAATGCGAACCAAGGAAAACGCAAATGACTATCGCTATTTCCCGGATCCGGATTTGCCGCCCATTGAATTGTCACCCCAGGATATTCAGAAATTGGCCGGCAGTATGGGTGAACTGCCTGACGCAAAAAAGCAGAGATTTATCAAAGACTATGGCATCTCACCTCGTGACAGCGACGCCCTGCTGTCCGATCCGGATATGGCAAGGTATTATGAGCAGGTTGTGAAATATACTGACTATTACAAGATTGCGGCAAATATCTTCATAACCGAAATAATGGCTATGAACAAGGATGAGTTCATTTGCCCCGTTGCACCTGAGAATATGGCCCATCTGGCAACCCTGTTCGGTGAGCAGATAATCAACTCATCCACTGTGAAGAAATTGCTGAGGAGAATGTGGGAATCCGACTTTGACCCTGTGGCAGTGGTTGAACAGGAGGGACTCATGCAGATAAACGATCCGGAGGAGCTGGCTGCAGTGGCTGTTCGGGTTATAGAGGCAAATGAAAAGCTGGCAGATGATTATCGCCGAGGCAAAGAGAGGGCCTTTGAGGCCTTGATGGGCACTGCCATGGGATATACCGGCGGAAAGGCAAACCCGGTTTTGCTTGCAGATATTCTAAAAAGCAAGATACATTAAGAAGCATTTCCAATCACTGACGAGTTTTATAAAAGCCATGTCCAAGCGATTGACAAATTCATCGAAAAATAGTATAAAACCGGGGTGGAAAAGGCAAGGGCGTCTTTGAGAAACAGATTCGAAGTACCTTTGTCTCCTTTTGGAGGCAATTGAATAGGATACAAGGGCAATGGAGTCTTTAATGTTTTCCCATTAAAGCATCATTGCCTTTTTTGCTTTCAAAAGCGTTAGTAGAATTCGGAGATACATAGAGATGACTCGGATAGAGCAGCTTTGCGAAGGAAAAGCCAAGAAAGTATTTGCAGCTAAGGACCCGGAACTCCCGGTGGCTTTCTTCAGGGACCATAGCATTGCTGCCCATGAGTTCATTGACCACGCCTCCGGGCTGTGGAACAACAATCCAGGTGACAAATTGTATATAGACCGGTTTCGTCGGGATCCCGGCGGGACTGTATTTGCATGGGCAAAAATGATGAGAGGACTTACAACGTCTTACAGAACATATGTAACGGAGGTGTTATTATGGCAAACTGTGCAATCGTAGGTATCAACTGGGGTGACGAGGGAAAGGGCCGTATGGTGGACCTGCTCACCGAGGATTATGATGTGGTGGTTCGCTTTCAGGGCGGCGGCAATGCCGGACATACCGTAATCAATGAAAAGGGGAAGTTTGCACTTCACCTGCTTCCATCGGGTATTTTCAGACAGGGTGTGGTGAACATACTGGGCAACGGTGTTGCTCTGGATCCCGAGAACCTGTGGGCGGAGATCCAGGATGTGGCGTCAAAGGGTGTGCCCATCTCACCGGACAATCTCAAAATCAGTAACCGTGCATCCCTGCTGCTGCCTTGGCACCGGGATCTGGATGAGCTGGAGGAAAAGCGCCTGGCAGATAAGAAATACGGCTCCACCAAACAGGGCATTGCCCCCTTCTATTCAGATAAGTATCAGAAGAAGACTATTCTCGCAGGGGAACTGTTCTACCCCGGAGAATTGAGAGCCCATCTGTCAGACTTGATGAAGTGGAAAAATCTCACGTTGACCAAGGTGTACGGCGCAAAGCCATATACCATGGCAATGCTGGATGAATGGCTGGAAACCTATTGCCGCAAGATCAAGCCCTTTATCTGCGATACCGGTGCATTTTTGAAGGATGCCCAGGCAAATGGCAAGAACATCCTCTTTGAGGCTCAGCTGGGCTCTCTCAGAGATCTGGATTACGGAATTTACCCCTACACTACATCCTCCAACACAACGGCAGCCTATGCCCCCATCGGCTCCGGACTGCCCGGCGCCAGGATGGACCAGGTGGTAGGTGTGGCAAAGGCATATTCCACCTGTGTAGGAGAGGGCCCCTTTGTATGCGAGATGTTCGGCAAGGAGGCGGAACAACTCCGGAGAAAAGGCTTTGAGTTTGGAGCTAAAACCGGCAGACCCAGGAGAGTGGGCCCCATGGATATCGTAGCAACCCGGTACGGCGTTGAGGTACAGGCAGCAACGGCCATCGCCCTTACTAAGCTGGATGTGCTCAGCTACATGGACGAGATTCCCGTATGCACCCATTACCTGATTAACGGAGAGGAGACCCAGCGTTTCCCCTTCCCATCAGCCCTTAAGAATGCAAAACCGGTTATTCGATACTTTGAGGGTTGGAAATGCGATATCTCCGGCGCACGGAGCTGGGAGGACCTGCCCAAGGCGGCACAGGAATATGTGAACTACATAGAGGAACAGATTGGCTGTCCCATCAAGTATGTTTCAGTGGGCCCCGAGAGAGACAGTATCGTCATCAGATAGCAAAGTAATTAATCTTTAGGAAAAGAGGCAAACACAGTGGACAAGATCCTGGTTTTGGATTTCGGCGGTCAATACAATCAGCTTATTGCACGCCGCGTCCGTTCCGAGCAGGTATATGCAGAAATCAAGCCCTATAACAGAATAACTCCTGAGCAGATCAAGGAGACCGGCTACAAGGGCATCATTTTTACAGGCGGACCAAACAGCGTATATGACCCGGCATCACCTCACTACGACCCCAAGATTCTGGATCTGGGTCTGCCGATTCTGGGCATATGCTACGGAGTTCAGCTGATGGCATATATGTCCGGGGGTGAAATCGCATCTGCAGAGGACAGCAGCGAATACGGAAAGACAAGGGTGTATACAGAGGAGAATGCCCTGTTTGCAGGACTTCCGGAGGAAAGTATTTGCTGGATGAGCCATACCGACTATGTAAAGAAACTGCCGGAGGGCTTCACTGCCATTGCCCATACAGACAAATGCCCCTGCGCCGCCATGTGTGACGAGAGCCGCAAGCTCTACGGTGTCCAGTTTCATCCTGAGGTTACCCATACGGTATATGGAAAGCAAATCCTCCACAACTTCATTTTTTCAATATGCGGCTGCAGCAGTGAGTGGAAAATGGAGAACTTTGTGGAAGCCTCTGTGGAGAAGTACAAAAAGTCCCTGGCAGGCAAAAAGGTGCTCCTTGCCCTATCGGGAGGCGTGGATTCATCGGTGGCGGCAGTTCTGCTGCACAGGGCAATCGGCGACAATCTGACCTGTGTATTTGTGGACCATGGGCTGCTGAGAAAAGACGAGGGAGATTTTGTAGAAAACACCTTTGGCAAGCAGTTCGGCATCAACCTTATCCGGGTAAACGCTGAGGACAGGTTCCTGAGCAAGTTGCAGGGGGTTACTGAGCCGGAGAAAAAGCGCAAAATCATCGGCCGGGAGTTTATCCGGGTGTTTGAGGATGTGGCGAAGAAGCTGGGCAAAATGGATGTGTTGGTACAGGGTACCATCTATCCCGACGTTATTGAGAGCGGCAAAGGAGATTCTGCTGTTATCAAGAGTCACCACAATGTGGGCGGACTTCCCGACGTTATTGACTTTGATGAAATCGTGGAGCCCCTCAGGGATCTGTTCAAGGACGAGGTACGGGAGACCGGCACACAGCTGGGTATCCCTCACCGGCTTGTATGGCGTCAGCCCTTCCCCGGACCGGGACTTGCGGTTCGTGTAATAGGGGAGATCACCAAGGAAAAGCTGGATTTGCTCCGGGAGGCCGATGCAATTTTCCGTGAGGAAATCTGCAACGCCGGCCTTGAATCCGCCACCAGTCAGTATTTTGCGGTGATGACAGACCTGCGCTCCGTAGGCGTTATGGGAGATGCCCGAACCTATGGATACACGGTGGCGCTGAGAGCCGTCACAACCGACGACTTTATGACTGCGGAATGGACCAGGCTTCCCTACGAGGTGCTTGAAAGAGCCAGCAGCCGCATTACCAATGAAATAAAGGGCATCACCAGAGTGGTATATGACATAACATCCAAGCCCCCGGCAACGGTGGAATGGGAGTAAATGTGGGGACAAGCAGAAGCAATTGGCAGATCATTGTTGGTCTGGAGGAGTAGAAAATGACTAAGTATATTTTTGTTACAGGAGGCGTAGTGTCCGGTCTTGGCAAGGGCATTACCGCTGCCTCTTTGGGTAGATTATTAAAGGCACGGGGACTCAAAGTTGCCGCCCAGAAGCTGGATCCCTACATAAACGTTGACCCGGGTACCATGAGCCCCTACCAGCATGGAGAAGTATATGTCACCGAGGATGGAGCCGAAACCGACCTGGATCTGGGACACTACGAGCGATTCATTGACGAGGACCTTAACAAATACTCCAACCTGACCACCGGCAAGGTCTACTGGAACGTGCTTAACAAGGAGCGCAGGGGAGAATACCTGGGCTCTACAGTACAGGTCATTCCCCATATCACAAACGAGATCAAGGAGTTTGTCTACAGCGTAGGCAAGAAGACAAATGCAGATGTGGTTATTACCGAAATCGGCGGCACCGTAGGCGATATTGAGTCCCAGCCGTTTATTGAGGCAGTGCGACAGATTTCCCTGGAGGTTGGCAGAGAGAACAGCCTGTTTATCCACGTGACCCTGGTTCCATACCTAAGAGGCTCCGACGAACATAAGTCAAAGCCTACACAGCACTCAGTCAAGGAGCTTCAGGGAATGGGCATTAACCCGAATATCATAGTGCTCCGCTGCGATGAACCTCTGGAGGAATCCATATTCAAGAAGATTATGCTGTTCTGCAACGTCAAGCCGGATTGTGTTATTGAGAACATCACTCTGCAGAACCTGTACGAGGCACCATTGATGCTGGAGAAGGCCAACTTCTCATCGGTTGTCTGCCGTGAGCTGGGTATCGATGCACCTGCACCGGACCTGACTGAATGGACTGAAATGGTGGAGAGTATCAAGGCGAGAACCAACTATGTGGATATAGGCCTGGTAGGCAAATACGTGGGGCTCCATGACGCATACCTGTCGGTGGCGGAGGCCCTGCGCCATGCAGGATATTTCCACAACACCCACATCCGCATCCACTGGATAGATTCCGAGGAAATTACAGCAGAGAATGTGGATAGTATGCTGGCGGGTATTGACGGCATTCTGGTTCCCGGAGGCTTTGGCAGCAGAGGAATCGAAGGTATGATTCTGGCTGCAAAATATGCCAGAGAGAAGAACATCCCCTACTTTGGCATCTGCCTGGGCATGCAGATTGCGGTAATCGAATATGCCAGGAACGTACTGGGCATCACGGATGCCAACTCCGGCGAGTTTGACGAGCAGTGCAAGCACAAGGTTATCGACTTTATGCCCGGTCAGAGCAACGGTATCGACAAGGGAGGCACCCTCCGTCTGGGAGCTTATCCCTGCAATATCAAGGCAGGCACCACCATGGAGCGCTGCTATGGCTCATTGAGCATCAGCGAACGCCACAGACACCGCTACGAGTTCAATAACGACTATCGGGAGGCATTCCGGGAAAATGGACTCACCCTCAGCGGAACCTCTCCCGACGGAAGGCTGGTTGAGACAGTGGAGCTCACCCAGAGACCCTTCCATGTGGGCGTTCAATACCACCCCGAATTCAAGAGCAGGCCCAACAAGGCACATCCCCTGTTCAAGGGCTTTATAGGTGCGGCATTACAGGGAAAAACCGGAGGTCAATCATGATTTATCCAGATACCAAGCTCCATGAGGAGTGCGGAGTTTTCGGCGTTATGGCCCCTGAGCCCTGTGATGTGGCCGGCATTTCCTACTATGGACTCTATGCCCTGCAGCACAGAGGTCAGGAGAGCTGTGGCATAGTAATCAATGACGACGGGGTATTTGTATCCCACAAGGATATGGGGCTGGTCAGCGAGGTGTTTTCACCCAGCATTTTGTCCGGTCTGCCCAAGGGCACCATGGCTGTGGCCCACGCACGGTACGGTACCACAGGAGGAACCAACCGGAACAATTGCCAGCCCATTGAAGTGAACCATCAAAAGGGAAAAATGGCCCTGGCCCACAACGGCAACCTGAGCAATGCTGCGGAGCTTCGCAATGAGCTGGAACTGTCAGGAGCCATATTCCATACTACCAGCGATACAGAAACCATTGCCTATATCATTACAAAAGAGAGATTAAGGACACCGTCCATCGAGGATGCCCTGAGCCAGGCAATGAACACTCTGGACGGAGCTTATTCCCTGGTGCTTATGTCCCCTCAGAAGCTGATCTGCGCCAGAGACCCCTACGGCTTCCGCCCTCTGTGCTATGGTAAGACCCATGACGGCATATACGTAGTGGCCTCGGAGAGTTGTGCCATCAAGGCGGTGGGCGCCGAGGTAATCCGGGACGTGGAGCCCGGTGAAATCCTGGTATTCACTAAAAACGGCCTGGTGTCCCGACGGGAACATTGCGGCAAAAGGGACAAAAAGCTCTGTGTCTTCGAGTATATCTATTTTGCCCGCCCGGATTCCATAATCGACGGAGTTTCGGTACATGCTTCCCGTATGGAGGCAGGAAAGATCCTGGCCAAGACCCATCCTGTAGAGGCAGATGTGGTTATCGGCGCCCCGGATTCAGGACTGGATGCGGCATTGGGCTTTAGCCGAGAGTCCGGCATTCCCTACGGCATTGGCCTTATCAAGAACAAGTATATCGGCAGAACCTTTATTTCACCGGAACAGGAGGCGAGACTTGACGGCGTCAAGATCAAGCTGGCCGCAGTAGAGGAGAGCGTAAAGGACAAGCGGGTGGTTTTGGTGGATGATTCCATCGTGCGGGGCAACACCATGGGACGTGTGGTTAAGCTGATCCGGGATGCAGGTGCCAAGGAAGTCCATGTGCGCATTTCATCACCGCCGTTTTTGCACCCTTGCTACTATGGAACGGATATCGATTCCGAGGAACATCTGATTGCATGTAAACATACCATTCCCGAAATCTGTGACATAATCGGCGCAGACTCCCTGGGATATCTCCCGGTAGAGAGTCTCAGTTCCCTTGCCGGGAATTGCGGCTTTTGCAGCGCCTGTTTCAATGGAGATTATCCCACCAGAGTTCCCACCGATACCCGAAAGGACCGCTTTGAGCAGCGATTGTCCCAAAAGAAGAAATGAGGTTCCGCCTATGGTAAAGGAATTTAACAGAAAGCTAATATTAGAGGACGGACAGGAGTACTACGGCTACGGATTTGGCGCACATGAGGAAAAGGTGTGCGAAATAGTATTCAACACCTCCATGGTGGGCTATCAGGAGATACTGTCGGACCCCTCCTATACATATCAGGCGGTGGTTATGACCTATCCATTGATCGGCAACTACGGCATGGCGGATGATGACTATGAGCGGAATACACCAACCATGGGGGCGCTGATTGTACGGGAATACAACGACGAGCCCTCTAATTTCAGGAGCACCGCCACACTATCCCAGGTTATGGAGAAGTTTGGCATCCCCGGGATTTACGGCATTGATACCAGAAAGCTGAACCGTTCCATCCGGGATTTTGGATCCCGCAAGGTGCTGATAACCCATGTTTCCACAACTCTGGAGCAGGGACTTAACATATTGAAATCCACAGACATCCCCACCGACGCAGTGTCCAGGGTAAGCTGCCACAGGATCACTATTTCCAATCCGGAGATCCGGAAGTATCACGTGGTGGCCATCGACTGCGGCATGAAGATGAATATTGTCCGTTCCCTGAACAGGCGGGGGTGCAAGGTTACCATTGTGCCCTGGAACACCCCGGCAGAGGCCATTATGGCTCTGGATCCAGATGGAATATTTATCTCCAACGGCCCCGGTGATCCTGTCAATGTGCCTGAAACCATCCGGACTATCAAGAGCCTGATTGGCAAATATCCAATTTTCGGCATTTGCCTGGGGCATCAGATTATTTCCCTGGCCTATGGAGCCAAGACCTACAAGCTGAAATTCGGACACCGGGGCGGAAACCATCCGGTACGAAATCTGGAGACAAACAGGATTGAGATCACATCCCAGAACCACTCCTATGCAGTGGACGAAGACAGTTTACAGGGCACGGACCTGACGGTAACCCATATTAACCTGCTGGACAACACCGTTGAGGGCGTGAAATGCCAGAGGGACAGGGTTTTCAGCGTGCAATATCACCCTGAAAGCGCACCCGGGCCCCAGGACAGTGCCTATCTGTTTGACCGCTTTATTGAGATGATGGGGGGACAGGACAATGCCTAAGAGAAGTGATATTAAAAAGGTGCTTGTTATCGGTTCCGGCCCAATCGTCATTGGTCAGGCTGCGGAGTTTGACTATGCAGGAACCCAGGCTTGCCTGGCCCTCAAGGAGGAGGGCTACGAGGTTGTGCTGTGCAACTCTAACCCTGCAACCATCATGACCGATACATCCATTGCGGACAAGGTGTACATGGAGCCCCTGACTCTGGAATACATAGCCAAGATTATCCGCTATGAGCGGCCGGATGCTATTTTGCCCGGTATCGGAGGCCAAACCGGCCTGAACCTGGCTATGCAGCTGGAACAGAAGGGTATCCTGGCGGAGTGCCGTGTGGAGCTGCTGGGAACTAAGAGCAGCTCTATTCAGCGGGCAGAGGACCGGGAAATGTTCAAGGAATTGTGCCAGGAATTGGGCGAGCCTGTACTGCCCTCGGACATTGCAGGCACTATGGAAGAGGGCCTGGAGGTTGCCCAGAGAATCGGATACCCGGTGGTCCTTCGCCCTGCCTTTACCTTGGGAGGTACAGGAGGAGGCTTTGCAGACGATGAGGCGGAGTTCCTGCCCCTTATGAAAAATGCCCTTTCCCTGTCTCCCGTAAAACAGGTGCTTATCGAAAAGAGTATCAAGGGCTATAAGGAAATCGAATACGAGGTCATGCGTGACTCCAACGACACTGCAATCACCATATGCAACATGGAGAATCTGGATCCTGTAGGCATTCATACCGGGGATTCCATTGTGGTATGTCCATCCCAGACCCTTACCAACAAGGAGTATCATATGCTCCGGGACAGTGCCCTTAAAATCATCCGTGCATTGGAGATCGAAGGTGGCTGCAACGTGCAATTTGCCCTGGATCCCAACTCCTTTCAATACTATCTCATTGAGGTTAATCCCAGAGTTTCCAGGTCCTCTGCATTGGCTTCCAAGGCCAGCGGATACCCTATTGCCCGTGTATCTGCCAAAATCGGCGTAGGAATGACTCTGGATGAGATTAGAATTGCCAATACACCGGCCTCATTTGAACCCACATTGGACTACGTGGTTACTAAAATGCCTCGTTTCCCCTTTGATAAGTTTGCGGATGCCAACAACTCCCTGTCTACCCAGATGAAGGCCACAGGAGAGGTTATGAGCATCGGCAGAACTGCTGAGGAAAGCCTGCTTAAGGCAGTGCGGTCTCTGGAAATCGGCCTTTGCCACCTGCATCACAGGAAATTCGACGGCATGGGGGAGGAGGAACTCCTGAACTATGTGAAAATCGGCACCGATGACCGCATCTATGCCATTGCCCAGCTGCTGCGCCTTGGTACATCCGTTGACAGTATTGCAGATGCAACCGCCATCGACAGGTTCTTCATCCGCAAGCTGGGCAATATCGTAGAGGAAGAGCAGGAGATCAAGGCTAACACAGGCAATGTAAAGGTGCTTAGAGAGGCCAAGAGAATGGGCTTCTCCGATAAGGTTATTGCAGAGTTCTGGAATATGTCCGAGACAGATGTGTTCCACCTGCGCAGGGATAACGGAATCCTGCCTGTATACAAGATGATCGACACCTGCGCCTCGGAATTTGACAGCTATATTCCATATTTCTACTCCACATATGAGGATGAAAACGAATCGGTTATTTCGGATAAGAAGAAGGTTATCGTGCTGGGCTCAGGCCCTATTCGCATTGGCCAGGGCGTGGAGTTTGACTACTCCACCGTCCACGCAGTGCAGACCATTAAGGCATCCGGCTACGAGGCAATCATAATAAACAACAACCCGGAAACTGTGTCCACCGACTACACCTGTTCGGATAAGCTGTACTTTGAGCCTCTGTGCGTGGAAGATGTAATGAACATTATCCAGCTGGAGCAGCCGGAGGGAGTTATTGCCACTCTCGGAGGTCAGACCGCCATAAACCTGGCTGAACCTCTTAAGGAGCGGGGTGTCAGGATTATAGGTACCGACTGCGATGCTATTGAGCGGGCAGAAAACCGGGATGCCTTTGAAAAATTGCTGATATCCCTGAACATTCCCCAGCCCAAAGGCCAGGCAGTAACCAGTATTCAGGCCGGAATCAAGGCTGCAGAGGAAATAGGCTATCCTGTGCTGGTTCGCCCCAGTTTTGTGCTGGGCGGCAGGGCTATGCAGATCGTTGCCAAGGAGGAGGCATTGCGTAACTATCTCAAAACCGCAGTGGAAATCGACGAGGACAAGCCGGTTTTGGTGGATAAGTACATTCGCGGCAAAGAAGTTGAGGTGGATGCTATATGCGACGGCAAGCGGGTATTTGTCCCGGGCATTATGGAATTGGTGGAGCGCACCGGAGTACATTCCGGGGACTCTATCAGCGTATATCCGTCGTACAGCCTCTCGAATAAAGTTAAGACGACGATTCTTGACTATACAGAGAAGCTGGGACTGGGCATAGGCATCATAGGACTGTTCAATATTCAATTTATTGTGGACGAGCACGAGGATGTATATATTATCGAGGTCAACCCACGGTCCTCCAGAACAGTGCCTTTTTTGTCCAAGGCAACGGGATACAGCTTGGCGGATATTGCCACTCGCTGCAATCTGGGTATGTCTCTGGAGGAACAGGGGATACATGACATATATCCCAAGGAGAAGGAGCGGTATTATGTAAAGGCGCCTGCCTTCTCTTTCTCCAAGCTCAGAGGAATGGACGCCTATCTCTCCCCGGAGATGAAGTCCACAGGAGAAGCCATCGGATACGACAAAAAGCTGCACCGTGCCGCATACAAGGCCATGGTGGCCTCGGGACTGACACTGCGCAACTACGGAACCGTGGTGGTCAGCGTTGCCGACGAGGACAAGGAGGAGACGCTGCCTCTGGTCCGCCGCTTCTACAATATGGGCTTCAACATTGAGGCAACCACTTTGACCGGCAGCTTCCTGAAGGAAAACGGCATTCGCACCCGTATACGCCATAAGCTGAGCGAAGGCAGCGAAGAGGTTCTGGACTCAATAAGGGCAGGTTACGTGAGCTATGTAATCAACACCCGGGCTATTCTTTCAGGGAAGCACTACGGCGATGGAATTGCCATTCGCCAATGTGCGGCCCAGAACAATATCGCAATGCTGACTTCACTGGATACAGTGAGAATGCTTCTGGATGTGCTGGAGGAGGTAACCCTGGGCATCTCTACCATTGATGCGGAGTGAGATTTCCCACACCGGCACCAGATCATATGTGAAGGAGAAACAGACATATGTTAAAACCAAACACCAGATATAAGGAATTAAAGGACACATATTTGTTCAATACCATTTATCGCAAGACAAGTGAGTATCTGGCGGCCAATCCTGATAAAAAGGTTCTGAGAATGGGAGTGGGAGATGTGTCCCTGCCCCTGTGTGATGCGGTTATCAAGGCATTACACCGGGCCGTTGACGACCAGGCAAACGCAGCAACATTCCATGGATATATGCCGGAGGTGGGCGATGCCCAGCTGCGCCGGGCCATTCAGGACTATTATGGAAAAATGGGTGCAACTGTTGCCGAAGATGAGATTTTCGTATCCAGCGGCGCCTGCGATGACCTGGGAGATATATTGGAACTGTTCGACAGGGATAACACTGTTATGGTAATTGAGCCGGCATATCCCGAATATGTGGACACCAATATCCTGGCAGGAAGAAAAATTATCCATTTGGCATCCGGGGAGGAAAACGGCTTTTTGCCCCAGCCCGGTCCGGAAGCCAAGGCAGACATTCTCTATATATGCTCGCCTAACAATCCCACAGGTGCTGTGTTTAACAGGCAGCAGCTCCAGGCCTGGGTGGATTTTGCCAATGAGATCGGCGCCCTTATCCTGTTTGACGCAGCCTATGAGATATTTATTGAGGAAGAGAATATTCCCCACAGCATCTATGAGCTGGAGGGTGCCCACAGATGCGCCATCGAAATCTGTTCCCTCTCTAAAACGGCTGGCTTTACCGGCACACGGCTGGGCTATACCGTAGTTCCCCGCAACCTGGTGTACGGCCACATGAACCTGAATGAAATGTGGTCCCGTAACCGGGAGACCAGGACAAACGGCGTCTCATACATTCTCCAAAAGGGCGCTTTGGCAGTATTCACTCCCGAGGGACAGAGTCAGATCCGGGAGAACCTGGCAGTATATAAGGAAAACGCATCCTACTTCATGGAGGCACTGGATGCTGCAGGCATTTGGTACACCGGGGGCAAGAACTCACCCTATATCTGGATGAAATGCCCCGACGGTATGAGCGGATGGGATTTCTTTGACTATCTGCTCCGTGAAACCCAAGTGGTGGGCATCCCGGGGGACGGATTTGGCCAATGCGGTAAAGGCTATTTTCGATTCTCCACATTTGGGAAACCGGAGGAGACCAAGGAGGCGGCAGATCGGCTGTGCAAGCTGCTGACAAGGGAGAAAAAACTATGAAAATATCCTGCCTGCAGATGAATATGGAACTGGGCCATCCTGATGAGAACTTTGCCCGGGCAGAGCAGCTGATCCAAGATGCGGTGAAAGGAGCCCCGGACGTTGTTGTACTGCCTGAAACCTGGAATACCGGTTTTTTTCCCAGAGAAAACCTGGAAAAAATGTGCTGCAGAGACGGTGAAGAGGTAAAGTCCCGTATCGGCGGTTTGGCAAAGCAATACGGTGTCAATGTGGTTGCAGGTTCGGTATCCAATATCCGGGATGGAAGAGTGTTCAATACAGCTATGGTATTTGACAGAAATGGCAGCTGTATTGGGGAATATGACAAGACCCATCTGTTTACTCCTATGGGGGAGGATGCTTACTATACCGGGGGTCAACACCTGTGCAGCTTTACACTGGATGGAGTAAAGTGCGGTATTATCATTTGTTATGATGTGCGTTTCCCAGAGTTGACCCGTCACCTGGCTCTGGAGGGAATGGATATGCTGTTTGTAGTGTCCCAGTGGCCAAGGGAGCGGATTTTCCATCTGCGCAGCCTTACCACAGCCAGGGCAATTGAGAATCAGATGTTTGTAGTATGCTGCAATTCCTGCGGCACAGCGGGCAAAACCGTATATGGAGGCAACTCCGCCATTATGGATCCACTGGGAAAGACCATTGCCCTTGGGGGAGAAGGGGAGGAAATTATTACAGCAGCCTGTGATATGCAGATTCTCTCTGATATTCGAGGCAGCATACCGGTGTTCAGCGACAGACGTCCGGAACTATATTAATCAGAGGTTTATTTATGAGAGATTATAAAGTCGAATTTGAAAAGAGAGTTGATTTTATTAAGTCTGTTCTCCATGAGAGCGGAGCAAAGGGTATTGTCTACGGAAACAGCGGCGGCAAGGATTCTGCCTTGGTGGGAATTCTGTGCAAGGCGGCCTGTGACAACACGGTGGGTATTATTCTGCCATGTACCTCCAGGAGAAATTATGATGAGGACACAGTGGACGCCAAGGAAGTGGCCGCAAGGTATAATATCGAAACCCGCACCGTGGATCTGACGCCTGTAAAAGAGGCCGAGCTGAAGGCCCTGGAGGGCGTTGCAGCTATGAATCCGGCTGCTCTTGCCAATATAGCGCCCAGACTGAGAATGCTCACCTTGTATGCAGTAGCCGCAGCGGAGAACCGTCTGGTTGCAGGCACTGGGAATAAAAGCGAAGCCTATGTGGGCTACTTTACCAAGTGGGGAGACGGAGCCCACGATTTTAATCCCATTTCAGACCTTACCGTTACTGAGGTATATGAATTCCTCCGCTATCTGGATGCTCCCAAGTGCGTTATAGAGAAGGCACCATCTGCGGCCCTTTTTGATGGACAGACAGATGAGACAGAAATGGGCGTAACCTATGCCGAACTTGACAGTTACCTTTCCGGTGCAGAAATTTCGGCAGATAAAATGGCAATCGTGGAGCATATGCATAAGGTAAGTCAGCATAAAAGAAAGGGAATCCGAGTATTCAGTGAATAGTGAATAGTGAAGAGTGAAGAGTGAAGAGTTCTGGTCCCCATGATCCAGAGATCGAATGGGCCAAGCTTTGCGACCCAGTGAAGAGTGTAGAGTGATGTGAGAAGAGGTGAGGACACCAAGCTCCCATGCTCCACTATACCAGTGAATAGTGAATGGTGATGAGTGAAGAGTTGTGGTCCCTATGCTCCCATGGTCGATTGGCGAAGCGATGCTTCGCAGTACTTGAAAAAATTGGTGAGTTGGTGTATGTTATTGAGAAATCTGTGGGCGGGACGACAAAAATCGACTCAGGCAAAGGGCCGCCCCAGGT
>CAZCOE010000058.1:0-13980 GCA_964500525.1 uncultured Clostridia bacterium | reverse complement strand
CATTGCCCATGTCATTAGCCCTGTCTATACAGCCTTTTGTGAACCCGGACTTTGCAAAAAGATAGTAATGCACCTTTTTGTATGAGAATAGTTCGCTGCGCTTCACAAGGGTTTCTAAAATGTCCAGGTCAACCTTTTCATTCGTCCATTTACACTCGCCAAAGAGGGCTGTATTTTTATCTTGTTCAGCCAGAATATCTATCTCAGCCTGACTCTTTTCTATGGGATCATTACCCCACCAGCGTCCAAGAGCTGAAAACTCCACAGGGCATTTGCCGGCAAGCAATAGCTTCCACAGATACTGCTTGCAAATCTCCTCGAACACTTTGCCCATATAATCCGATAGAAACGGCTCTATGCGCTTATAGGCAAGATCATCTGCTCCACGGAAAATGATGGAATTATTCTCCGGAATAAAGCGATACCAGAAGCGGAACATATTGTCCTCTATGGAGTAGATTGCTTTCCTTGATGTTTTTTCGCCGTATGGCGTTTCTTTTTTAATGATGCCAAGGGATATCAGATTTTTCACATATACTGAGCAGACATTTGTATTCTCCCCTACCTTGCCGGAGATCTCCGACATACGTGAAGCCCCTGTTGCAATTGCCGTAATAATTGCATTATAAAGTGCCGGTTCACGAACCTCCTGCTTGAGCAAATTCTCAGGCTCTTCAAAGAGGGCTGATGTAGGATTCAGATAAGTGTTTTTAATGTTATCCTCTATACTCAGCTCATCGTTCATCTGAAGCAGATATTGAGGTGTACCGCCTACAATTCCATAGATCAGCGCCTTATCTTCATCAGAGAAGTTTTTAAAATAACGGCAAGTCTCGTGAAAGTCAAAGGGGACAAGCTTCATTTGTGCTGTTCTTCTGCCGTAAAGCGGAGCTTTGTAGGCAAGGACGTGATCCTCCATATAGGACATAGATGAACCGCAGAGAATCAGCATCAGCTTGGATCTATCCTTGTATTTATCAATTAACAACTGAAGTGTTGAGGCAAAGCTATTTGATGACCGGGCAACATATGGGTATTCGTCAATAGCAAGAATAAGTCTTTCCTTTTCGGACAGTTTAAAAACATATTCCAGAGCTGCCTGAAATGACAAAAAGCAGGATTCGGCTTCAAATCCGGTATTATACTCAATGATGTTTTTACTTAAATTATCCAAGTTTTGCTTAGCGTTACTCTCGACGCCCATAAAATAGATAGCGCTCTTGTCTTGGATAAATTGATTAATCAGAGCCGTTTTCCCTACACGACGCCGACCATATATTACGATGAATTCAAACCTGCCTGATGCATACAGTTTGTTCAGCGAACCAAGTTCACGTTCTCTTCCGATAAACATTGCACTACCTCCTCTTTCCAGTGTATAAAGTATAACATAAAAATCAGTTTAGTCAATTACGATTTGGCAAATCTTGCTTGACTAAATTATAAATTCTCTGACACACTCATTGGTTCATTTATGAGATTAACAAATCGGCACTATACTTCACATTTTCTAACAAAACAGTACTTTTTTTAAAGAAAAACCACCTACCATATACCCGCCAAGTTCACGGTCAATTTATCATAAAGCTTGATATTGCATGGCAATAATCTCTATGATATAACACTTTGAGAAGAGTGTTTCAGGACAAAATACCGACCACTTCATTTTGCTCTATTGAGCGTTGATGGTTTGGTGCATAATAAAATAAAAATGCAAAGGAGCAAAAATTATGGGCAGATTAGATGGAAAAGTTGCTGTTGTTACCGGTGCAAGCAGCGGTATGGGCAAAGAGATTGTCACCCTGTTCGCCAAGGAAGGTGCGAATGTGGTTGCAGTCGCCAGGAGAAAGGAGCGCCTGGAGGCTTTAGCTGACAGCCTCAAGGATGCAGCCGGAAAGGTTGCTGTATATCCCGGAGATATTTCTCTTGCTGAGGTCAATGATGGCATGATCGATTTTGCAGTTGAACAGTTCGGCAAGCTGGATATATTGGTAAACAATGCAGGTATAATGGATGATATGGCAGGCGTTGGTGATTTCAGCGATGAGAAGCTCCAGTCGGTCTTCTCTGTCAACGTGTTTGGCCCCTTCTATGCCACCAGGAAGGCTGTTAATACTTTCCTGGCTCAGAAATCAAAGGGCTCCATTGTGCATATTGCCTCTGAGGGCGCAAAGAAAACCTGTGCAGGTGCCGTATACTGTGCCAGCAAAGCAGCTGTGGTTACTTTATCGAGAAACACAGCCTATATGTACAAGGACGACGGAATTCGTTCCAACTCCATCATTGCCGGCGGATTCAAAACCGAGATTTCAAACTCCATGGGTATGCCAAACATGAACGGATATACAAAGATTCAGCCGGTTTTGGCCACTTCCCCCGAGGTTGCCGATCCCATCGAGATTGCCAAGACTGCTCTGTTCCTGGCCAGCGATGATGCTGATTTTGTGAACGGAGCTGAACTGCCTGTTGACGGCGGCTGGTGCGCATCCTAAACAGTCCTTAACTGTTCTTACCACTTATCCCGCCAGTCCTGCTTCAGGACGGACAAAGGTTCAAAGGCGGCTTCTTAAATGAGGCTGCCTTTGCTATAATATATGCAAATCAAATAGCTCCTATTTAGGGTTTGATTACAAAGTAATATTGAATGAAGCGAAAAAATTATAGACGGAAGGAATGGATTTATGTATCAGATTGTAAGAAAAAAAGTACTGAACCCCACTGTCACGCAAATGGAGATTGCTGCCCCCCTTGTTGCTAAAAAGGCCAAGCCCGGTCAGTTCATCATCCTGCGTGTGAACTCTGAGGGCGAGCGCATACCGCTCACCGTTGCCGGTACCAACCCCGACGAAGGCACTGTCAAAATCATCTTCCAGGTGGTGGGTGCCACAACAGAATTGCTGAACCACAAAAATGAGGGTGAGTTCATCGAAGATTTCGCAGGCCCTCTGGGCGTTCCCACCCATACCGACGGAATCAAGAAGGTATGCATTATCGGAGGCGGTGTGGGTTGTGCTATTGCAATGCCTGTAGCCCAGGAGTTCCATCGCCTCGGCGCAGATGTAACCAGCATCATCGGCTTTAGAAACAAGGATCTCCTGATCCTGGAGGACGAGTTCAGAGAGTGCTCTGATAAGCTGATCGTCATGACCGACGACGGCTCCTATGCACGACAGGGCAATGTTACCGTGCCCCTCAAGGAGATGCTTGAGGCAGGTGAGAAATTCGATATGATCATCACCATCGGTCCCCTGATTATGATGAAGTTTGTCACTCTGGCCGCTAAACCCTTTGGCGTTCCTGTAACTGTTTCCATGAACCCGATCATGATCGACGGTACCGGAATGTGCGGCGGCTGCCGTATTACTTTGATTCAGGACGGCAAGCGGGTTACCAAGTTCGCCTGTGTGGACGGACCGGATTTCAATGGATACGAGATTGACTTTGACGAGGCCATGTCTCGCGGCAGAATGTACTTTGACTACGAGCGCCGGGCTCATGAGGAAGTCTGCAATTTGTTCAAGGGGGTAAACTGAAATGGCAAAACCAAATATGAGATTAGATAAAAACCCGATGCCCACCCAGGATCCGCAGGTTCGGGCACACAATTTCAACGAGGTTGCAACCGGTTATTCCGAGGAGGCGGCTCTGGACGAGGCCCTGCGCTGTCTGAACTGCAAGAACATGCCCTGCGTATCCGGATGCCCGGTAAACATCCACATTCCTGAGTTTATCGGTAAGATTAAGGAAGGCGACTTTGAAGGTGCATACCAGGTTATTAATAAGTCCTCTTCCCTTCCCGCAGTTTGCGGCCGTGTCTGCCCCCAGGAGACCCAGTGCGAGCAGAAATGCGTTCGCGGCATCAAGGGCCAGCCTGTCGGTATCGGCAGACTTGAGCGCTTTGTGGCAGATTGGCACAACGAGCATGCTGAGGGAAAGGCTGTTCCTCCCCAGCCCAACGGTCATCGTGTTGCCATAGTAGGTTCCGGCCCCTCCGGTCTTACCTGCGCAGGTGATCTGGCAAAGAAGGGCTACAAGGTCACAGTCTATGAGGCTCTGCATACAGCCGGCGGCGTTCTTGTATACGGTATTCCCGAATTCCGTCTTCCCAAGTCCATCGTGGCCAAGGAAGTTGAGACTCTTAAGGAGTTGGGCGTGGATATTGAGCCCAACGTCATTATCGGTAAGACTCTCACCATCGATGAGCTGTTCGACATGGGCTACGAGGCTGTATTTGTGGGTTCCGGCGCCGGTCTTCCCAGATTCATGAACATCCCCGGCGAGGCCTACAAGGGCGTCTATTCCGCAAATGAATTCCTCACCAGAAGCAATCTGATGAAGGCATATCTGGACGACCCCAAGACCCCAATTATGAAGGGTGGCAAGGTTGCCGTGGTAGGCGGAGGAAACGTGGCTATGGACGCAGCTCGTACCGCTCTTCGCCTTGGCGCCGAGAAGGTATATATCGTATACCGTCGTTCCATGGATGAACTTCCCGCAAGACGCGAGGAGGTGGAGCATGCCCAGGAGGAAGGAATCGAATTCCGTCTCCTCTGCAATCCTGTGGAGATTCTTGGATACAATAATCCTGATAACCCCAGAGACCCCAAGAACGGCTTTGTTACCGGCATTCGCTGCGTTAAGATGGAGCTTGGCGAGCCTGATGCCAGTGGCAGACGCAGACCTGTTGAGGTCGAGGGCAGCGAGTTTGACCTGGACGTAGACGCAGTTGTTATGTCTATCGGTACAAGCCCGAACCCGCTGATCAAGTCAACCACCAAGGGACTTGAAGTCAACCGTTGGGGCGGCATCATCGTCAACGAGGATGGTCTCACCTCTCGTGAAGGCGTTTACGCCGGAGGCGATGCTGTCACAGGCGCAGCCACCGTCATTTCCGCCATGGGTGCCGGCAAGGTTGCTGCAAAGGCCATCGACGAGTATTTGATGAACAAATAAGGGAAGCTGTTTCACCATACTATTTGTAAGTTGAGTTTATAATTATACATTTTAGGAGGATATATCAATGGGATTTTTGAAGGGTAAAACCGCAATCATTACCGGCGCAGGCCGGGCAGTATTGAGCGACGGCAAGAGCTGTGGCTCTATCGGCTACGGAATCGCCACCGCCTATGCCAAGGAGGGCGCCAACCTGGTAATTACAGGGCGCAACGTTAAGAAGCTGGAAGATGCCAAGGAGGAGCTGGAGCGCCTCTATGGAATACAGGTTCTGCCTGTACAGGCCGACGTATCTGCCGACGCAGACAACGAGGCTGTAGTTCAGCACGTTATCGATGAGGCTATCAAGACCTTTGGCCATATCGACGTACTTATCAACAACGCTCAGGCCAGCGCATCCGGTGTACCTCTGGCTACCCACACCACAGAGAACTTTAATCTGGCTCTCTATTCCGGTCTGTATGCCGCATTCTATTATATGAAAGCCTGCTATCCTCATCTGAAGGAAACAAAGGGCACAGTCATCAACTTTGCCTCCGGAGCAGGATTGTTCGGCAACTACGGTCAGTGCTCCTACGCTGCCGCCAAGGAAGGCATTCGCGGTCTCTCCCGTGTAGCCGCCACCGAGTGGGGTCCTGATGGAATCAATGTAAACGTCATCTGCCCTATCGCCTGGACAGCTCAGCTGGAGAACTTCCAGAATGCATATCCTGATGCATTCAAGGCAAATGTTAAGATGCCGCCTATGGGTCACTATGGCGATCCTGAGACCGAGATCGGCCGTGTCTGCGTACAGCTGGCTCACCCCGATTTCAAATACCTTACCGGTGAAACACTCACTCTTGAGGGTGGCATGGGTCTCCGGCCTTAATCAGGGATTAATAGCATAATAATGCAAAATTGGGGCTGTGGCACTTGGATGATAATCCCTAGGTGCTGCAGCCCCTTTCCTTTTCACTTGGCGAAGCTTGCTTTGCCATTCGATCATAGGACCGTGGGGACCAGAACTCATCACTCTTCACTATTTACTATTCACTTGGCGAAGCTTGCTTCGCCATTCGATCTCTGGAACATGGGGACCAGAACTCATCACTCTTCACTCTTAACTATTCACTTGGCGAAGCTTGCTTCGCCAAAAGACCATGGGAGCATAGAGACCAGAACTATTCACTATTCACTATTTACTATTCACTTGGTCGCAAAGCACAGCTTGCTTCGCTTTGCGACCATGGGATCATAGATTCCTCAGCACCCACAGGTTGCGTATCTGCCCCTTGATATCATCATAATCCCACAGCATTCCGGAACGGGTTGGGCTGTTAGGATCATTCACCTTAATCTTGCCATCCACATATCCGGTCATCACAATAAAATGTCCTGTTGTTGTGAAGTCCCCGGGGCCCATAACACATATGATTGGATTATCCACCTCCAGATTGCGTATAATCCGGCTTTCATCCAGTGGAATTTCCGTAACATCCAGTCCCAGATCAACTGCACCTCGAGAAATCAGCGTCCAGGTGCTTCCGCTTCCGGGTGCATAGTATCCGTTCCTCTCTGCAAAATCCGCAATATACGGTGGGGTGTATTTTGCGTCGTTCAACAGATAGATGCACACCATGGACAGGCAGGTTGGCCCGCATCCGGAAAGTCCCATAATCTCATCCCCATACATGGTGTATCCCCACCGTTCATCCCACTGGAGCAGCAGCGGAACGGATTTGCTGTCCTTATATTCACTCAGATCAATAGTGGGTGACAAATCCTTTTTCAGGGGATAGTTCAGTACAAAGTCCTTAGTATCCGGGTTCCCGTCCAGCATCTTGATCAACTCCCTGGGCCAGGCGTTTATGCTGAGATTGTGGGCCGCGGCGAAGGTTGTTATGGCCTTATGCGCATCAGGCTGGGCATCCTGGGTTGGGTCCTGCAGGTCTGTAGTGTTCATAACATCATTGGGAGCAGGTGTTGCAGTGATTACCGGAGGTGTGGAGCCACCTGTATTTTCCGGGTTCCTGTTCCCCTGTTTCGGCAGCTGTAACAGCATCATAATTACCGCTGCAATTGCAATTGCGGCCAAAACCACCATAGCATTTAATCCAATCAAATCGTACCTGATTCTTTTCCGAGTCCTCATACTTGATCCCCTCCATTTTTCATATTCGCAGATGCAAAAAACAGCCCCTGCCAGGCATTTAATATACCAAACAGGGGCTTTTCTCTTCTTAATTGGGGGTTATCAGACGGTTAAGATATTCCTAAGATTTCTCTAAAATTACTGGGGCAGATTTACTTTAAATGTGGTTATATTGTCGCTGCTGACAGCGGTGATATTTCCTCCGTGCCGTGTAATAATCTCTTTTGCAATAGCCAGCCCAAGGCCGGCTCCTCCTGTATTGGAGGAACGGGCATTATCCAGACGGTAGAACTTCTCAAAAATGGATTCCAGCTTCTGCTCCGGGATGGTTTTGCCGGAATTGGCAAAGGTCACCCACACCCACCCCTCTTCAGACCCGGCCTTGATCTCAATTGGAGTATTGGCATAGCTGTATGCAATGGCATTCTTCAGGATGTTGTTGAACACCCGGGCCAACTTGTCAGGGTCTGCGTTGACAGTAAGTGTTTCGTCGGCTGTGACGTTGATGGTATTTCCGTGGGTCTGGAGCACCGGATAAAACTCATCTGCCATCTGATTCAGCATATAGCTCAGGTCGATTTGCTCCTTTTCCAAAGCAATCTCATGTAAATTGTACCGGGTAATATCAAAGAATTCGTTGATGAGAGACTCCAGCCGCAGTGCCTTGTCCAAGGCAATATGGATGTACTTGGCCTTTTGTTCCATAGGCATATCCGGAGCCTCTTCCATCAGTCTCAGGTAGCCCACCACAGATGTAAGGGGCGTCTTCAGGTCGTGGGCAAGGTATGCAATCAAATCATTCTTCTTGTTGACCTCCTCCAACATGAGCCGTTCGTTGTCCTTGTTCTGCTTTTTAATCTCCGACAGATATTGAGATATACCCTGGTATTCCTTGGGGACGCTTGCTGCACCTTCATCCAGAACCAGATAGTCTCGGATTTGCTTGGCCGTGGTTTCTGCCACCTTTTTGGTAATTCCCCTCCTGCCTATTACAAAGAAAAGAATCGCTGTCAGTGTCAACAACACAACGCCGCCGATTGCAGTAAATGTAATAAAGGACTTTAGTTTAGGCCAGTCCAGAGTCTCCATATAGGTATAGGATGTCTCATCCGACCACAAATAGAACTTGATAAATTTGCCCTTAAACCAGTCACCGACGGCTCCGTTAAATCCGGAATCCACCACAAAAATAACACTGCAGCAGATCAGTGAAGTTGCCAGGAGGATAACAATGATTTTGCTGATTGTTCCAAACCTATCCTTCAATTTTATATCCCACTCCCCAAACTGTCTTAATATACCTGGGAGACTCAAAGGAATCCCCCATCTTCTCCCGCAAGTGCCGGATGTGGACGGTAATGGTGTTGTTATTCTTGCTGTAATATGCTTCGCCCCAGAGGATGCGGAACATCTCCTCGGAACTGACCACATTGCCCTTGTTCTGGCAGAGAATCCGCAGAATGGAAAACTCTGTGGGAGTAAGGGCCAGAGCTTTCTCATCCAATGTGCATTCATGGGTTTTCATATTCAGAGTCAGGCCGCCGCAGGCAATCACATCCTCCTCCTGTTTTGCTCCTGTATTATATCGCTTGTATCGGCGCAGCTGTGCCTTGACCCGAGCCACCAATTCCAGGGGAATAAAGGGCTTGGTAATATAGTCGTCGGCACCCAGTGTTAGTCCTGTTATCTTATCTGTAGCCTGGATTTTTGCAGTGAGCATAATCACAGGATAGTTATTCTTCTCGCGGATATGCTGACAGATCTCAAATCCGCTCATATCCGGCAGCATCACATCCAGAATTGCCAGGTCCAAGTCTTCCTTTGAAATGCAATCCAGAGCATCCTTGGCGGTATAGCACTTGAAAACAGTATAGTTCTCGTTTTCCAGATATATTGCCACCAGATCCGCAATCTCCCTTTCATCATCCACAATCAATATCTTCTCGGACATGATGAACCCTCCTTTTCCTCCTATTATGGATAATTATAGCGGGATGCCAGGCTATTTTCATTAGGATTTCTTTAGGAACTATTAAGATTATCCTAATGCAAAAAACTCCCGAGAATCCCATGATTCTCAGGAGTCTGCAGCTGTTATTGTTCTCCACCGGCGTGTCTGATAATGGCCTCAATGGTTTTATCGCTGATCACATGCTCTATCCTGCAGGCATCGGCGGATGCTGTTTCCTCATCCACGCCCAGCCCCATAATGAATTCTGTGAGAAGAACGTGCTTGTGATACACCTTCTCTGCAAGAGTCCTTCCCTTTTCTGTGAATGCAATATATCCATCCACGTCGGTTATGATCAATTTGTTCTCCCGCAGTTTCCCCAGAGCACGGCTCACCGCAGGCTTGGAATATCCCATGTACTCGGCAATATCTATGGCACGGACAATGTTATTTCTTTTGGAAAGTATCAGAATTGTCTCAAGATACATTTCTCCGGATTCCTGAATGGGCATAGTTTCTTCCTCCGTATTAATGTGGTTTTGTCTTATCACATTCTTAGAAATAAATCAAGGGTAACTCCGTTTTTTGTAGAAAAAGTGTACTTTTTATAAAACCAGCCCTTGACAAGTTGCCTGCGGGTAACTATAGTATGTGTGTAGGTTAGCAGTGGGTAACTGCTAGCCATAATTTAGGAATAATGGTTAGTCATAGCTAACTAAACGGAGGTGCAAATATGATGCCCTTGGCCCTTGCTGATATAGGCGAAGAAAACACTGTTAAGAAAATCGGAGGCAGCCCAAAGGTGCGAATGCATCTGGAAAACCTGGGCTTTGTTGTGGGTGGCAATGTTACTGTCCTCACTTCCCTGGCAGGAAATGTAATTGTCAATGTAAAAGAGTCACGTGTTGCCATAAGTGAAGAAATGGCGCGAAAAATAATGGTATAGCACCGCTCAGGCGGTTTTATATATTAACCGGAAAGGAAGGAAAAAATGAAGACTCTAAAAGATGCAAAGATCGGGCAGACGGTCCGAGTTGTAAAGCTTCACGGTGAAGGAGCTGTAAAACGCCGTATTATGGATATGGGTATTACCAAGGACACCCAGGTCTATGTGCGCAAAGTGGCGCCTCTGGGCGATCCTATTGAAATCACTGTGCGTGGATACGAGCTTTCTCTGCGAAAGGTCGATGCCGAAATCATCGAGATCCTGGACATCTAAATTTTTTGAACAGCAGTTAGCGATACCTAACTGTCAAGGAAAGGAACCTATTATGGAAATCAGAATCGCCCTTGCGGGCAACCCAAACAGTGGCAAAACCACTTTGTTCAATGCTCTCACGGATTCCAATCAGTTCGTCGGAAACTGGCCGGGAGTCACTGTAGAAAAGAAGGAAGGAAAGCTAAAAAAGCATAGTGACGTAATCGTCACCGACCTACCCGGCATCTATTCCCTATCTCCCTATACCCTTGAGGAGGTTGTGGCCAGAAACTATCTGATTGAAGAGCGTCCCGATGTAATCCTTAACATTATCGACGGCACCAATCTGGAACGCAATCTCTACTTGACAACCCAGCTTACTGAACTTGGAATTCCCGTTGTAATTGCCATCAATATGATGGATCTTGTCAGGAAAAACGGAGACAAAATTGACACAACAGAGCTATCCAGGCAGCTGGGATGTGAAATCGTAGAGATTTCAGCCTTGAAGGAAACCGGAATTATGGAGGCTGCCCAGGCGGCAATAAATGCTGCAAAAGGTACTAAAACCATTCCCATGCATACCTTCTCCGGTTCGGTGGAACACGCCATTGCCCACATTGAAGAAGCAGCAGTCCACCATTTGCCTGAAGAACAGCAGCGTTGGTATGCCATCAAGATTTTCGAGCGGGATGACAAGGTGTTGGAGAAGCTGCAGATTCCTGAAGCAACCATGCAGCATATGGAAAATGACATCAAGGCTGTGGAAGTCGAAATGGATGACGATGCTGAATCTATCATTACAAACCAGCGCTATATTTACATAACCAATATTCTGAAGGCCTGCTACAAAAAGAAGAATGCAGGAAAACTCACCTCTTCCGACAAGATTGACAAGATCGTAACCAACCGGTGGCTGGGACTACCCATTTTCGCTGTGATTATGTTCCTGGTATACTGGATCTCCATGGTGGGCGTGGGCTCTGCAGCCACAGATTGGGCAAACGACGGCCTGTTCGGCGACGGATGGCATCTCCTGGGTATCGGCTCATCTGCATATGAACAAGCATCTGCGGAATATGGGGATGCTTCCCTGATTGTCCACGGCTACCAAGCCTATATTGACGAAAACGGCTCAGCACCTACCGGCAGTTTTACCTATGAAATAGAAGATGAAGAAACCCTTGCCGTAGAGATCAAAACCGCCACCCTGGTAGATTACAATAATGCCATGGCTGTGCTTGAAAAATACAGTGAAGAACCCGATCCGGCCAACTATGGCGTGTGGGTTCCCGGCATTCCTGTCCTGATTGAAAAGCTTCTTGATGCCATAAAGGTATCTACAGAAGGAGCCGGTGCAGTTGTGCGAGGCATAGTCCTGGATGGTATTGTTGCAGGCGTAGGTGCGGTGCTGGGTTTTGTTCCCCAGATGCTGGTGCTGTTCCTGATGCTGGCATTCCTGGAGGCCTGCGGATATATGGCCCGAATCGCCTTTGTGCTTGACAGAGTCTTCCGCAAATTTGGCCTCTCCGGCAAATCTTTTATCCCCATGTTGATCGGAACAGGTTGCGGTATCCCCGGTATTATGGCATCCCGAACCATCGAAAATGAGAGGGACCGCAGAATGACCATTATGACCACCACCTTCATTCCCTGCGGAGCAAAGGTACCGTTTATCGCAATGATCGCAGGTGCCATCTTCGGCGGCTCTGCCTGGGTTGCAACCTCGGCCTACTTTATTGGAATGCTGGCTATCATCACATCAGGTATTATGCTGAAGAAGACCAAGATGTTTGCAGGCGATCCCGCACCCTTTGTTATGGAACTTCCCGCATATCACCTGCCTACGGTGAAAAACGTTCTCCGCTCTATGTGGGAGCGTGGCTGGTCATTTATCAAAAAGGCCGGCACGATTATTCTGCTTTCCACCATCCTTGTATGGTTTACTTCCTACTTTGGCTTCACTTCCGACGGATTCCGCATGCTTGCAGATGAGGAGCTGGATAAATCTATCCTTGCTGTAATCGGCAGCGGAATTGCCTGGATCTTTGCTCCTCTCGGCTGGGGCAGCTGGCAGGCAGCTGTTGCATCCATCACCGGTCTTGTTGCAAAGGAGAACATCGTAGGTACTATGGGAATTCTGTACGGAGGCTCCGGATCCGTCTATGCAACACTTGCAGAAACCTTCACCGGAATCACCGGATATTCCTTCCTTGTGTTCAACCTGCTGTGTGCCCCCTGCTTCGCAGCCATTGGCGCCATAAGGCGTGAAATGAACAGCGCAAAATGGACCTGGTTTGCCATTCTCTATCAGTGCGGCTTTGCTTATGCAATTTCACTGATGATCAATCAGTTCGGCGGCCTGTTCAGCGGAAATGTAAACCTTATCGGCCTGATTGCCGCTGTCATTGTGCTTGGTCTTATGGTCTGGATGCTTGTCCGCCCCTACAAGGAGGCTACAAAACTTACGAAAAACGTAAGGGGTTCGTAAATAGTGAGGGAGTTTGATATGATTTCCTGGATTTTAAATAATGTTGGAACGATTATAGCGGCAGCCATCATTATTGCCATGGCCATTGCAGCTCTTGCTGTCACTATGAGGGATAAGAAAAAGGGCAAATCCTCCTGTGGCTGCAACTGCTCCCATTGCGCCATGGCAGGCTCCTGTCATAAATCCAAATAACAGATAGGGGGAGATCGTGTACCGGTCTCCCCTTTTAAGTGAGAGGACATTTGTATGAAGAAATATGTATTTGCAGTGGACGGTATGTACTGTGGAATGTGCGAAAGCCACGTAAATGATGCCATCCGCAGAGTATGTGATGCAAGAACAGTGAAAGCCAGCAGGCATAGAAAGGAGGCTGTGGTAATCGGGAATCAGCTGGATGTGGATAGAGTCATAAAGGCCTTGTCCGATCTGGGATATGAAGCAAAACTCACAGAGGAGTCCGAATACGAAAAGTCTCCACTGTTTCAGCCCTTAGGAGGCCGGGAACTATGATGGAAAAAGTAAGATCCGGAGGAATATATCTTTGCACAATATACCGGCTTTCCCAGGACTCCTGTCGGGTGCGAAACATAGACATCGCCAAGGAACTGGGTTGTTCCAAGCCCAGCGTAACCAGCGCAATCAAGAGGCTGGGTGCCCATGGGCTGGTCTCTGTTAATAGAGAATGGGGCTTACAGCTTACCACCGTCGGAATTGCCCTTGCAGAGAAACTCACGGAGCGTCATAGGGTTCTTGCGGATTATTTTATGAAACTCGGCCTTAACCGGGAATGCGCCTGGGAAAACGCATACCGCATAGGCAGTTTGATCACAGATGAACTGTTTGAACTGATTCGAGGAGAAACCGACCGGCTATAGCAAATCAGGAAGATAAGCTGTCGAGTAGGAAATTGACTCTCTACTCCTACGACACCGACTGATGCACGGTGGTGTGAAATGTCGGGTCCACTTATCCTTTCCAACTCAATTTCATTTATGTTGAAATAATAATCAAAATATGACATAGTAATATAAAAGATTGTTCGAAGGTGTCATTATGTTTAATAACATTGGGGATAAAATCAAATCTCTTGCGAAAACACTCTGTTGGATTGGGATTATTGCTAGCATTATTGCAGGAATTGTTCAATTGGCAAATAGCGAAGATTTCGCTTTTGCCGGCATATTAATTGCTGTTGCTGGTTCTATTTTTTCTTGGGCTGGTTCGTTTGTTCTCTACGGATTTGGGCAATTAGT
>CAZCOE010000057.1:0-10321 GCA_964500525.1 uncultured Clostridia bacterium | reverse complement strand
TCTCTTCTGAATATAATAATGCATATATACGTCTACTGGAAAGACCCGGCTTCATATGTAGGGTTATTATACAAGGTTATCGGTTGCACGATTTTTATGTGCATTGTATACAAGGACCATATGAATCGCAAGGCTCAGCGTAGAGAAGAAGGTTCGTAGGAAATTCGGTTTTTTTACAATACGCTGACCATTATGTATGACCATGGACAACTTATAATTCACAGTATCGAGATGGATTTACTATAAGGTGGGATTAAAGATGAATATAGGAAAAGCAGAAATTTTTCAAGGGAAAAAAATAGAAATATTAGAAATGGTCCTTAAAAATGTGGACAATCAGCTTGAATTATCGTGGAAAATATATTTTGAAACTGTGGTTTTCTGGATAACGTTTTCTAATGTTTCAAGATTTAGAATTGGAGAGGTGTCGATGCCATTAGAAATACACGGTTTTGAAATCATCAACCATTCTCAAAATGGTTGGGAGAAAGATTCAACATATGAAATTCGTGATTTTGAGGATGATCGTGTCAACTTCTTTTGCGAGTATTTCAAAATGAATGAGTGATTAAGAAAATCAGAAACCAGGAGACAAGGGGACGGTTCTCTTGTCTCACGATTACAAAGTTGGCGGCCACGGTGCAAATACCGCAACGTCGACGGTCAACGGTGAGGAAATCAAGACGTACACCTACGGTGATGCGGAGTGGCACGATTTGTTGACCGCCTTCAACTGCGAGAGCATAACGTATGATGCAATAGGGAATCCGATTACATACTACCCTTTACAGCGGGTTGTTGATAGTGACATAATTCAGGTGTTTTCTTTAAGATGAGGTGTGTAATAGTGGGTATTGAAAATATTAACAATAATCCAAATATGATTAGAATATGGCTCGATAATGAAAAGGCAGCGGAGGAACAATATTAAATACAACACCGACTCTTTATTTCCTCTTTTTGAAAAGAAATTGAGAGCTTTGGGGTTTGAATTTGAATCTTCCAATCAGGCTATTGGTTTTATTCCAAAACACAAAAAACGATGTTACCTATTGCTAAAAAATATTATCAACTCGCAAAAAAATCGAGATACCAAACGAACAAAACTTTTTATGCGTTTTTTGGATAATGGGAGTACGTTCAGTCCTCTGAGAAATTGGAAAAGATTTGTGGCCATATCGAGGGAATGACAACATATGAGGACAAGTATGTGAAAATTTCAGACACAGAGATGCTTATTCCACTGAAGTTCGGACCAAAGATAAAAGGTACGCAGTTGATATCTACATAGAAAGAATAGACGATGAATGGAAGGTTGTTGATTCCAAGGTAATTGGAGAGGTCGAAGAGTAATCCGGCAAATCGTAAATACAATATTTTCAACAGATCAAAATGTCAGGGAGGAATAATGTATACAAACAAAGATATGTTGTTTATAAGAATAGCATAAATGCTCTATGTAATTGTTAGCGATAAATTGAACTGCAATCGTGAATGGACCTATACCTATGATGCCACGGGTCAGAGGCTGACCAAAACTAATGGAACATTAGCCTAGAAACTTGTCAAATTTTGGCCCGATGGAAGAGTGAAAACTATATAACCGTTCATAGGAGCACACCACCGCTTCGGGTCCTTAGGGCACAGCCCTAAGTCGTGCTCCGCTTCCAAATCGAGCATGGGAGCATGGCGTCCTCAACTCTTCACACATCACTCTACACTCTTCACTGCGAAGCAAAGCATCGCCGGGGGCGGCGCCTTTTCCCGGTACTTTTGGGCGGTCAAAAGTACCAAGAGACGATTCACCATTCACTAATCACTATTCACTGGGTACCAAGGGCATGGGAGCATGGCGCCCTCAACTCTTCACTCATCACTTTTCACTATTCACTGGCGAAGCCTTGCTTCGCCTTCACTCGGAGGTGCGAAGCTTTGCTCTCATTTTTGCTCTCTGCTCCGTATCCAGAACCCGTTTCCGCAGACGTATGCTCTTGGGTGTGATTTCCACCAACTCATCATCTGCAATAAATTCTATGCACTTCTCCAGGGACATGATTCTGGGTGGTTCCAGTCTCAATGCCTCATCGGCGCCGGAGGCCCTCATGTTGGTAAGGTGCTTCTTCTTGCACACGTTGATGTCCAGGTCGTCGCCCTTGGAGCACTCGCCTACGATCATTCCCTTGTATACCTTCTGTCCCGCTCCTACAAACAGAGTACCTCTATCCTGAGCATTAAACAAGCCATAATCTGTAGTTTCTCCTGTTTCAAAGGCCACCATGGAGCCGTGGCTTCTGGCATTAATGTCTCCCTTGTAGGGTTCGTACCCGTCAAACAGGTGATTCATAATGCCATGTCCTCGGGTGGATGTGAGGAACTCAGAATTATAGCCGATAAGGCCTCTGGATGGAATGCGGAACTCCAGCCGGGTATAGCCTCTGTCAGGATTGTGCATCTGAGTCATCTCAGCTTTGCGGCGGCCCAGTGCCTCAATTACCGTACCCACATATTCCTCCGGAACGTCGATAACCAGCAGTTCTATGGGCTCCAGCAGATTGCCGTTCTCGTCATTCCGATATAGAACACGAGGTCTGGTAACTGCCAGTTCGTACCCCTGCCTGCGCATTGTCTCAATAAGTACCGACAGATGCAATTCGCCCCTTCCCTTAACTATAAAGGCGTCGGGAGTGTCCGTCTCCTCCACCATCAGGGATACATTGGATTGCAGCTCCAGCATCAGCCGCTCCCTGAGGTGACGGGAAGTTACATAGTTGCCCTCCCTGCCTGCGAAGGGACTGTCGTTGACGCAGAAGGTCATAGATATGGTGGGCTGCTCAATGTCCGCAAAGGGCAATGCCTCGTTGTCACCGGGTACACATATAGTTTCCCCGATGGAAATGTTTTCAATACCGGCAACAGCCACAATATCACCTACAGTTGCGGAAGCAACCTCCGTCCTGCCCAGACCGCTGAAAAAGTACATCTTGGACAGCTTGCCGTTATATATGCTGTTGTCTCTGGCGATAATCTGGATCTGCTGACCTGTGGTGAATGTGCCATTGGTAATCTTGCCGATGCCGATTTTGCCTACGTACTCATCGTATTCGATGTTGGAAACCAGCATCTTGGGCGTCTTGTCAAAATCTCCTTGAGGTGCCGGAATATACTCCAAAATTGCGTCGAAAATCGGCTTCATGTTAACCGGCTCGTCTCCCAGGTTGGCAACAGCATATCCGTCCCTGGCAGAAGCATATACAACCGGGAACTCCAGCTGGTCCTCGTCGGCTCCCAGCTCGATAAACAGGTCCAGAACCTCGTCTACAACCTTAACCGGATCTGCCTCCGGCCTGTCAATCTTGTTGACAACCACCACTATCTTAAGTCCCATCGCCAGAGCCTTGCGCAATACAAATCTGGTCTGGGGCATGGTTCCCTCAAAGGCATCTACCAACAGCAATACGCCGTCTGCCATATTCAGGGCTCGCTCCACCTCTCCGCCAAAGTCAGCATGTCCGGGAGTATCAATTATGTTAATCCTGTGCTGGCCATATGTTACAGAGGTATTCTTAGCCAGAATAGTAATGCCCCGCTCCCTCTCCAAGTCGTTGGAGTCCATAACCCTCTCTGCCACAACCTCGTTGACCCGGAAAACTCCGCTCTGCTTAAGCAGCTTGTCCACCAATGTGGTCTTGCCATGATCAACGTGGGCAATAATTGCAATATTTCTGATATCTTCTCTGATTCCCAATGTCTTTCTCCCAATATAAATTACTATGTGTTAAACCGCATGTGCGGCTACTTGAGTTCCACAATCGTGACGCCTGTATCTCCCTCTCCGGCAACCCCCAACCTGAATGACTTAACTCGAGGATGGGACCTGAGGTAGCTATGAACGCCGCTGCGCAGGGACCCTGTGCCCTTGCCATGGACTATTGTAACCGCTGCCAGGCCTGCCATCAAGGCATCATCCAGATACTTGTCCAGTTTTTCCAGGCCGTCTGCAACCAGTTCACCTCTCAGATCCACCTTGGCATCTGTAGTGGCAGCCTTGATGCTGCGAGGTGTCTGAGCCGGTCTTGGAGGCGGTTTGGGAGGCTGTTTCCTGCCTGCCGGCTTTGCCTTGGCGGACTGCTCTACTATGCGCAGGTCTGCCACCCTGGCTGTGGTCTTGAGGGCACCGATACGCACCTGGACCTGTCCGTTTTTGTTAGGCAATGATTCTATCACTGCCATTTGATTCAATGTGACCAGTTTAACACTCTGGCCCACCTTGAGCTCTGAGGCCTGAGGTGCCACTCCGGTGTCTTCCTGTTGGTAATCTCCTGCCTCTGAAATGTCATTTTCCTGGGCCCTGACTCTGGCTCTCAGCTGTTCTGAACGCTTGCCGTAGTCCTCGCTGCGGTAATTCTCATACAGCTTCCGGGTTTCGTCCAGAATGTCTCCCATTTCATCCTTGGCTCTGGATACAATCCTGCGGGCATCTGCCTTGGCGTCGGAAATGATGGTATCTCTCCTGTTCTCCAGTGCTGCAATCTGATCCTCCAGCTGCTGAATCCGGGTCTCGGACTCCCTCAGCATGGCAGCGGCGCGACTTCTGTCCTCCTCTGCCTCCTGTCTGTTTTGCTCAATGCTCACCAGCATGTCCTCGAACTTGAGTTCATCCTGAGTCACCATTTCCCTGGCCCTGTCGATAATGAAATCCCACAGTCCCAGGCGGGAGGATATGGCAAAGGCATTGGACTTGCCCGGGATGCCAATCAGCAGCTTGTACACCGGCTGTAATGTTTTGACGTCAAATTCGCAGCATCCGTTCTCTATTCCCGGTGTTGTAGATGCGAATATCTTGAGCTCGCTGTAATGAGTAGTAGCCATGCAGACTACGCCTATTTTGTTCAGGTACTCCAATATGGACATGGCCAGGCCTGCGCCCTCTGTGGGATCTGTGCCTGAGCCCAGTTCGTCCAGCAGCACCAAGGTGCGGCCCTGAATGGAGTTCAGTATATCTACTATGTTGGTCATATGGGCAGAGAAGGTAGACAGGTTCTGCTCTATGCTCTGTTCATCCCCTATGTCGGCAAAGATGTTCTCAAACACCGACATTCTGCTGTTGTGGGATGCGGGAATCTGCAGACCAGACTGGACCATGAGCTGCATAAGGCCCACTGTCTTGAGTGATACGGTTTTACCCCCTGTATTTGGTCCTGTGATGACCAGCACCTTGAACCGTTCCCCCAGGCTGCAGTCTATGGGCACAACCTTGTCCCTGGGTATCAGGGGATGCCTGCCTCTGCGAATATCGATAATGCCTGCATCATTCATCAGGGGTGAGGCGCATTCGTAGTCCAATGCGAACTTGGCCTTGGCAAATACGAAGTCAACGTGGGCCAGAACCTCCACATCCAGAGTCAGCCCGGTGAGATCCCCATAGGCCATAGCCGTCAGCTGGGCCAGGATACGCTCGATTTCCAATTGTTCCTTGACCCGCAGCTCCCGGATCTTGTTGTCCGCCTCTACCACTGCCATAGGCTCGATAAACAGTGTGGAGCCACTGGATGAGGTATCGTGAACTATGCCGGGGATGTCGTTTTTGTGTTCTGCCTTCACAGGCACCACGTACCTGTCTCCACGCATGGAGATAAGGGTGTCCTGCATGTATTTTGAATACTTGGCTGAGCGAATCAGCTCATTCAGCTTGTCCCTTATTCCTCCCTGGAGTTCGTTAATCCTGCGCCTGATGGAATAGAGTTCAGGAGATGCATCGTCTGCAAACTCGTTCTCTCCGATAATGGCGGAGGAGATGGCATTTTCCAGCCTCTTGTCCACAAACAATGTGGCTATGATCTCCTTGATGGGGTCAGTCTGTTCCGGGTCCCCTGTGTAAGCTGAAAGGTTCTTGGACTCTGAACAGTAGGACATGAGCTGCCTGGAAATCCGCAGAGTTTCTGCAATGCCCAGCAAATCCCAGGAGTTCATCATGGCGTCTTTGGCCAGTCGGGAAAGGGTGGAGCGGATGTCCCTCATAGCTGTCAGTGGAGGGTTTCCGCATTTGATAATATACTGTACCGCAGCCTCTGTCTCTGCCAGCATGGATAACACCTGCCGGTAATCCGATACAGGGGTCAAATCTTCACATAGTTCGATGCCCACAGGAGTAACACCGTAGCCGGCCAATATGTCGGTTATCTTGTCAAATTCCAGGGCATGCAGTGTTTTTTCATTCATTGTTATATCTGTACTAGTCTAATTTGGGCAGCTGTGCAGGCTGCTCCTCTGTGTTCTCTGCCTCCGGGAACATTTCCTCTGTCAGGCTCATCTGCTCATCCGGTGTCTCCTCGGTATCCGGGAAGGGCGGCAAATCTGCCAGGGAACTATACCCCATACAGCGGAGAAACTCGTCTGTAGTGGAATATGTAATAGGGCGGCCGGGAATATCCAGCCTGCCTGACTCGTATATCAATCCTCTCTCCATCAGCTTGGCAATGGAACTGTCGCTGCCTACGCCGCGGATTTTCTCAATAACAGCCCTGATAACAGGCTGCTTGTAGGCCACAATAGACAACACCTCATATGCTGCCTGGGACAGGGGCTGACGCTTCTCAATCTCGGCCAGCTGGAGAATATGTTCGTACATGGAGGCGTCCGTAACCATCTGGAATGCGTTGTTAATGCGAATTATCCTGAGGCCTCTGGCTTCTCCTGAATAATCCAGCTGGAGCTGGAGAGCTGCATTCTCTATCTGCGCAGTGTCTGCCAGAATAGTGTCCGCCAGTCTGTTTATGGATACAGGCTCTCCTGCTGTAAACAGCAATGCCTCAATGATGGCCTTTATCTGTTCCGGGGACTTGTCGCTGGAGACTCTGTCCGTGCCATATGCAGGTGTTATCCTGTCATCAAGTATTTTGCTCATATCAAGTCTCCTTCTCAAATCCTGTGCCCGCACCGGACAAATCTATGTCTGCCTTGACCGCCTGTACATTAATATCACCGAACAGGTGTCTCTGCTGCAGTTTGACCTGCTGCAGACGGGATAACTCCAATACTGCCATGAATGCGGCTACTACCTCGGACTTGTCCTCCTTGGTTACGTCAAACTCCTGGTTGAAGTTGAACTTATGCTTGTCCTTCAGTTTAGCCGCAATGGTGTTCAGCACCCGCTTGATAGGCACCCTTTCCCTCTTAACCACCTTGGGCAAAGGCTTTCGCTCAATCTCAATGCGCCACTGTCTTCGCCGGATAACCTCCTGGTAGGCCGCAATAAAATTCTTGACCTTGACATCGTCGTTGGAGAAGTTGATTCTGGCAGGCAGAGGTTCAGGTGCCTTGGCCATAGTGCCGCCGTAGGCAGCCTCTCTCTCCCTCAGCATCTGGGAAACGGTCTTGATTCTCTTGTACATCTCCAGACTGCGGGCCAGATCCTCTCTGGGATCCGCCTCCTCTTCCTGCTTGGGCACAGGCAGCATCATCTTGGTCTTGAGCTGCATCAGGTAGGCTGCTGCAACTATAAATGATGTGGCCTCTTCCACATCCAGCCTCTCCGCCCTGTACAGATAGGACATATATTGGTCTGTGATGGCTGCAATAGGAATGTCCTTGATGTCTATTTTGCTCCTGTCGATAAGGTACAGCAACAAATCCAGAGGTCCCTCAAAGTCCTCCAGTCTGACAGGTCGCAGGTCCCAATGAATGTTATCTCCAATTGCCATAGGGTTCCCGTCAGTTCAGGTGCATTGCCCTGCGGACCTGGTCCATGGTTGCGGCGGCCTTGGCGGCGGCCTTAACTCTGCCGGCCTCCAATACATCGTCAATATATCCCTTGTCTGCAATTATCTGCTGCCTCCGCTGGTAGATGGGGGTCAGATACTCCTGAATCTTGGCAGCCAGCATCTTCTTGCACTGGACGCAGCCAATGCAGCCGCCGCAGCACTGCTCAGTAATCTCGGGAACCTGTTCCTCGTTGAACACCTTGTGATATGCGTATACAGAGCAGATGTCCGGATGACCGGGGTCGGTCTTCTTAATACGGGAGGCATCTGTGATCATGCTCATAACCTTGGTCCGGACTGTCTCCGGATCGTCTGCCAGAGCGATGGTGTTGTTGTAGCTCTTGGACATCTTGCGTCCATCGGTGCCGGGCAGGACCTTTGCCTTGGTCAGCAGAGCCTTGGGCTCCGGGAAAATCTGGCCATACAGGTAGTTAAACCGTCTGGCTATCTCTCTGGTAAACTCCACGTGAGGAAGCTGGTCCTCACCAACGGGAACTGTGTCTGCCTTGTACATCAAAATGTCGCAGGACATCAGGGCGGGGTAACCCAAAAATCCGTAGGAGTTGATATCCTTGGAACTGAGCTGCTGAATCATATCCTTGTACGTAGGGCAGCGCTCCAGCCAGGACAGTGGTGTAATCATGGACATGAGCAGGTGGAGCTCTGCGTGCTCCTTCACATCCGACTGCCTGAAAATGGCGCACTTGTCAGGATCCAGGCCTGCCGCCAGGTAATCCGCCGCCAGCTCATATATGTTGGGTAGAATTTCCTCTGTGGAATCGTAGCCTGTAGTAAGGGCGTGCCAATCTGCCACAAAGAAATAACAATCGTATTGATCCTGGAGTCTGACCCAGTTCTCCAGGGCGCCAAAATAGTTGCCCAGATGAAGTTTGCCTGTGGGTCTCATACCACTGAGTATTGTGCCAGCCATAAATATACCGTCCTTATATAGTCTATCCAGCTATTTTAACACCCCTCAGTGAAGAGTGTAAAGTGAAAAGTGAGTTTCTCTGGTACTTTTCGGTACTTTTGACCGCCCCCATCCAAGTGAAAAGTTTAACTTTGGTGGCTATGCTCCCATGCCCTTGGTACCCAGTGAATAGTGAAAAACTCTGATCTCTATGCTCCCACGGTCGAATAGGGATGCGATGCCCTAAGAACCCGAAAAGACAGCCATTGTCCTTTCTGCTGTATTGTTGAGTATTTTTAAGATTTATTGAAACTCAGCACCATATTATCTGTTCAACACTGAAAGAAGATTGCATAGAAAACCGCAAAGTCCTTTGCAAGATATTAGCTTTTGCGCAAAGAAAACCCTCACGCCGTCTGACGCAAGGGGTCTCTTTAGTTATTTAGAAATACCTACTTCGGCTGTTTTGAGATACTCTGCTGCCTGGGCAGGATCTCCCAACACTTCTGCTGAAACATTCCAGCCACTTGGGTTTTCAAAGATAACTTCTTTGAGGGCGCTGCACTCCCCAAAGGCGTGTCTGCCAACTCCGGTCACTCTTTCCGGAATTACTATGCTTTCAACAGATGAACCATAAAAGGCATCCTGATCAATCCGGATAACCCTCTTGGGTAAAACTATGCTGGCAAGAGATGTGCATCTACAAAAAGCTCCATTGCCAATGCGCGTTATTTTTTCAGGCAATTTAACACTAGCTAACTTGGTGCAGCCTTCGAATGTTCCAGCACGAATTATGCCTATTCCGGCCGGAATAACTACCTCTGTAAGTGAACTACAGCCAATGAATGCTTCAAAACCAATGCTGATGACGCCATCTGGCAGCTCAATACTACTGAGTGAGCTGCACCCTCTGAAGGCATTTCCTCTTATAACAACAACGCTGTCCGGAATCTCTACACTCTCAAGTGAAGCGCAATCACCTGCCAGACAACCGGGGATTATCGTGATGCTGTCCGGAATCTTCAGGCTCTTTAGAGCACTGCAACCATAAAAGACATAATCTCCTAAATGTATAACACTATCGGGAATATCTATGCTCATAAGGGAACTGCAATTCTTAAAAGCAGAGTCTCCTATGCTGGTAACCTTATCGGAAGTTGTTATTCTAGCAAGAGAACTGCAATCCTCAAATGCGCCTCTACCTATACTTGTAATACCATCATGCAATACAACAGAATTAAGCGAAGTACAACCAGAAAAAACTTCTCTTCCTATACTGGTAACACTTTTGGGAATTACTACACTTTCGAGTTTTTCACATTCGAAAAACGCCATATCGCCAATAAAAGCAACACTATCCGGCATTTCTATTTTCGTAAGTGATTTGCAATAGGCAAATGCATTATAGCCAATATAGTTAACTCCATCAGGGATTTTAACACTGGTAATATTGCGTTTTGAAAAGGCTTGATGGCGAATTCTTGTAACCGGATACTTGTCTATTTTTGTCGGTATAGTGATATCACTGTCCAAACAATATCCGAGCCCTGTAATTGAACAGGTTACTCCATCCGGATTCACCTCATATGCCCATTTCAGTGATTCTGAGGATGTGGTTAAGTCTGGCGGTGCCGTTGGCTCCCCGCCGGTT